>JAICRU010000097.1 GCA_025937235.1 Acidimicrobiia bacterium
ACCAGCGCCGATGATGCATACGTCGTGGGCCACCGTTCTCCTTCTGCCCTTGTCGAGGGGCGGCGGAGCCTAACCAGCGTCGCCCGAGGTGCTCAGTCTCACTGCACAGTCGTGTTCCATGAAGGGTTAGGATCCCGGTTCCTGGCCGCGAGAGGAGCTGATTGATGGCCCAAGGGACAGTGTTGATCGTCGGCGGCACGGGCGGTATCGGCCGCGAGCTGGCGGCTCATTACATCGAGCGAGGCCGTGAAGTCATCATCACCGGCCGTGACCCGGCCAATGCGGAGGCCGTCGCCTCCGAGCTGGGCGGCAAGGCCACGGGCATGGGCTTCGATCTGGCCGAGCCCGAGAAGATTGCCTCCGCCTTGAAAGATGTCGGTGACGTCGACAAGCTGGTGCTGAGCGCCATCGCCCGCGACAACAACCCGGTCCGCGAATACGACGTCGAGAGCGCCCGATACCTGGCCACGATGAAGGTGGTCGGCTACACCGAGGTCATCCACACCCTCCTCGACAGGCTTTCCGACGACAGCTCGGTGGTCCTCTTCGGGGGAAGGGCGAAAGATCGCCCCTATCCGGGCTCGACGACCGTCACCGCGGTCAACGGGGCCATCTCGACGATGATCACCACCTTCGCAGTCGAACTGGCCCCGATCAGGTTCAACGCCATCCACCCCGGGATCGTCGGCGACAGCCCGTACTGGGTGGACAAGCCGCTGGACGCGGTCATCGCCCGCACCCCGACCAAGAGGCTTTGCACGATGGAAGACGTGGTCGACGCCGTCGTGTTCCTGCTGGAGAACCGGTCGGTCAACGGAGTCAACCTTTACATAGACAGCGGCTGGCTGTTGATGTAGCGGGCGCATGGAGACGACGGAGCACCTCGACGGGATCGGTGACCGGCTCCGCACCGAGCGGACCAAGGCCGGCATCAGCCAGCGCGAACTGGCCCGTCGGCTCGGTCTCTCCGCCAGCCTCATCTCACAGCTCGAGAGCGGGTTGTCCAAGCCCTCGGTGGGAACGTTGTACGCCATCGTCACCGAGCTCGACCTCTCCCTGGACAAGCTGTTGCGGGGTGACGACAACCCCCGTCGCAGCGATCTGGATGCGGACTCGGGCGGGGCCGGTGGCGTCGCCAGCCCGTTGGTCCATCCCGAAGATCGCAAGTCGATCGACCTGGCCTCGGGTGTGCGTTGGGAGCAACTCACCTCCGATACAGAGCATGGGGTGGACTTTCTGCACGCCATCTACGAGGTGGGAGGCGCCTCCACGCCGGACGAATCGCTGATGCGTCATCACGGTCGGGAGTACGGATATGTGGTCTCGGGAAAGATGGGGATCCAGCTCGGCTTCGAGGTCTTCGAGCTGCAACCGGGTGACTCGATCGCCTTCGACTCCACCGAGCCGCATCGTCTCTTCAACATGGGTGACGAGCCGGTCCACGCCATCTGGTTCGTGGTGGGGCGGGGGGCCGACGACCGCGCTCAGGGGGAATGACACCGCTCGAGCCGGTGACCGATGCCCCGGTACTGGTCACCGGAGCCTCAGGATTCATCGCCTCCCACATCATCGCCCAGCTGTTCGCCTCCGGATACCGGGTGCGCGGGACCGTGCGCGACCCGTCATCGGCCAGACACGCCCACCTCAGAGCACCGGTCGGGGCCGAGGATCGGCTGGAGCTGGTGACGGCGGATCTGCTCGAGGCAAACGCCTTCGATAGGGCAGTGAAAGAGTGCGAATACGTGCTGCACACCGCCTCGCCGTACCAGATCGACGTCGCCGACCCGCAACGTGATCTGATCGACCCCGCGGTCAACGGGACGCTGTCGGTCCTCGAGTCCTGCATGAGATCACGTTCGGTGCGGAAGGTGGTGTTGACCTCGTCGGTGGCGGCCATCACCGACCGGGCCGACGGCCACGTCAACACGGAGGCCGACTGGAATACCCGCTCCTCGCTCTCCCGCAACCCGTATTACTTCTCCAAGACCCTGGCCGAGCAGACAGCGTGGAGCTTTGTCGAGAAGGAAGGGATCGAATTCCAGCTGGTGGTCATCAACCCCTTCTATGTGATCGGGCCATCTTTGGGGCCGGAGGTCAATACCAGTCATGGCTTCTTCACCGGCTTCACCAACGGCAGCGTGCCGGCCATCCTGGCCATCGAGTGGGCCTTCGTCGATGTCAGAGATGTTGCCACGGCCCATGTCCTGGCGATGGAGCGCCCTGGCGCCGAGGGGCGTTACCTCGTCGCCGCCGGGACTCGGACCATGCGCCAGGTCCTCGACCTCCTCAGATCCAACGGCTGGGGAGATCGATACAAGCTTCCGTCGATCTCGCTGGACCGCGGGATCGGAATCCCATTGAGCAAGGCCGTCGCCGCAGTCCAGGCGCGGGGCACTCGGGACTACCTGATGACCCACCTGGGCGGCTCGATGAGGTTCGACAACTCAAAGGTCAAAACGGAGTTGGGTCTCGTGTTCCGCGACGTGGATCAGACCATCCTGGAGACCATGGACGACCTCGAACGGTGGGGTCATCTGGGCAAGAAGTAAAAAGACCTCGCCCTCCGGACTGTGGGCCCTAGGCAGCCACCGAGACCATGGAGCCGGCGGCGTCCCGATCGAGGCCGAACTCGTCGACCAGGTAGTCGGCCACCTCGTCGTTGCTCAGGCCCATGGTGCGGAGGTAGATCACTGCCCTCGTGGCGAATTCCAGATCGGACTGACGTTCTCTCTCTGTCGTGATCTCATGCACTTCGTTGGCCATCTCGCACCTCCCGAGTCACCTGTCCTCATACCCAGGCCCCGCCGCCTACAAACTTCAGACTCGCCACCGGGGGATATGGTTCCCGATTCTTCGGCCATCTCCAAGCATCTTCGATTGGCCGCTATCCGGCCACTCTCAAACCGTTTTCCTGGACGTCCCTGACCTGCTCTTCGACGTGCTCCGGACCGGGGATCTCCTGGCCCCCGCTCTGCTCGCTCATACGGCGAAGCTGGGGGCCGACCTTGCTCTCCCACGAGCCGACCGCGGCGTTGAAGGTGCGCACCGTGCCTGCCAGCCCGGATCCGAGCTTCTGGAGATGCCCGGCGAAACCCATGAGACGACGATGCAGTTCCCTGGCGTCGTCGAGGATCTCGTCGGCCTGCTGAAGAGCGCGGTATTCGGTGAGCAGCGAGGCGACGTTGGCCAGCAACGCATAGAGAGCGCTCGGGCCGGCGACGATGACCCGGGACTTCAGCAGCCGATCGATCAGGTCCGGATAAGCCGACGCTGCCGCCTCGTACACCGCCTGGGAGGGCAGGTACATCACCACGTAGCCACCCGATGCCAGGTCGAGGTAGCCCCTGGCGGCCAGGCCCTTGCCGATCCTCTCCAACTCCTTGCCCTGTTCGGCGAGCAGGGCGTTGCGGCGCCCGGCGTCATCGACGGCCAGCGCCTGCTGGAAGCGAGCCGCCGGGAACTTGGCATCGATGACGATGTTCCGGCCCCCGGGGAGATGGACCACCGCGTCGGGCCGAAGGTCGCCGTGAGTCACCTGGCAGACGTAGTCCCTCCCCTCGACCAGCCCACCGTGCTCCAAGATCCGCTTCATGCCGATCTCGGCCCAACCGCCACGGACCCGATCATTGGTGAAGAGATCCGTGATCCCCTTCATCTGGGCGCCGATCCCACGCACCTGCTCGTCGAGGGTCGCCTCCCGTCCAGTCACCGAGGCCTGGAGCTGGGCCAGCTTGGTGTCGAGCTGGGCCATCTGGGCCCCGAGGGCGCCGTCACGGCCGGCGACGGCCTGCTGCAGCTCGTCGATGCGGCGGGTCAGCTCCGGATCGGCCGCATCGGGGTCGGTCGGCGCCTGCCGTCTGGAAGCCAGGAGCAGGGCGATCAGCCCGATCACGGCAAGGGACAGGACTATGGAGATGATGAGTGCAACGGTCTCGATGCTCATGCCCGACACTGTGACAGGAGGGTCTGACAGATTTCCCTAGGGTGCACTGATGATCCACTCCGAGCACCCGTTCAAGCCGGGGCCCGACGATCGCGACCCGGCGCGTCGGTTCAGGGGCCGGCTCGCCGCCGCGGTGACCGTCGTCACGTCGGGGTCAGAATGGGAGCGAACGGGTCTAACCATTTCCTCATTGCTCGTGATCGAGGGAGAGCCGGCACTGGTCCATCTGGTGGTGGGCCCGACCACGGACCTGTGGGGCACGGCAGCCGAGACCGGACGGTTCATCGTCCATGTCTGCCGTCATGACGACAACCGGCTGGCCGATGTGTTCGCCGGCCTCGCCCCCGCCCCGGGCGGGATGTTCACCAACGTGGCGACAGAGCAGACCGAGTGGGGGCCGGCCTTCATCGATCTCCCCGATCGGGCCTATTGCACCTTCCAGTCGGCCGACGAGGCGGGATGGTCAGGGCTGATGGTGGGCAGGATCGACCGGGTCGACATCTCAGACCTGACGGACCCGATGATCTATTTCCGGAGTGCATACCGCCGGCTGTCACCGGGTCGTTAGCCCTGGATCGTGATCCTGTTGACAGTACCCAGGTGCGACCTCACGCTGGAAACGGGGGCCAGACCGGCCTCGGTCAACTCGGCACCGACATCTCGATTGTTGCGACAGGCGCTTCTCGCATAGACCCGATCGAGGTGATGGTCCTGCCGACGAGCCACCCATCCCACCGACGACCGGCCGTGTTCGAGAAGGAGGATGCGCCCGCCGCGCCTGACCACCCGGGTCATTTCGTGGAACGCCGACACGTAGTCCGGGATCGTGCAGGTGGAAAGCGCCGACACAACGGTGTCGAAGGTGTCATCGCCGAAGGGAAGGGCCTGAGCGTCCCCCACTACCAGATCCACCGCGATCCCCAGTTGGTCTCTCCTTCGGCGGGCCTCATCGATCATTTCGGCGGAAAGGTCGACGGCCGTGATCGAGGACGAGTAACGGAAGTAGGGGAAGTTCTCGCCAGTCCCGCAGGCAACGTCGAGAACGGCGCCCGACGCAGTGCCAATGTGCTTCTTGCGAAGACGGTTGATGAGCATCAACGAGTCGACGATCCCGAGCAGCCTCCAGTTGTCGGCCATCTCGTCGTAGCGCCGACGTACCTGCTGGGTGTCCATCGGTTCGATAACTGCTTTGCCTGCTGTGTACGGGACCGAGTTCGCCTTTCGACTCGAGATCATTTTCGCCGGGCTCGAAATGAGGCTGACGGCTGATCGTCAGGTGCAGTGACGCAACTGGTGCCTGGCTGCTTTGGGGATCTTGGATGCCCGCCGATGCGAAAAACCCCGAGGGAGTGCTGGCCGAAGCCGACACCCTCTCGGGGCTTCCGACCTTGCTGGCACTCCAGCCCCGAAGGACTGGTCTCCCAGCGAGGTCTCAAAGTCACCTCTCGGTCACTTCAAGTCCGATCTGGAGTTGCCTCCAAGTCGGCTTTGCCACCATAGGCTCGTGATTTCGAGCCGGGCAAATCGTATGCCTCATTGAATTTCGCGAATTAAGACTGTTCTTCGCGACTGTTGGCGGGGTACCGAGCGGTCACCCCTAACCTGCCCGACACATGGCCGACAGGGACACAGTCACGCAGCTGGGACGACTCCTCGGGGCGGCAGCACGGGGCCATCACGAGGCTCACGGCGCCGACCCGGCCCCAAATTGGGCTGACTGGTATGCGAGTTGGCTCGAGGGCAAGCTCGAGTCATTCGTCGGGTTCGATCCCACCGTGGGACAGATCACCGCTTGGTTGCAGGAGGCCGACACGAGATACCGCTCGGAACAGCCCGACATCAAGTGGCCCTACTTCTACGCCGAGCTCATCCTCGACTCTCTGGCCCCCACGGCCCGCTGAATACCATCAGTCCGGATTCGAGGACCTGACCAAGGGAGCCACCTCGTTCCCCAGCAGCTCGATGGTATGAAGAACCTGCTCGTGGGGCAGGGTGCCCACGCTGATGTGGAGCATGAACCGGTCGATCCCGAGCATCCGCTTCATCCTCAGGATCTTCTCGGCCACGGTCTCCACATCGCCCAGCACCAGTGATCCCTCGGGCTGCCTCATCATGTCGAACTGGGCACGCGTCATGGGCCCCCATCCCCGCTCCCGGCCCAGCCGAGTCATGGCCACCGCATATGCGTTGTAGTACTCGTCGGCGGCCCGATCGTTGCTGGCGGCGACATAACCATGGGCGTGGACCGCCAGTGGGGCCAGGACGGGGTCGTGACCCGACTCGGCGAGCGTCTTGCGATGGAGATCGGCGAAGAAAGCGAACCGATCAGGGTTGCCACCGATGATCGCCAACGCGACCGGGAGCCCCCGGGACGCAGCACGAACGATCGAGTCGGGACTTCCTCCCACCCCAACCCAAATCGGCAGTGGATCCTGTTCCGGCCTCGGATAGATGGTCTGGCCGTCCAGGGGCGGTCGGAACTTCCCCGACCAGGTCACCTTCTCGCTGTCCCTGATCTCCAGCAAGAGATCGAGTTTCTCGCTGAACAGCTCGTCGTAATCGGACAACGAATAGCCGAAAAGCGGGAATGACTCGATGAACGAGCCGCGCCCCACCAAGAGCTCCGCCCTACCTGAAGAGACGAGGTCGAGGGTGGCGTACTCCTGGAAGACCCGGACCGGATCATCGGAGGAAAGGATCACCACTGCCGGGGTCAGACGGATTCGCTTCGTCCGCCCGGCTGCGGCCGCGAGCACGACTGCAGGTGAGGAGGCGGCGAAATCCGGCCGATGGTGCTCGCCCACACCGAATACGTCGAGACCGGACTGCTCGGCGACTACGACCTCCTCCAGAACCTGGCGGAGGCGAGCACCGTGGCCGATGGTCTCTCCGGTCTTCGGATCCGGATAGGTCTCGGCGAAGGTCGTTATCCCTAGTTCCACTTGCCTGATGCCTATCCCTGGTTCCTATCCGCCCACTCACGGACCCACCACAGGTCGTCATCGGACGCACCCGCCCCGGGCAGGGGCTTGCCCACCCCGGGAAGGTCATCGAACTCCCCCGCCTCAATGGCCTCTCGGATCAGACGCTCGGGGAGGGTCTCGTAGGAGGCGGGGAAATCGGGCTCCACGGACGCGACGTTATCTGCATCGGAGCCCGAGTCATTCCGGCTCGCGCCAGGCGCCGGTCGTGCTGCTCGACCGGACCGATCGCCCCGGCATCCATGATCGGCGGGCTCCGAGGGTCGGGCAACCTCACTCAACCGGAGTGACCCCTGGTCTCGAACAGAGCAGCCAGGTCCCGAAACTGCCTGGTGAAGATCCGGCGAGCAAGTACGGGGTAGACCCATTTGGCGATTCCCGGCTTACGTTTGAAGACGGCCCGGGTCTCTTGGGTGATTCGAGACCCGGTGCCATCGGCCTCCACGGTCAAGGTGATGTCCCGTCTCTGGAACCGGTCGTCGGCCTGCCACTTGATCGATCCCTCCCCCATCTCGATGACCTCGACGTCCACGTCGAACTGCATGCGCTCTCCTCCCGGGCGGTCGAGGTGCTGGTGGAAGCGGAACAAGGCTCCGGGTCGGATGGTGTCTCCCTCAACCATCTCTACCGTCTCCACGTTCTGGCACCATTCGACATCGTTGCGGGTGTCGGATACGAAGGCGAACACCACGTCGGGAGGTGCAGGGATGTGGGCCGAGACCCTTATCGGCCCCACGGGATGAGTGGGCACGGCCCGACCCTATCCCGGCAAATCTCACACCTCGACGCATCAAGTCGCGATTGAGACGAGAATGGACCTCACGCATCCATGGAGGAATCGAGATGACAGACAATGGAACTGACAAGACGTCCGATAGCCGGCAACGGTGGTTCGCCGACGTGCAAGGGGCGTTGGACCGCACCAGTGATGCTCTCCGCACCGCATGGGAGGCGACCAAGGACTCGCGAATGAGTGCTCTCGAGTCGGCCAAACAAGCCGCTCAGGAGCTGGGGGAAGTGATCGATCAGGGGATCTCCGCGGCCAAGGAGCGGTGGGCGGCATCGGAGGCCGCCGGCGCCGAAGCCCCATCCGAGGTTCCGATCGAGGACGAGGCCGTCGCCAAGGAACCCATCACGATCGAGGCGGAGCCGACCCCCGACTCGACCGATGTCACCGTCACACCGGTGGAGGCGGATCCTACCGACGAGAGGTGAGCGATTGTCCCCGGCTCACTCTTCGCGCCTGGTCGGGCTAGCCGGTGGCCGGTAGCGATGCCGGTGCGGGAGAGACACGGCAGGCGTCGGGAACGGGCCTTCCTATAGTCCGAACCATGCCCACCCGGACCGGCCAGGAGCGGGTCGCCGCGCTCACATGCTTCTCGTGTGGGCTGAGCCACGACCCCACCCGGCTCAACAACGTCTGCCAGCGCTGCGGCCTCCCATTGAAGGTGGACGTGATCCTCCCCGAAGGTGCCGCGCCATCCATCATCGACGTAGACATCGGGTCGATGTGGCGATATTCGGCGGTGCTTCCCGTGGCTCGCGCTTCCTCGGTCTCTCTCGGCGAGGGCTGGACACCCATCATCCAGGTCGAGGAGGACGTCTGGCTCAAGGACGAGTCAGGCAACCCGGCGGGCTCCTTCAAGTCCCGAGGCATGAGCATGGCCGTATCCGCCGCCGTTCTCCTCGGGGCCGAGCATCTGGTCGTGCCGACGGCCGGCTTCGCCGGGGCGGCCCTCGCCGCCTACGGGGCCGAGGCGGGGCTTCCCGTGACCATCGCCATGCCGCGTGACACGCCATCCGCCATCGTCGACGAGTGCTTGTCCAACGGGGCCAAGGTGCACCTGGTGGACGGGACGATCGCCGACGCGGGACGCTGGCTGGCCGAGAACAGAGAGGATGGGGAGTTCGACGTCTCGACGCTGAAGGAGCCTTACCGCGTCGAGGGCAAGAAGACCATGGGCTATGAGCTCTTCGAGCAGTTCGGCTTCGCCCTGCCCGACGTCGTCATCTACCCGACCGGTGGCGGAACAGGGCTGGTCGGGATGTGGAAGGCCTGGGACGAGATGGAGCAGATGGGGTGGATCGAGGGGGCACGGCCCCGTCTGGTGTGCGTCCAGTCCAGTGGATGCGCCCCCATCGTCGAGGCCCACGGGCGCGGCGCCCATTCGACCCGACCCTGGCCCAACCCGGTCACCAAGGCCTACGGTCTGCGGGTGCCCGCCCCGATCGGCGGATTCCTGTGCCTGACTGCCCTCGACGAGACCGAGGGAACAGCCGTTTCGGTCCCCGATTCGGTGATCCTCGACACGATGGAAGAGATGGCTGCTGCCACCGGCCTCGACATGTGCCCCGAGGGGGGCGCGGCGTGGGCGGCATACCGCGAGCTGGCCGCCTCGGGCTGGATAGAGCCCGGCGAGACGGTGGTGGTCTGGAACACCGGATCGGGCAAGAGCTACCGGCCACTCTGATCCGAGCAGCCCATGGTCACGCCGGCAGGGTCACTCGACGACGATGGTCCCTTGCATCGTGGGGTGGACCTGGCAGAAGTAAGGGAACGTCC
>JAICRU010000111.1 GCA_025937235.1 Acidimicrobiia bacterium
AGGCGCAGTTGGGGAGGGCTACCTTCTGGCGTAGCCGGCGATGATTACTGATGCGATCGGTGAGAGTCCTGACACTCGCGCGCCTCCCCACTTCTTGAACCATACTGGTCTGCAAACACGCGAACAACAAGGTTCCAGTCGATAGCGGGCTCTGATCGTTGTGCTACCCAAGGAGTGCGAGCACGCTGTTGCGTTCGATCGAGCGCGCCGATCATAAGCGTTGCTTCAACACGACCTCGATCTGGGCTACTCAGAGCATGCTTCCCTTGGTCTAGTCGGTCGGTCGTTCAGCGGCTTGAGAACCCCCGTCAAGTAATGCTTCGTCCAGCGAAGTTGAGATTGGGAATTTCAGAGGGGGGCGGGACGTGGCCGCCCCCCTCCTCGATTCAGCCTTGGTCGGGGTCTGCCCCGGCCGGCTGGAACGCGCTGGGTGATTTGTCGCTGTACTTGGCACAGAGGGCGTAAACCACCACGTTGACGGTCTGCTCTGTGCCCGAGGAGTTCTGGTACTGAGCGACCCATCCTTGCCGGGAGGCCTCGGGGTAGCTGTCGACGAGGACGATATCCGTTCCTTCCTCGCGCGATCCGCCGGAGACGACCAAAGTCCCACCCGGGCATGTCACAGTGGCCTCTTCTTCGGAGTCCATCTGCCATTGGGTGAAGGAGTTCGAGGCCTCCACCCAGACCAGGTCCTGGGTGAAGTCAGACGCAGGCTGGCCTTGTAGTTCGGCGGCATCAACCACTCGATTCTCAGCCAGACGCTTCATGAACGCCGCCATTTGCTCCCGAGTCACGTTGTCCTCGGGGCAGTACTCGGTGTTGGCGGGCGGGTTGCACCCCAAGGTGACACCCGCCTCTTTCAGCCAGGTGATGGCTTCGTGGAAGGTGTTGTTGTCGTCAACGTCATTGAACGTATGGCTGGCGAGGGCCACACTCGACGCCGTGATCACTCCCACCGCTACTACGACCGCTCCCAATCGAAGAACTCGACGTGGGACTCGGATGGTGACCGACTTGTCGGACATATCGACATTCCTTTCTCGAAGGCCCGCCTCGGCCCTACCTTCCCGATCGCCGCATGAAACAAACCCAAGCCGTGCGGTGGGATTGGGAAGCTCATCAGTTAGGAGCCGACATTGGTCCATGCCCGTTGTGGAGAGCAAGCTGATGAGCTTCTTGGCGACCATCCACCGTGGGCATCGGATCGTTGTCGTCCTCTGGCAATCAACGAGGAGTCGATGAGGAGTAGGTCTCGGATAGGGGAGACCCCATCCAATCCAGCCGCCGCCACGTCTCCCCGCCGGGGTTCAGGGCTACAGCCCTTTGACCAGGGGCATTAGGAGTATTCCGGGCTTCCGTTGCACATTCGTCATACAGGGTCGCTATCCGTCGCGCCCAATCCCGAAAGCCGAGCGGGGGAAACGGCCCCTCGACACGGAACCGCTCTTCAGGCATGCCATTAGGGAGTGGCTTACGTATTGCTCGTTCTGCGCCCGGACTGACGTTATCGAGCGGTTAGGCCAGGCAATTGCAAGCCGGCATCCTTCCCGATGACAAGCGCGAAAAACCTCAATGCCGCCTCCTGGCCGGATGTGGCGAGCGGATGGTCGCCCCAGCATCGGCACCCGAATTTGCGGTGTTTGGGCGGAGCCGGGACCCAAAGGTTTCCGTTCTCGCAGGCGGACTTCGGGGGTCTAGCCTTTCGCCATGACGTTCCGAGAGGGTCGGTTGGTCCGGGTGATGGTGAGTATGGCGGACACGCTGGTCTCGGACTTCGACGCGGTCGACTTGTTCTATGAACTGGTGGTGAGCTGTACGGATCTGTTGGGAGTGGCTCAGGCGGGGTTGTTGTTGACGGACGGAAACGGTGAATTGCGGGTGGTGGCGGCGAGCAGCGAAGCCACCGGTGTGGTCGAGCTTTTGGAGCTGGAGAACCAGGGGGGTCCCGGTGCGGAGGCGTTTCGCACCGGCCGGCCGGTCAGGTCCGGGGAACTGGCTGGATCTCAGGCGCATCACAGATGGCCAGATTTCGGAGAGGCGGCACTTTCGGAGGGATTCCGCGCAGTCACGGCTGTTCCGATGCGCCTCCGCGACCATGTCGCGGGGGCGCTCGACCTGTTCCTGACAGAGGCAGTCGATCTTTCTGACGAGGACCTGACCGTCGCCCAAGCCTTGGCGGATCTGGCCACCATCGCCATTCTCCAGGACCGGTCGACCATCGACGACCGGACGCTGATCTCCCAGCTCCGGACGGCTCTCGAGACCCGGGTGTTGATAGAGCAGGCCAAAGGAATCGTCGCACATGAGGCCGGCCTGAACATGGACGAGGCGTTCGGGCGCATCCGGAATCATGCCCGCAACAACAACGAGCGGCTGCGAGACATCTCCGCCGCCATCGTTTCGGGCGACTTGACACCAGCCCGCCTCACCTCTGGCGATTAGGGCTGGTTTTCCACTCTTCCCATAGAGCAGATGCGCCTGTAGGGTGGTAGACAAGCGCAACCGAACGAGTCTGCTCTAGATCCTGGCGGACCCTCAACCATCTAAGGAGGGGCCAGGACATGACCGTCAGCACTCCCGTATCGAGAGCGGGCTCATCGGGTTACGAGCCTCCTCCCCTAAACGTTTCAGTGAGAAGCGACGATCCTTCCGCTTTTGTGATCGAGGTGCAGGGCGAACTCGACCTTTTCACCGGCCCAATGTTGCATCAACACCTCGAGTCCTACAACGATCCGAGCGGGAGCAATGGTCATCCGCGGAGAGTCATCTACCTACTCCCCGATCTGACGTTCATGGACGCCAGAGGCCTGCACTACCTTCTCACCGCCTTCGATGGACACGGTTCCGAGACGATCACCATACGAGAACCGTCGTCGACGGTCTGCCGACTTCTCGGACTGGTCGGGTTGGACTCGATGGTCGAGGAACGAGAGAACCGATGATCAGCGCCTCCGACCTCGCTGCGCTGCGGGAATCATTCACATCATGGGACGAACCCGGACTACCGGGTTCACTGGCCACTGACTGCGTCCGTCTGCTAGACGTCAGCGACATCACCATCTCCTTTGTCGGAGCCTCCGGTCAGCACATCCTATGTACGTCGTCGGACGACTCTCGCACCCTCGACGAATGGGAGTTCACCCTCCAAGAGGGGCCATGCTTCGACGCCGGAGTGAACAGCACATCGAAGACCGCAGAAACCGCCCCCTCCAACACCAACCCATGGCCCCGGCTCTCGGCCAAGGCCCACGCCATCGGCTACCAATCCATCGCCGGTGTTCCCCTGCGAGCGGGAGGAACCACCTTCGCCACACTCAACCTCCAAGACCGACACGGCAAGATCACTCCCGAATCTCTCGCCGACGCCGAGCAAATCGCAAAGGAGATCGCCTCACTCGTGGTCGGCTCTCTCGGCCAACAGCCCCCCTCGCCAGACCAGCCAGCCGAACACGACACCTTCCATCAAGCCACCGGCATGGTCATGGCGCAGATGGGAATCGACGCCGGATCCGCCGCCGACGTGCTCCGCGCCCACGCCTGGGCTCACGACCGCCTCCTCATGGACATCGCCTCAGAAGTCGTGGCCCGCACACTGACATTCTCGCCAGCCTCTCCAAGGTAAGTGCCAGCGAGCGTTCGCTTCGCCGCTAAAGCAACACGGGAAGCCTACTTTCCGACCCGAACATGTCAGAGACAGATCATCGGCTCCAGATCATCCGATGTGCATACCACGCGACTAACCCAACCCATATCACTTCACCACGGTGGGCTGACGGGGACACCACCCCATCCGGGATCCGGCATTCCAGAGCATCCTTCGCAACTCACGCTGCGTGGTCGCGACCAAGCGGATGGTCGTCGCCGGCTGAGTGGGCAGTTTCCTTGTTCAGAAGGCCTTTCGGCCATCTCTCCCTGGCTCAGAATCTTGCTCCGCGGGCAGGACTCGAACCTGCAACCAATGGATTAACAGTCCCGCCCAAACGTCCGTCCAGCCCGTGTGCGTGGTGTTTGGTGCTGTCCTGTCCACGCATTTCGATCGGTCGTGGTGTCTGGTGTTGTCCTGTCCGGCTACGTACGGCTACATATTTGGCTTCAGGTTCCTGGGCGCTCTCACCCGATCGACTTCATACCGTCCCTTACCCAGCACCCATCAGCCCGGGCGGAACTCGATCGACTCGATGATGGGTGCGGTCTCGGCGATGACTTCTTCGAAGCGCTCCTCGGGCGCCACGACCGTGATCGCCAGGGTCTGAACCGACATGCCATCGGGGAGGTCGACGAGGTAGAGACGCAGACGCCAACCTGGTTCCCAAAGCACGTGGATCCAGCGGCTGATGTCAATCATTCCTACGCCGCAAGCCCTGCCGCCGGGGATAAGGGCGACGTCGATCGACACGGCGTCGAGGCCACCGACGCGCGCGGCCACCGGCGCAGCCGTCTCGAAGTTGGGATCGGAGATGACCTTCTGCGCTATCGCAGCCGCACTGGCGGGCTCCGAGAGCAGCGGGGACCCACCGTTCGTTCCGCACCATGCGTCGTAGGCGACTGGGTCGGTGAACTCGATGCGTTCCCCGCTACCGAAGGAATCCTCGGTACGCCACAGGCCGCCCCACCACACGCCCACGTCGGCCACGTGAGCGGCCCCGGGCCACCACATCATCCATGTGCTCGGCGCTGAAACCGTGACCTCACCGTCGAAAGAGGTGTGGGACAGCTGAATCGGCTGGCCGTTCTCGACCGTCGTATAGCCATCCAGCCACAATTCGCCGGTTTGCGACCCATGCATCTCCTGCTCGACCACCGTTGCGCCTCCGTCGGCGAACAGCCGGACCGAGAAGGTCATCCGGGCGTCGGGCCACCCCGGCCCGTCCACACGCTCGATCTCGTATCGCTCATATGGGGCACCGGAAGTGGTGGCGTACAGGAGCGGAACATCTAAGTCGGGGTCGACCAGCACGTGCACCTCAGCGCCCTGCCCGGCGATGCGTGCGGTGAGAAACTCCTCCAAGCGCTCCGTGAGTCGTGCCTCGACAACCACCGGGTCAACTTGCGCGAACGGCGCCGCCTGCCTCCACCCGTTCACCACCCAGATCCCTTCCGGGCCTAGGCGGTCGAGCTGGGCAAGATCGAGGCTCACCGACTCGTAGCGGAGGTCGTCGAGCGTCGGCGCGCACAACTCGCCCATTTCCGGCTCAGGACCGGGCGGGTACAGCGGGTTGGTGCGGCCCGGCGCACACCGGATGAACCGTGTGTCGGTTAGCGCGCCATCACCACCCACGCCACTCTCCCATGGGTTCCATTGGTACGCCTCCCACCCCAGCACCTCACGGAGGAACCGGTCGACGAGTTCGACCTGGTGGCCTTCGGTAAGTCGCGCGGACGAGTCATCCGACGTCAGTTGCGGGTCGACCTGCCACGTGTAGTCGGGGTCTCCGGCGTCGGCCAGCTCCTGTGCCTCCTGCACTTCCTCCAAGTTCGACTGGGGCCACATGTCCGCCGACACTGTCGGCTCAGGGTTGGTCTCGTACCAGGCTGCCAATTCGTCCAGATTGTCCAGGATCAGGTTGGCGCATTCGCTGGTATGCGGGAGGACGAGGAGCTCCTCGTGTTCGCATGCTTGATTGCCTTCGACTTCCGCGATGAATTTCGCTACCTGCTCCATAAGGAAACTGTGCTCGGGGAAGCTGAACTCCCTGATCACGCCGCCCTCGACCACCACACGGAGTGTGTCCCCGCCATCTTTGTAGTTGCTCGCATCGGTAATTGCGTTGTGGTACGGCGCCTGGCAGAAGACCACCCCAGGCATCTCCTGCTCGGCGCAACTCAAGGTCAACCGACCCCCGATGGCCGCCTGCCAGCCCGCCTCGGCACGAATCTGGTCGTCGGTCATATCAGGCAGCTCGAACAATTGGACGGCGCGTTCCTCGTCCCCCGAGTACAACGCAGCGACTCCAGCCTCGACCACCTCGACCAGATCGGACATGGTCTCGGGCGCCGGAGCAACGGTGGTCGGGGTCGGCTCGACCACGTCGTTTTCATTCCCGCCTGGTAGCAGCAGTGCCAGTCCGAGAATTAGCACCAGGACCGCAATCATGGTTGCCATCCCGTATGCCCAAGCCGGGGCGGTCCATCTCTTGGATGGGGTCTTTTTCCCGCCGGGAACCCGGACTTCGTCACCGACGACCTCCTCGACCTCCAAGGGCGGAGCGGTGGCCTCGAAGTATTCACGGAGCTGAGCGTTCAGTTCAGGCATGGGTCACCCCCAACACATTTCGTAATTTGGACAGGCCGCGCTGCAGATGGGTGTCCACAGTGGACATCGTCAAGCCCATCAACAAAGCCGTCTCTTCACGGGACCACCCGTAGGCGTGAACCATGACCACTGCGACCCGCTGGTTTTCCGACAGTCTTCGCAGTGCGGCGGGCAGACCCGGCTCCACATTTGGAGCGTCATCAACGGGCACCGGGGCAAACCTGGGGCGGATACCCGCGAAGCGAGCGCGACTTCTCCCGACCCGATAGAGATACCCAGCAGGGTTCTCCATGCTTTCAATCCGATCCCAGTTCTCGAACGCGTAAGCCAAAGCATCCGCGGTGGCGTCCAGCCCCCGGTCCTGGCCAAACGCTGCTACCAACGCAAGCCGCAGCCGAGGTTCGGTCTCTTTCACGAAGGCCGTGAACGATTCGTCAAGATGTCGGGCAAGAACCACATCTCCTCCTTCGACAAGTAAAGGCCAAAAGGGACGAATCGCGCTACAACGATTTCGTTTCATCAGGGGGCGCCGAGACCTCCGCCGAGGAGGCGAGGATTCGCTCCGCAGTCAGACGGGCGTCTTGTCTACATCGATAACAGTCGCCACCCTGACGAGTTGCACGGCAACGTGGCCCATCACGCCACTGCGCGGCAACAGTGTGGCTACACATGGCCCGCGACCCCTCCCCCATGGGTGGCAACGACATTCGCCTGATCTACAAGGCGATTTCAAGCTCCGCGGGCAGGACTCGAACCTGCAACCAATGGATTAACAGTCCACTGCTCTACCAATTGAGCTACCGCGGAAGGTTGCCGGCTGGCACGTGCCAGGGTACCAGTCCCCAGGGCCCTACTCCGACCCCCTCTGACTGTCGATCGACCTCAATCCCTTGGCCCCCGCCGACAAACCGGTGGCTGCGACATAACGCGCCGCATC
>JAICRU010000031.1 GCA_025937235.1 Acidimicrobiia bacterium
CCATCCTCGCCTCGAGACGGGAGGCCCAGCCGGCGCCCGGGGCGGCCATACTCGTGGGCCAGGAAGACAGCGTGGCCTGAGCTCGGTTCCGGGCCACTCCGCAACGGGGCGGCATCGTCAAGCTGCAGCAGCCAGTCGCAGGGCCCGGATGGCCAGGTCCCGATCACCCAGCCGCCGGCGTAGCTCGCGTTCGAGACCGCCGATCGGGTAGAGGTTCTGGGGGGCACGGGGGTCTTTGTGCCGGGCCGAGGCATACCGAGGCAGCGAAGCGGTGACCAGGTTGGCCCGCCGCACTGCCTCCGCCACGCTCATGTCAGCCTGGACCTCGCACCGCACCAGCCCCCCAGCGGGACCGGTGCCATTGGCGAGACGCAGATACCAGGAGAATCTGCTCCACGAGGTAGTGGTGAGGAAGAGCGGTGTTCGATGCCCGACGGGCAGGGCACCCAACGTCGCCCTCAGGTGGTCGGGCAGATATTGGACGTGCTGTGTCTTGACGTAGCCGACCGCCCCCTCCACGTGACGTCGATGGGAGAGTGGCCCGTCGACCACCATCAGCGCCACGTCGGCATGTCGCTCGGCGATGCCACCCTCCAGATCTCCCATCCGCTGCTGGATGCCGAGCCACAGCTCCTCCGGGGTCGAGCCTTTGGTGGTCATCACCTGATATGTCCCCATGGTGGTCTCAACCGGGTCGGCGGCGGCGCCGGTGAACACACCCCGCCGCACTTCTGCGGCCACCACCACTGCTTCGCTGTTGCATCGAACCGCTCCGGCGGCGAAGGTGGCGGCCAGGCCGAAGCTGGGAAACCGACCGTCGTGCTCGATCCACAGATTGGCGTCGACCCGGCGCACACCGTCCACGAACAAGATGTCCGGCGCGGGAACGGCCTCGGGCAGGATGGGGTGCCACTGCTCCGGCGTCAGCTCGACCGAGACATCGACATTCTCCGTGGCGTCGGCCAGCTCGGGGTCCGAGGACGCCCCGTAATCGGGATCCCACGCCTCGACAGTGAACCTCATCGCTTCCCCCGTACGGTGCAATACCGCCGCATTCCCCCTCCGGCCCTTCCGGCCGACTCCCCCTTCGGGCGAGGAAACGGGCGGGGAGGGGGGATCACTCCCCAGACCTGGTGACCGTGGCCGTCTCCGGGCCTTTGGTGACCTCGAATCGGACCGGGATGCGGTCGGCGAGCTCCCGCACGTGGGTGACTATGCCGACGGTGCGCCCGCGGCCGACCAGCTCGTCGAGTACGGACGCGACCACATCGAGTGACTCTTGGTCGAGCGATCCGAACCCCTCATCGAGGAACACCGATTCGAGACGCGAGGAGACGCCGGTGAGCAGGGCGAGCTGGTCGGCCATCGACAAGGCCAGCGAAAGCGAAACCAGGAACGTCTCTCCCCCGGACAAGGACCGGGTGGTCCTGGTCAGCTCGGCGTTGCGGTGGTCGATCACCTCGAACTGGCCCCTGGTCATCTTGAGCGAGTAGGCGCCGCCGGAGAGATCGTCGAGGAGCCCGTTGGCCCCATCGACCAGGACTTCCATCGCCTCCTCCAGAAGCCAGGCCTCGAAGTTGTTCGACTTGAGGTGGTTCCCGAGCGCCGAGGCAACCCGGGCCCGGGCTTGTTCCAGCGTCAGCTCCTCTTTCAGCTCAGAGGCCAGGGTCATGGTCTTCTCCATCTCGTCGATGGCGGCTCTCTGACCTGCCTCGGCCAGGGCGAGGTCGGTGCCCGGCGAATCGGTGACCGGGATGCCCAGCCCGTCCAGCCAGGCCCGCTGCTCTCCCATCCCCGCACCCAAGGTCGCTTCTGCCTCGTTCCGAGCCGTTTCCAGGGAAGCCAGCTCACCCGCTCGATCGGCGATCCTCCCGATGAGCCAATCCTCGAACCTGTGCCATGCTTCGATCGGGTCCCTGCCGGGCATGGGCGGCTCCTCGGCTGCGACCCTGTCCCTTGCCGCGAGTAGCGCCTCACCGAGACCGGTGCTTCGCTCTTCGAGCCCGGCGACCAGGAGCCCGGCGGCATCGACCTCCGACTGCGCCTCTTCGACCCTTTTCTCGTTGGCCAGCAGGGCCTCTTCCGATGAGCGGACTCTCTCGATCATGTCTTCGACAGCCTCGGGGGATGGGGCTTCCTCGAGTCGGGCGGTCACCTCGACCAGCTGACGATCGATCTGCTTGGCCTCGCCCTCGGCTCCCTTGAGCGCACCTCGGGCTTGGTCGGCCCGCTCCTCGGCGCGATTCAGCTTCTCCCGGAGCAACTCGATAGATCCGTGAACGTCGGGCTCTCCCTCATCGAGTGTGCCGACCACCGCCCCGCACACCGGACAGGGATCCCCCATCGCCAGGGCCTGGCGCAAGTCCTGGGCCACGTGGGCGACCCTGGCTGTCTCCAGATCGAGGCGAGCCTGATCACAGGCCGCGGCGGCCCCTTCCCACTCCGCAGCCAGCGCTGTCAGGTCGAGTGCCGCCAGACGTTCGGCAAGCTCCCCGCTCGTCATCTGGTCCTGTCGGTAGGACAGGAGGTCGGCCAACGCAGGCAGGCCGGCGGCTCGCTCCTGAAGACCTCTCCGCTCCTCGAGGGCGGCAGAAAGCCCGGTCTGAGCGATCGACATGGCCTCACCCGCCGTCTTCCTGTCTACCCCCAGGGTCTCGAGGTCACCCGGGATCTGTATGGCGCGGAGACGATCCAGGGTCCCGACCACAGCCGTGTGGGCCTCCCGCGCCTTCCGACAGATGGCCTCGAGACTCTCCAGCATCTCGAGCCGCTCAGGAAGCTCTTTCCTCGCCCCGATCAGGTGCTCCAGCCTGGCACCGGCCTCTGCGAGCTGAGCGTCGGTCGCTACGTCCAGCTTGGCGAGACTCTCCACGGCAGTCTTCGCCCGCCCATCGGCGAGCTTGGTGCGGATATTGGCAAGCTGCATCACCTCCTCGTAGAGACCCATGTCGAGCAGCTCGCCGAGAAGCGCCTGCCGGTCCTTCGGCTTGTCGGTCAGGAAGTCGGCAAAGGCCCCCTGCGGCAGGACCACTGCCTTGACGAAGTGCTCGTAGCTGAGCCCCAACAGCTTGGTCACCTCCGCAGTAACCTCGTCGGCCGTGCCGGCCAAGGCCACTTCCTCCCTGCCCCGCTGCAGCCTGGCCTCCCTGGTGCTCGCCCCCGCCCCGTGACGCTCCAACATGCGGGCGGCCGTATACGACTCGTGGCCCACCGTGAAGCGGAAGGAGACGCGGGCGCGGTCGGACTGGGCGGAGATCAGCGGCGCCACCGAGCCCTTGCCCAGACGGGGTATCGAGCCATAGAGCGCAAACGTGATTCCGTCGATCACGCTCGACTTGCCGGCACCGGTGGGGCCCGAGAGCACGAAGAGGTCGGCATCGCTGAAGTCGATCTCGGTCCTGCGCCGGTAGGCGAGGAATCCCTCCATGACCAGGTGCCGCGGCCTCATCCGGAGAGCACCTCCTGCTCGAGCTCGCGGAACAACCCGACCACCTCGGAATCTTGGACTCCACGCGTGGCGAGATAGCTCTCGAACAGCTCGACCGAAGATCGTCCCGATCGTCTCGGCTCGGCTCGTTTCGCCCGCTCCTCGGAGCGGACGATGATGACGTCCACGGCCCCAGGTATCGCCTCCCGGATCTCCTCGTTCAGCCCGGCCCGCGCCTTCTCGTCGAGAAGGACCTTCACGTAAGCGCCTTGCACCTCAGGAGCCCGGGCCAGGACGTGTTCCAGAGTCCCCCTCAGCTGGACAAGCGTGGTGCCGCCGGCCAGCGGGCGGGGTCGAACCGAGGCAGGCAAAGAGGGCTCGGCATCTACCACCAGGACGCCTTTGACGTCACTCACCTCGCCGAAGTCGAGCTGCATCGGAGAGCCGCTGTACCAGACAGGTGCGGCCGCGGGAACTCGCTGCTGGCGGTGGAGATGGCCCAGTGCGACGTACGAGAGGCTGCCGGGGAACGCCTGTGGGGGGATGGCGTACCCGAAGAGGTGGGCATCCCGCTCCCCACCCCCGGTCTCGGCTCCGTACACGGTGAGATGACCGGCCACCACGTTGACCTGGTCGGGACGCATGTCCTCGGTGAGCCCGACAATGATCCTGCGCAGCCGCTCGTCATAGCCCTGGGCATGTTGATCGGGGTCGAGCTCCATGATCTCGGCCACCTTCACGATCCCCCGTTGGGAGATGAATGGCAGGGCGGCGATGGTGAGATCGAGCCCATCGAAGACGATCAGGCCCCCATCGCCCGGCCTCGTCGGCCGGGCGACGACGGTGATCCGCCCCAGGTCGAGCAACGGCTTGACCGCTTCCAGACGCGCCGCGTTGTCGTGATTCCCCCCCACCACCACGACCGGGCCCACCTCGGCCAGGTCGAGCAAAGCGCGATAGACGATGGCCTCGTCCTCCGGTGTTGGCGACGAGACATCGAATAGGTCCCCGGCGACGAGCGTGACATCGACCCGCTCCTCCACGGCGATCCCCACGATCTCGGTGAGGACGGCCCGATGCTCGTCGGCTCGGGAATGTCCGCGGATCTTCCTCCCCACGTGCCAGTCGGAGGTGTGGAGCATCCTCACGGAGGGACCGAGCGGGTCATGAGGACGATCGTAGGACGGGGCACCGACAGATTCGGGGAGATGCGAGCTCGCGCCCGCCGGTCAAACCTGGAGGGCGACCCCCAGACCCCGGGCTTTACAGATCCTGGAACGGGTCGATCGGACCATCATCTCCGATTGGCGCCGGCGCTGCCTCCGAGGCACGGGTTGCCCAGGCGGGAAACGGGAACTCGAGCACGAGGGGCACCGGGATCTCGGGTTGGGCCAGGAGCATGGTGCCCGGCTTGAGGATGGTGGCCCGCTGTCGCTGGGCCGCGGGGAGGAATCCATACTCCTCACGCGAGGCCTCGGCAGAGTCGAGTCGCCCGACCACCCTGATCGACGAGTTGGCGATGATTCTCCGCTCCACCTCGGAAGCAGTCTGCTGGGCGCCGATCAGGATCACACCCAGGGAACGGCCCCGTTCGGCCACGTCGAGCAACACCTCTTTGATTGGGCTCGTCCCTTCCCTGGGGGCGTACTTGTTCAGTTCGTCCAGGACCAGGAAGAGCAGCTCTTCTGACTGGCCGGCCCGCTCCTTGTCCTCGAACGCACGTCTCACCGCCACACCGACCACGAATCTCTTCGCCCGATCATTGAGGTTGTGCAGGTCCACGACGGTCACCTGATGGCCCTGGACCTCGATGCGATGCCGTTCCGGGTTGGCGATGTCACCTCGGATCAGGCGATCGACGTGACGCACCGCTACCTGGAGACGGCGCACGAAGGCATTGACGGTCCCGGCACCGATATGGGGCCCGGCCCATTCGTTGCGGGAGTCCTCGTCCTGCACCTTTCTCGTGATCAGGTCGGCCAGCTCCCTGAAGGTGCGAACGGCCTCCCCTTCGATGCGGACCGAGCCTCCGTCCCCACCCTCTGCGAGGCGCAGCTGGGCCATCACGTTGAAAACCACCATCGTGTATTGCGCACGTTCGTCCTCGGCGTCGGCGAACAGGAAGACCATGAGGTCCTCGTGGCAGAACTCGGCCAGTGTCCAGAAGAAGGAGGTGAGGTCAGAGCGGCTGCTCACGTCGGCCACGGCCCGGTCCGATCCTGGGCGGGGCGGGGCGAACAACCCGACAGAACCGAATGGCTGTGCCGGTAGCTCGAGAGCACGGTAGAGACGCTCCGCGTCATCATCGAGGCTGGTGTTGGGACGGTCGAGATGGAGCAGGTCCTCGCCCTTGACGTTGAAGATCAGTGCCTTGGTGTTGACGACGGCCGGTCCGAGCACGCCGGAGGTGAACATGGAATGGAGGAGGAAGGTGGCGTAGCTCGTCTTGGTGGCCACGCCCGAAACGCCGGAGATGTTCACATGCGCCCCACGCTGCCCGTTGATGAACTCGAGGTTGGCGTAGAGAGGCTCGCCATTGCGTGAGGCCCCGACGGGGAACCTCCGATCCATCCGATCGAAGAACAGGGCCTGGTCGCGCTCCTTGTCATGGGCCCGGCGCACCGGCTGGCCGGGCCGGGGCGGGACGAAGATCTCGGGCTCGACGCGGGTCGCGGTGACCTGTGCCGCCTCCTGGACCGCAGCGGGCAGCACACCCTCCTCGATGAGGAAGACATCGGAGTCGAAGCGCGCCCCTTCGTGACGGGCGCGGACCTGGCTGATGGTGCCGAAGATCTTGACCAGCTCGCCGGTGGGCAGCACCCTCTCCAGGGCAACCACATCATCCAGTTCCAGGTACTCGCCATCGGCCACGCCCACCCAGAACTCGAGTGGGGTGGCGTCGCTGGTCCCGAGCACTCGGCCGACCATCTCCTCCATGGCGACGAGCGTAGATCCGGCATGGGACAGGTTGGGGCATACCCGGTCCCAACCTGGCGCGATCGGTGACGAAGGCGATCTGTCGCCCATCCGGGGACCAGGTCGGGTCGTGGTCCTCCGCCGGGTCGTTGGTCGGATCGACCAGGCCAGAGCCTTCTGGCCCCATGACATAGATCTCAGGTTTCCCTTCGCGCTCGCTGACGAAGGCGACCTTCCCGTTGTCACGTGAGGAGGATTCAGTCGCCCGCCGAGCCAGGTGGGTACGACGCCTAGTCTCTCTCGGTGAGCCTGGTCGTCCTCCCCTTCAAGAGCGAGGACCCGACCCTCGTGGCCACCAACCTGGGCGTTGCGGCGGCCCAATCCGCCGTCGACGAAGTCTGGGCGGTCGCAGCCGACGAGGCGGTGGCGGCGCCGGTGCGCATCCTCGCCGATGACATCGCGGCGTTCCGGGAGAAGACCGTCCGGGTCATCATCCAGGAGAGGATCGGCAAGCTACGACCCGGCAAGGGGGATGCGATGAACACGGCCATTTCCCGCGCCGCGGAGGAGGGATGGGACCGCGTCCACTTCTACGACGCCGATATCACCAACTTCGACGCTTCCTGGATCGATGGCGCCGAGACCGCCGCCGACCGGGGATACGGGGTGGTGCGGCATCGCTTCCCCCGGGCTGCGACCGACGCCATGATCACCTGGATGATCACGAGGCCCGCGTTGGCCCGTCTCTTCCCCGGGAGCTTCCTCCCCCTCCTCGACCAGCCTCTTGGTGGGGAGGTCCTTCTCACCAGAGTGGCCGTCGAGTCCCTCGCCTGCTCCGAGATGGTGCGGCGGCGATCGGATTGGGGTATCGACACGCTGCTCACCTATGCCACCTCGGTCATGGACATCGGCCTCTACGAGCATCACGTCGCCGATGGCAAGAGGCACGCCCTCTACGGCTCACTCCATGAGCTGAGGGAGATGCTGGTCGAATGCCTCGACGCCGCCCGCTCCCTCGAGGGTCAGCCCGGGCCCGCCCCCGGAGCCCGACATGGGAGCGACCCGGCCGCCGAGGCGCCCGAGGACTTGAAGCGGATCGTCGCCTACGACGTCGTGGGCTCGAGGCGGCTCCTGGGGATGATCTGGCCAGAGGACGAGGTGAGACTGGTGGCGCATCTCCCCGATGAGGTGGCGGGTCGCCTTCTGTCCGCGGGCCCGGATCGGGTGTTCGAGCAGATGGATGCAGGCCTCTGGTACGAGGTACACGGGTTTCTGATGGGCCGATTCGTGCTGGGCGATCCTTCCTGGGAGTCGCTGGCCTTCAGGTTGTGGCTGATGCGAGTCCTCGCCTACACGATCCAGCATGCCTCGCAGGGCTACGAGGAATCGATGCGTTACCTGAGGTCGACCGTTGATCTCTACGTAACGGCGGCCTCGTCCTCCTGAGCTGGAGCCTGGACCTCGCGCACCCAGAGGAGGACGATGAAGAGGGAGCTCAGAGCGACCAGCCCGGCCATCCTCGAGACCTGTCTCATCCCGCCGGCTATGAACACTCGTGGTGCGACCAGGTCAGCCACAGCTCGGCCCAGGCCGCTCGCCACGATCAACAGTGAGAGGGTCTGCGCTCGGGCGCGAGGGCGGAGCTCGGTAGTCAGCGGAATGGCGGAGATGACGCCGAACTCGATGGCCACGCTGGCCACGAAGACGATTGCCATGGCGGGGGGCAGCTGCTCGGAGACCAGCGACAACACGAGCAGCGAGACTCCCCCGACTCCGATGCCGAGCGCGAGGGAGTTTCGCTTGCCGATTCGGTCGGTGAATCCAGCCATGGTGACCTCTCCGGTCAGCTCGGCCACACCGATCAACGTCCCCACGCCACCCAGGGCGAGCAGGGTCATCCCGAAGCTCGTCTCGAGCCATCCACCGAGTGTCACGAGAACCGATTCGTGGGCATAGCTGAACAGCACGATGGTCGCCAGCACCAGAATCACCTGCCGGCCCGGACTGTCAGGCGCGCCTGTGTCACTTCCCCTGCCGTCCTCTCGGTCGAGGAACAGAATCGCCATGCCCACCCCGAGCAGACCCAGGGAGCCGACTGCCCAGAACGGGGCTTTCCAGCTCCAGTTGTCGATCAACCAGCCTGCCGCCGGAGCGCCGATCAGCAGCCCGCCTGCCCACGCGATCTCGAGGATCCCCAGGTACCGGGCGCGCTGCTCGTAGCCGACCCGCTCGGAGACATAGACCTGGGCGCTGACATCGATCATCGGCTTGGCCATGCCGAGCAAGGCGAACCCGACCACTGCCCCTACGAACACGCCCGTCCATGCGGTGACGATGGAGCCGGCCGAGAAGACGACCAGCCCGGCGATCAGCAGGCGCCTGCTACCGGGGACCCTGCCGGCGATGGACATGACAGCAGGAGTCGCCAAGGAGCTGGCCCACCGCACCGAGACCAGCGCCCCGGCCTGAGTCAGGTCGATGCCCAGGCCGCGGGCGATCGCCGGGAGAAAGGGGTAGACCAAGCGAAACGCCGTGTTGGCGACCAGCTTGAGAAGCAGGAGAGTCGCCACGGCAGGGCGTAGAGGACGCTCATGGCGGGTGGGCTCGACGATGGGTGGATGGTAGGTAGCGGGTGTGATCCCCCAGATCCGGTCCCACGCCGACCATCCTGGACGATCAGATGAACCTGTTGGTCGTTGTGGTGATCGCGGTGCTGGGTGGGCTGGCCGGGGCGCTCCAGTCCCAGTGGCTGGGAGTGATGGAAGCGAGGGTGGGGACCCTGGCCTCTACCTTCGTCACCTATGCCGGCGGAGGGCTGGCCGTGACTGTGCTCATGTTGATCTTCCAGGGAAGCCGTCTCGCCGAGATCAGGGAGCTTCCATGGTGGGTGTTCGGGGCAGGGCTCATGGGGCTGGTGGTGGTGGCGTCGCTCGGGGTGACGGTCGCCAATCTCGGGCTGGGCGCAGGCCTGACCCTGTTCACGGGGGCGACTCTCGTCCTGGGCGCGGTCATCGAGCACTTCGGCTGGTTCGGCGGTGGCAGGAGTCTCGATGGGATCCGGGTGCTTGGCATCGCGCTCGTGATCGGGGGCACCTGGCTGGTGGTGAGGGGCTGAGACAGGTCAACTGAGGGCGATGGCGGACATCGCCAAAACGGTCAGAGCGATTCCTGCGATCTGCCGGGCCCGAAGATGCTCACCGTTGACCAGCCGGGCGAGGAGGACGGTGACAGCGGGGTAGAAAGAGGCGGCGACGGCGGCGAGGGCCAGAGAGCCAGCCCGGACCGCCAGGAGCAAGGCGACGTTCCCGCTCACGTCGAGGACCGCGTTCCCTGCAACCAGCAGACGCGGGGAAGAGCCGAATCCGACCAGCCTCCAGACGCCGAAGGCAGTGAGCATCACGACGGCCAGCATCGTCGAGGCGCGAGAAGTTATGAGGGGGAGCAGATTCGAATCTGGATCGGTGAGACCGATGATCGCAGTGAAGCCACCAAAGCCGAGCCCGGCGGTCAGCCCGTACCCGACGCTCCCCTTGAGGTTCTCGCCGGGATCGGCCACCCAGGCGCTGAGCACTATCGCCGGGATCGCCACCATCACTCCCACCCAGGCGAGAAGCGACGGGCGCTCCCCTCTGATCACCGCGACCATCACCGGGAGGACTGCGGCCACGGCGGCCGCGGTCGGTGCCACCGCCGCGGTCCGGCCTCGTCCCAGGCCGGCGAAGAGGGACACCAGACCCAGGGCGCCGGCGATCCCCGCCAACCCGCCGAGGAGATAGTCGGATGTCCGGGCGTCGCCGCCGACGAAGAGAGCGACGACCAGGATGAGAGGGAAGCTGAGCACACCGGCCCAGAGCACGATGGCGGCGGCCGGGGCGCGTTTGGCGCCCTCACCGCCGAGGAAGTCAGCGACACCGTAGAGAAGGGAGCTGATGCCCCCGAGCACCACCTCCACCTATTCGGCGACTCCCGAAAGACCCATCGTGCGCAGCTCGGACCGGATCTTCGCTGCGGCGGAGTCGAGCTCATCGGGCTCGACCGAGCTCGCAGCATTGGCGAAGTCGAGATCATGGACCCCATCCATGGGCACGAGATGGATGTGGAGGTGGGGCACTTCGAGACCGGCGATCATCAACCCGACCCGGGTGGGACGAAAGGCCCTCTGCAGAGCCGTCCCGATCTGGCGGGAGACCGTGAAGAGGTGGTTGGCCAGCTCCGGGGGGCACTCGATCCAGTGGTCGACCTCCTGCCTGGGCACGACCAGAGTGTGGCCCTCTCGAAGAGGGTTGATGGAGAGGAAGGCGACACATCGATCGTCCCGCCACACGAACGTGCCGGGGATCTCACCATCGATGATCCGGGTGAAGAGCGTGGCCATCGTCCGCAGAATATCGGCGGCCAGTCAGCCCCCCGCAACCACCGCGAGCAACTGCCCCGTGGTGGTGACGTACATCTCGCCCGCGCCGTCCGCCCCGAACCCGGTCACCTGCCCGGCGATGCCCACCTGTTCCGACCAGTCGCGCGGGTCGGTTGCCGCCCCGTCGCGGTACAGGAAGCTCCGCAGGTATCCGCCGCAATAGTCGGAGTAGAAGTAATGACCGTTCAGCTGGGGGAATGCGGCACCCCGGTAGACGATGCCGCCAGTGATAGAGCAGGTCCCGGCGTCGCCGTGCTGTACTTCCAGCACGGGCGCAACCACCCCTTCCTCGTCGCCGGTGGAACAGTTGAAACATTGCAGGCCCTCGAAGAAAGGCCAGCCGTAGTTGAGCCCGGGCTGGAGGGGCGTCACCGACACCTCCTCGATGGCGCCCTGCCCCACGTCGGCGATGTAGATCGTCTCCTCGTCGATCCAGAAGCGCCAGGGGTTGCGCAGGCCCATGGCGTACTTGGCAGGCTGAGGATCTCCCTCGACACTCAGGGACACCAGTCCGCCAAGCAGCGTGTCTGGGTTCTGCCCGTTGCCGAATCTGTCGTTGGCGCCACCACCGTCCCCCAGCGCCAGGAGCAGGGCACCGTCGGGGGTGAACTGGATCATCCCGCCGTTGTGGTTCGCCGCCGGCTGGTCCACCTGGAGCAGCACCCTCTCGCTCCCCGGGTCGGCCTGGCTCGGCGAGGAGAGCGTGAACTCGGACACCACGGTGTCGCCTGACGGATTCGAATAATGCAGGTAGAGCCGTCCCTGATCCGTCGGATGCAATGCGATCGAGAGCAAGCCCTGCTCGCCTTGGTCGAGCACCCTTTCGCTTATGTCGAGGACCGGTTCGGCCGCGACCGTGGCGCCGTCGAACAGCCACACCACGCCGTCCTTGGTGATCACGTAGCCGTGCTCCTCCCCCGGCCGGGCCGTGAGCTGGACCGGGAAGTCGAGATCGGCCACCACCTGATAGGCCAGGACGGTCTGGTCCGGCCCGAGGGTGGAAGTAGTGGTGGTCGGGGGGGCTGTCGTGGACGTCGTTGCCGGTGAGGTGGAAGTGGAGGTGCTGCTCGGGATCGTCGTGGCCAGCGTGGTCCCCCGAGGTGCCGTTGACACGTCTGGATCAGGAGACAACTCGGATCCCGTCGAGCACGCGGTAATCAGCAACAGCCAAGGGACCAGGAAGCGGCGCATCCGGCGAGACGCTAGGTCTAGCTTGCGGCAACGTGGCCCCAAGGATGACCTCAGTTGGGCACGAGAACGACCCGGACGCCATCCGGGCCTGGATCACCTACGACTGGGCCAACTCCGCGTACGCCACGACCATCCTGGCCGCCGTCCTTCCCGCATACTTCGCCGCGGAGGTGGTCGGAGACGGCGGGGTGGTCCTGTTCGGCCGCAACTGGACCGGCCAGGACCTGTGGGCCCTCGCGGTAGGGGTCGGTCCGCTGATCATGTTCCTGCTCACACCGGTGCTGGGGGCGATCGCCGACTTCTCGGCATCGAAGAAGCGGTTCCTCACGGTGTTCGCGACCTGGGGCGCATTGCTCGCATCCCTGCTCTTCTTCAGCACGAGCGGGGACGTGCTGCTCTCCCTCGGGCTGTTCCTCCTCGCCCACCTCGGCTTCGTCGGAGCCAATGTCTTCTACGACGCATACCTGCCCGATCTGACCACCGACGACACCATCGACATGGTCAGCTCGAGGGGATTCGCCTGGGGCTACCTGGGCGGAGGGCTGCACCTCCTCCTATCACTGGCCCTGATCCAGCTGAGCGACGGTCCCATACCGATCGACAGCGCCCTCGCCACCCGGATCGCGATCGGCTCCGCCGGGATCTGGTGGCTGGTGTTCGGCGTCATCTCCTTCCGTCGCCTGCCCAGAGTGGGTACCTCCCAGCCGCTGTCCGGTGGAACTCCGACGTGGTGGTCGTATGCGAGATTCGGATTCGGTCGGACACTCGCCACGCTGCGCAAGGTGGCCCGGAACCGCCCGCTGCTCGTGTTCATCATCGCCTTCATGTTGTTCAACGATGGGGTCCAGACCACGATCGCCCTGGCCGCTGTGTACGCCACCGAGACCCTCGATCTCCGCATCACCGTCGTCGTCGGCGGAGTGCTCCTGGTTCAATTGGTCGCCTTCTTCGGGGCGATGGGATTCGGCCGGCTCGCCGTGCGAATCGGGGCGAAACGCGCCCTCCTCGCCAGCATCGCGGTTTGGGCTGCCGTGACCCTGGCTGCGTTCTTCCTGCCCGTCGGGCAGGCCGCTCCATTCCTGGCCCTGGCGGTGGTCATCGGGTTCGTGCTGGGCGGAACCCAGGCCCTCTCCCGGAGCCTCTACGGCTCGATGATCCCCGAGGACCAGTCGGCCGAGTTCTACGGCTTCTACTCGGTCTTCTCCAAGTTCAGCTCGATCTGGGGGCCGTTTGCGTTTGCCTTCGTGCGGCAGTCGACCGGGTCGGCCCGCCTCGCCATCCTCTCCATCGCAATCTTCTTCATCGCGGGAGGGCTGCTCTTCCGCTCAGTCGACATAGACCAGGGCCGGCAGAACCGGGCGGATCTACGAACACCGGCTCAGGTCGAATCGGCGCCACACAGGGGCGCAACATAGGATCGGGCCAGAGAGAGGACGCATGGTGACCGACGATCGCACGGATCCATTCCCCGCCGAGCCCAAGGGAGAGGAGCCTGCCCGGGGGGAACCGGTCGGGCCCGAAGGAGAGGTGAGGCCCGAAAGACAGGCGGGAACGGACAAGCGGCGGGGCGAATCGACCGGTGTCGCCTGGGGAGCGATCCTGCTCATGCTCGGCATCGCCATCGTCGTCGTCTTCGCCGTGCAGAACACCGACCCGGTGCCCGTCAGATTCATGTGGATGGACGGCCAGTTCCCACTGGCCGTCGTGATCCTGATCACGATCGGCGCCGTGGTCCTGATCACCGAGCTGATCGGGATCAGCTATCGCCGCCGGAGACGGCGGCAGCGACAGGAAAGGGAAGAGCTCAAGCGATATCGGGGCTCATGACCTGCATCGGGCGCTGGCTGCTCATCAGCTTGCTCATCGCCGGGTGTCGGCTCGCTGAGGAGTCCGAGGCCGGCGTGGCCGGGCCCGATACACCGGGCACGCTGCCCGGCGAAGTCACCACCGGGATGGTGATCCGGGTCAACGATGGCGACTCGCTGGTGGTGGAGACACGATCGGGGGAAGTCGAAGTGCGGCTCATGGGGATCAACGCCCCGGAGAGCTACGAGTGCTACGGCCAGGAGTCGGAGCGGCGACTTGTCGAGCTGGTTGAAGGCGAGCAGGTGGGCCTGGAGGAAGTGGGGCGGGACCAGTTCGGCCGTACCCTCGCCTATCTGTGGCTCGGCGATCGCCTGGTCAATCTCGAGCAGGTAGCGGGCGGTCTCGCCATCGCCACCACTCCCGAGGTGGGCGACGTCCGAGGTGAGACGCTCCTCGAATCCGAAGATCAGGCCTACGAATCGGGTTTGGGGATGTGGTCCGACACGGTCTGCGGGGCATCGGGCCCGCCACCATCGGTGGACATCTCCGGCTCTGTATCGAGCTTCGATCCCCCGGGCCCCGACGATGAGGTCCTGGGCCAGGAATGGGTCGCCCTCTCCAGCGAGGAGGGTGTCGATCTGAGCGGGTGGACGATCCGCGATGAGTCCTCTGTGCACCGATGCCTTCTCCCTGGCGAGTTCTCGATCGTGTCCGGAGCGGAGCGGATAGTGGCGAGCACGGATCCTTGCTGGGACCCAGGAGACAGCTCGGTTTGGAACAACGGTGGCGACATGGCGCTGCTGCTCGACACCGCGGGGCGGGTCGTGGCGCGACTTCGATACCCGGGCTGACCGCCCGTGTGTCCCCGGGGTGAACACGAGACGATCGGGTGGTTTGCTTGACTCACGATTCGGGCAACAATGGGGCCGGCACGGCTCACCGTGCGTCTCGGAGGAGTAGAAGCATGATCTTTGGATATCTCGACCCTGGCTCCGGCAGCATGATCCTTCAGGCGGTCATCGGGGGTCTGGCCGGCATCGGAGTCGCCTTCAAGGCATACCGGGCCCGGCGGGCGATCAACAAGACAGGGACCGGGTCGGAGCCCGGTGATGTCAGCGAGGCGGAGGAAGCCACCCAGCCTTCGGAATCCTGAGCTGCCTAGTCCTGAGTTTCGGCCAAAGGACGTGAGCGTCCCCGATCCAGGGTCTTTCCGCGACCCCGCTTCCCGCGTCGTCATCGATGGCGACAAGGTCGTGCGCCTCCTCGACGCCCGCGGGCTCGAGGGGTGGCGCGCCCTTTCCGCCACGAAGTTCTTCCGCACGGCAGTCGCCGAGGGGCGCCTGATCGAGTCGGTGGAAGTGGACCCCCCGGATGGGAGCGCCGCTGCCCTGACCCACCCCCTTCTCGATTTCATCAGTTATCCCTACGAGTGGACCTTCTCGATGCTTCGCGACGCCGCCCTGCTCCAGCTCGACCTCCTCGAGGGCGCCTTGGGAGCCGGGCTAACCATCAAGGACGCAACGCCGTACAACGTGCAGTTCGTCGCCGGGCGCCCCGTGTTCATCGATCTGGGGTCGTTCGAGGCATATCGGCAGGGAGAACCCTGGATCGGGTACCGGCAATTCACACGCCAGTTCCTCTTCCCGCTCCTGCTTCGGGCCTGGGCGGGGGTCCCTTTCCAGCCATGGCTCCGCGGTGATCCAGAAGGGCCAACCGCAGAGCACATGGCCAAGCTCCTCCCCGCCGGCAAGCGGTTCAACACCAGTGCTCTCCTCCACGTGAGGCTCCAGGCGCGCATGGAGTCACGAATGGGTGACCGCTCCGTGCGCCGCGAGCTCGGTGAGGCAGGATTCACCGCCGACCTGATACTGGCCAACGTGAGGAAGCTGAAGAAGCTGGTCGCCTCCTTGGAGTGGGATGGGGCCGACCAGGGGTGGTCGACCTACGTCGAGTGCAGCCATGTCACCCGGGACCGGGCCACCAAAGGAGAGTTCCTCGAGACCGCTATGGACAGGCTCGGTTCGCGCCGGGTGGTCGATCTGGGCGCCAACGACGGCCATTTCAGCCGCATCGCCGCGGCCAAGGGGGCATTGGCGATCGCCGTCGACAGCCACGAGCCGGTGCTCGACGCCCTGTACCGCAGCGGGCCCGGGCCGGGGCTGGCCATCGCCCTCGCCGATCTGGCCAACCCCTCCCCTTCGCAGGGTTGGGCAGGTCAGGAGCGGCCGTCGCTGATGGAGAGGGCGCGCCCCGATCTCGTCATCGCCTACGGCCTGATCCACCATCTGATCTACGGGGCGAGCATCCCACCGCGGGAGGTGGTCCGTTGGCTCTCATCTTTCGGCTGCCCGGTGCTCGTCGAGTTCGTCTCGCCGGCCGACGAGATGGTGGTGAAGCTGGTCGGGAACAAGCTCCCCCATGAGCTCCACCCCGGAGGTGAAGAGAGTGATTTCCGGGCGTTGCTCGATCGGCCCTTCGCCACGATCGCCGAGCAATCGCTGGGCGAAGGCACCAGGGTGTTGTTCGCCTTGGAACCTCGTCGCAACGGTTAGCCCGTCATCGTGGCCGGGCTCTCTACAGCCACCTCACCGAACTCGGCGACGACCGTGAACCGCTGCAGACCGGCCGGGATCGAGCCTGGCTCGATCTCATAGGTGAACCCGGAGCGAAGGAGGTCGTCGCTCTTGAACCAACGGGTCACGTTCTGGTTGTCCTTGTTCGGCTCACTCGACACTACGAGCAGATCGCCGGCGTAGACGTAGATGCGGTCCGCAGGGACCTTGTTGGACACGTCGGCAGCCCAGCCGGTTATCTGCCACCCTCCCCCGTCGGTCTGTTTGACACCGGTGATCTCGATCCTTCGGTTCCCCTCGGGCCGTATCTCCAGGCGACGCCCCTCTTCAGTGAAGTACTCGACGGTGAGGTCGGCTGTCGACCCACTGAGCCAGCCCCCGGACCCGTCGGGCACGAGGATCTGGACAGAGTTCTCGCCCTCGGCCACCAGGTCCTCGGCCACGAGCGCGTGGATCTCACCGGACCTCGTGCTGTCCCGGGTCACGAGGCCCGTGCCGGCGACGACACCGTTCATCGCAACCAGCAGATCGTCGGATTCCACGTCGTGGGGGAGCTCCAGCCTTCCCGAGATGTAAGTGGGCACCCAGCCGGTGGCACGGCTGACCTCGGCGAGATCATCGGCCTGGGTGAGGGCCCAGCGCAGGTCGGGGCTCTGGTACGGGTCGAGCTCGTCCACATCCGAACCCACCAGGCCCGCGGCAGGCCCTGCTCCAGCTACGGCCGTCCAGCTCCCCTGGTCGGGCACCCATTCGTAGTTCCTTTCCACCTGTCGGAACAGTTCGGCGATGTCCGTCTCTGCCGGCTCGTCGTTGCAGCAGTAATAGATGGTCTCGTGGGTCCGGTCGGTCCCCTCGATCGTCAGTAGGGACCGGCCGTCGAACTGCCATTCTGTCTCGATGTCGAGCACGTCGACAATGGTCGGCACGATGTCGATCCCGAACGCGGGCTCATCGATGACCTGCCCCATAGTCTGACCGGGCAGTTTCACGAACAGCGGCACCCGATAGAGATCGGCCCGGTTGTCCTCCTTGGGCCATCGCCGATGCTGTCCGGGCACGAATGAGGCTCCATGGTCGGCCACGACGATGATCAGGGCTTCGTCCCACGTCCCGGTGTCCTCGAGACGCCGGAACAGGGCACCGAGCCGGTCGTCGAGGAAGCCGAGCTGATAGAGGTGACGCTGGAAGCCGAGACGGGGCAGGTCGGGTCGATCGACCCATGTCCCACCGACCTCGACACCGTCTACTTCGTCGTATTGCTCTGGGCGCTGGTAATGGGTCCCCGATGGGTTGATGCGCCAAGGGATGTGAGGAGCCTCCAGATGGGCGAAATGGATGGTCGGGGACGCTCCCTCCTCGATACCGTCGATCACACGCTCCATCGAGTCGATCCAACCGCTCCTCACACCGGCCTTGGGGACCTGAAGACCATCCACGTCGACCGGCGCGATGGTTTGGGTGTCGGCCTGGCCGAGAAACCCCTTCCAGCTGCCGTCGATGCTGGGCAGATTGGCCCGGGCCGAAATGGGGAGGGAGAGGTGCCCGTAGACCACTCCGACGTCGGCGAGGAGGTTCCCGAAGCGGGCCGGGCCCCTCCCGGCGAAGTCCTTGCACAAGTCCTGCGGGCAGAGATCGGTGAGCCATTCCACCACGTGCATGTCGTAACCCTCGCCCAGCAGAGTGAATAGGTTCTCGGGGTGATCGACCAGTGCCGGGCTCGAGTCGGGGTCCCCCAACCTCCCGGTCAGCATCGCCGGGACACTGCTCGTGGTCGCGATGGAATTGGAGAGCGCGTTCCGATACCAGTTGCCCTCCGCGGCGAGGCGGGCGAAGTGGGGGAAGAGGCTGCTGTTGATCTGACCGTCCTCGTTCATCAACGAGGCGAGAGGAAGCTCGTCCAGTTGGATGAAGACGATGGGTGCAGGCTCGCCCACGTGGTCGGTGCTGGCTGCGGGCCCTTCGGGCTCGGCCAGCAGACGCGAGGTCGGAGATATCAGGAAGAACATCACGAGCACCGCCGGTCCGAGGAGAGAGAAGAGGGCCAGCCCCTGCTCGACGCGCCTGCAGACCAACACGACGAGCAGAGCGAAGCCGAGACCGAGCGCCAACGCCCAGATCGTGCTCTCCGGCACCACCTGGCGGCTGATCGCCATCCCCGTGGCGGTGGAGGCGATCCCGACAAGGGTCAGGTAGGCCATGTCCGCGGCCCGTCCCCCCATCTTCTCAGTCACGGTCAGGATCAGGACGGCCAGAAGAGGTGGCACGAACGTGACCAGCAACGCAAAGATCACGATTTGGGTGGGCGTGCTGCGGTTGGCCACGAAGACGGCCGGGTTTCGGCCATACAGGTCGAGTACCGGTGCGGCGATGCCTGCAGTCATGAGTCCAAACACCACCAATGACCGTCTGATGAGGCGACGAGTATCGATGGTGGGTCGATCCAGGGTGGGGAGTGTCACGTAGACCATGAAAATTACCTGGTGACAGTGGCAAACGGTCCCGGCCGGCGGTTGGGCTCGGGCCACTCACGTAGGGTTGGGCGCCCGCTCGAGAAGGGATGTGAGATGGGACTGATGGACACCATCAAGGGATGGTTCGGTGGTGCGAAGGACCAGGGGGCCGAGATGGTCGAAAAGGCCGGGGACTTCGCAGAGGACGCGGTCGACTCGGCCCGGGATGCGATGGGCGGCGCACAGGAGAAGGCGTCCGACGTCATGGGCTCGGCCAAGGACGCGGCCTCCGATGCGATGGGCGGCGCCCAGGAAAGGGCGGGCGACGCCTTCGATTCGGCGAAGGATTCCGCATCCGGTGCCCTGGACGCCGTTCAGGAGAAGGCAGCCGAGGCCAAGGACGCCGCCGAGGGCGTGGTGGAGAAGGCCAAGGACAAGCTGGAAGGCTGAGCCCCGGGCTTCCGGCCCTACCCGGATACCCTGGCGTCGATGAAACGCGCCTCCGATCGTCTCAACCGCATCCCACCTTCCGCAACGCTGGGAATCAGCGCAAGGGCCCGGGAGCTCCGGGCCGAGGGCATCGACGTAATCAGCTTCGCAGCGGGCGAGCCCGACTTCGCCACCCCCGAGCATGTGGTGGCTGCCGCCGCCCGAGCCTGCCACGACCCCGAGAACCACAAGTACACCGCCTCCGCCGGTCTCAAACCTCTGCGGGAGGCGATCGCAGAGGACATCCGGCGCTACTCCGGGGTGGAGGTCGACTGGTCCGAGGTCATGGTCACCAACGGGGCCAAGCAGGCCGTCTTCCAGGCCTTCGCCGCACTGCTCGACCCCGGCGACGAAGTTCTCCTCCCCTCCCCACATTGGGTGACGTATCCGGCCGGGATCGATCTGGCCGGCGGGGTCACCGTATCGGTGCCGAGCCGGATCGAAGACGGGTTCAAGGTCGATGTCGCCAGCCTGGAAGCTGCCAAGACAGAGCGGACACGCATGCTCGTCTTCGTCTCCCCATCCAACCCGACCGGGGCCGTCTACACCGCAGAGGAGGCGCGGGCCATCGGGGAATGGGCCATGGCCAACGACATATGGGTTCTGGCCGACGAGATCTATCAGCGTCTCACCTACTTCACCGATGTCGCCCCATCGATCGCGGCGGTCACGCCCCGCTTCGAGAACTGGGTGCTCATCAATGGTGTCGCCAAGACCTACTCGATGACGGGTTGGAGGGTCGGCTGGATGGCTGGGCCGGCAGACATAGTCGAAGCGGCCAACAGTCACCAATCACACGCGACGGGGAACGTCGACAACGTAGCCCAACACGCCGCCCTGGCCGCCCTGCGTGGTCCCCAGGACACGGTCGAGGAGATGCGTGCGGCGTTCGATGCTCGCCGCAAGCTGATGTTCTCCCTGGTGAGCGACCTCCCCGGCGTCAACTGTCTCGAGCCCGAGGGCGCGTTCTACGTCTTCCCCGACGTGAGCAGGGTGCTCGAGGGAAGGTGGGCCTCCACCGACGAACTGGCGACAGTGATCCTGGAGGAGGCGGGGGTGGCGCTGGTGGCGGGCGAGTCGTTCGGCGCCCCCGGTCATTTGAGGCTCTCCTACGCAACAGGTGAGCCCGAGATCGAGCGGGGAATGGAGCGAATCCGGCGTCTCCTCGCCGGCTGAATCTGCCCTCCGCAACCGGGTTTACACTCGCCTTCGATGGAAGGCACCAACGCGCGGGCGATGATGCTCGTCGAGCCTCGCCAGTTCTCGCCGACAGAACTCCCCGCGTCGCCCGGCCTGAACGGAGGATGGCTCGCGGTCGAGGCGACCGGCATATCGGGCGCCGACGTCCAGGTTTGGAAGGGAGAAGCGAAAGACGTCGTCTATCCGCTCATCCCTGGTCATGAGGTGGTGGGGAGGATCGCCAGGGCGGGACCGACGATCCCCTACCCGGTGGGCACGCGTGTCGTGGTGGAGCCCAGGATCCACTGTGGGGAATGCCATCGATGCAAGCTCAACCTGGCCACCTGTGCCCGTCGCCGCCCGTCGAATTCTTACGGGTTCATCCCGTCCATCGAGCCGCCCGGGCTCTGGGGCGGGCTCGCCGAGTTCCTCTACATCGACCCGGCGGCGCGACTCCACCAACTCACCGACGACGTGCCCGCCGAGGTCGGCACCTTCGTGCACCCTCTCGCAGCCGGTCACACCTGGGCAGTCGAGCTCCCGTCCCTGCAGGAAGGGGAGAACGTGCTGATCCTCGGGCCGGGTCCGCGGGGTCTCGCCTCCCTGATCGCGGCCAAGGCCGCCGGTGCCGGATGGGTTGGGGTCGCCGGCCTGTCCCATGATCGAGACCGGCTCGAGCTCGCCAAGCGACTCGGGGCGGACCTCGCTATCGACGCCGAGCGGGAAGACGTCGGCGGCGCCATCGCAGAGGCCATCGGGCGGCGGCCAGACATCGTCCTCGACGTCACCTCTGACGACCCGGAGGCGCTGTTCACCGCACTCGACCTGGTCCGGAGCGGAGGTCGGGTCATCCTTGCGTCGACCAAGGGGAACAGGGCGTTCCATTTCATCAGCGACGTTCTCGTCGCCAAACAGCTCACCATCAAAGGAGCGATGGGCGCCACGACCGTGGGTTACCAATGGGCGGCCCGCCAAATAGACACCGATCCCCGGATCGATGATCTCGTCTCACATCAGTTCCCACTCAGCGAGGCATCGCGAGCCCTCCAGGCCGCGGCCGGCCTCCTCGGGCGCGAGGAACTGATTTCCGTGGCCGTCACCTTCTGACATGACCGGGCGCGGCGTGGCGCCGGGCCGTCGATCCGTCTGGTCCTGGGTGGTCTACGACCTGGCCAACACCATCTTCGCCCTCGGGGTCGTCGGCCGCTACTTCCCCGAATGGCTCGTCTCGGTAGACCGCCCGGACAGCGCCCTCGCCATCGTCGAGGCCACAGCCGGGATCTTCGTGATATTCCTGGCGCCGTGGGCCGGAGCCAGGAGCGACGTACGGGGAACTCGTGTCCCGACCCTCGTCCTCACGACGATCGTCTGTGTCGCCGCCACCGCACTGCTCGCCACCGGCTCCGAGCCGGTGACGCTGATCCTCCTCGGGGTCGCCCTCGTCGCATTCAACGTGGGTGCCGTGGTATACGACGCACTCCTGGTCGACGTGAGCACGCCGGCCAATCGAGGCAGGGTCTCTGGCCTGGGGGTCGGCGTCGGCTATATCGGGTCGTTCGTAGGGCTCGGACTCGGGATCTTGGCGTTGGACGTCCTGGGGTGGTCATACGCCGCCACGTTCAGGCTCCTCGCCCTCGCCTTCCTGCTGCTGGCGCTCCCGGCCTTCTTCTTCATCCGGGAGCGTGAGGGGCACGACGATGCTCCACTCCCGGGGTTCGCCGACGTCGGGCGCAGACTGATCTCATCGTGGCGTCTCGCCTCGTCCCATAACGGGATCGTCCGGTTCCTCGTGGGCAGATTCCTCTACACCGATGCGATCAACACCCTGATCGGCGGCTTCCTGACCATCTTCGTGATCCAGGAGCTGGGGCTCGACGGGCGGTTCGTAACCGCCCTGCTGGCGGTGGCGATAACGGCGGCGATCTTCGGTGCCCTCGGCGCAGGCACCCTCATCGAGCCGTTTGGGCCTGTGCGGGTGCTCCGCGCCGTCCTCGTCCTGTGGATGGTTGCGATCGGGGCCGGGATCGCGGCCGCGGTCACCGGCCGGACCGGGCTGGCCTGGGCGATCGGGCCCCTCGGCGGTCTGGCCTTGGGTGCGACGTGGTCCGCCGACCGGGTGGTCATGACCCGTGTCTCACCACCCCGTCATCTCGGCGAGCTCTACGGCCTCTATGCCACGGTAGGCCGTTTCGCAACCATCCTCGGCCCGCTGACATGGGCCTTCATAGTCGAGGTGCTCTCCCTGGGGCGACGGGTGGCGATGGGCGCGCTGATCGGCTTCATCGCCGCAGGATGGTGGGTGCTGAGACGGGTGGACGACACGGACCGGGATTGGGCCCCGTCGGATCTGCCGGTTGTCAGTAGAGCCCCTGACGCTCCCCCGATATGAGGTGATGCTCGACCGCGTAGGGGATGGGCAGGTCTCTCACCTCGCGCGGCCCCCTGGCCAGACGCCGCCCCACCTCGGCGAACCAGGTGTCGTTGGCGAAGGCCCATGGCCAGGCCTTGATCCCCAAACGGGCACCGACTATCCCGCCAACCATGGCGGACAGAGGGCTCCCTCCGATCCGGGCTGCCTGCCCTATGGGCAGGTGGAACGGGTCGACGAGTGGGGCCGATAGCAGGAGGCCGGCCAGGGTGAGCTCCCATGGCCCCGGATCGTTGCCCCCGGCCGTCACCGCGATCGCCTCCTTCCCGTCGGTGACACCGATGTGACCGACCAGCCCGGTCACCCCGTCGATCAGACGCCTTGTCGCCGGCTCCGCTCCAAGGTCGGCGAGAGCCGGCTCGCACGTCTCGACCACACCCCCGATCAGATCTCGACCCGACTGGCCGAAGCACGACGCGGCCACTGCCGCCGCAGCCAGCACACCGGCCAGGATGGCCGACACGTCGTCGTGGAACAGCCTGCCCAGGGCAAGAGCATCCTGCCTGAGGCTCACCGGGTCGCGGCGATGGGCTACTCCTAGCGGCACTGCACGGGACGCACCGTCGAGCGACTCACCTTGCTCGGGGACGGGACGCCCGGCCGCTGCCCGGTCGAGCCAGGCCCGGAACTGCCCGCTCTCGGAGCGATAGACCGGTTCCTCTTCCCCCGACCCGTCGAGCTCACGCAGCTCACGAACCAGCGTCTCGGTATCGATCCGGTCGTGCTCGATCAGGTGATAGGCAAGCACGGTTGCCTGCTCGGTGATGGCGCTGTACCCGAGCTCCCAGGCGCCCCCGGCCGCGTCACCGGCGGCCAGGCCCAGCATGGCCCCATCACCTTCACCCGCTACCAGGGAGAACCTCGGCCCGGCGTCCGTCACGGATTGGAGGGTACCGCTGTACGCTCGCCCCGCTATGGACCGCATCGTGGTGGTGGCCAACCCGTCCGCTTCGCAGTTCACCGGGGGCGCACACCGAGCGGTGATGTCTGCGCTGCGACGGGGAGCCACGGTGGAGACCGTCTGGCCGGAGTCGGCGGCCGACGCCGAGACCAAGGCGGCGCAAGCGGTGGAGTCGGGTGCCCGGATCGTGGCGGCAATGGGCGGCGACGGCATGGTGCACCACGTGGCCCAGGGTCTCATCGATTCCGGGGCAGCGCTGGGGATCATCCCCGTGGGCACGACCAACGTCATCGCCCGTCTCCTCGGCATCCCCTCGAAGCCGGCCCGGGCGGCACGTCTGCTCATCGACCCCGCAACCGGCTCCCGGACCCTGGGAACAGCCCGGATGACGCTGATGCGGGGATCGGTGGAGACCACACATCACGCAGTCTTTGCGTGTGGTTTCGGGTTGGATGCCGCGGTCGTGCTGGAGGCGGACAAGGACCCTTACCGGAAGTATCGGTTCGGCTCGCTCCATTACGCCAGGACGGCTCTCGGCGTCGTACTAAAAGACTTCCCCGGCCGACGCCCCCACGTGAGGATCGAGGAGAGTGGCAGTCAATGGCTGGCTATCGCCGCCCTGTTCCAGTTCAGGCAGGTCTACACCTATTTCGGACAAATGCCGCTCCGGGTCTCTCCCGAGCTCCCCGACCCCATGACCCTCCTCACCATCTCCCGGCTGCGGCGCCGCCGCGTGCCTCGGATCGTCACCACCCTCCTCCGCAAAGGCGACCTCGGCGCCATCCCCGAGATGTCAGTCGTCCCCCACGTGAAACGCGTTGAGATAGAGGCTGCTCCCCCCGTCGCAGCACAGGCGGACGGCGAGTCGCTCGGGATGGTGGATGCCGGTGTCGTGGAGTGGGCGCCGGGCTCTCTGCAGGTGCTGGCCGGACCTCAGCCGTTCACTGAGTGACCATCTCGATGCCCTCGGCGGCGAACCGGTTCTTGACCCTGCGTAGAGCCTCCCTCTGCACCGACCACCGGTGCTCGGCAGTCGTGGTGAGGCGGGCGCGCAGGAGCACACCGGCCCCCACCAGGTCCTGGACACCGAGCATGTCGGGGTCCTTGGTTATGTGTTCGGACCATCCGCCGTCCGCAGACAGGCGGGTCAGCTCATCGAGCATCACGTCCATCGCGCGGTCCAGGTCCGTCTTGTAGGCGACCCTCACGTCTATGGCCGGTGATGCATACAGACTGGTCAGGTTGGAGGTGACGATGATCTGCCCGTTCGGTACGAAGTGGACATTCCCCTCGCCGTCACGGAGGACGGTGACGCGGAACTGGATGTCCTCCACCTTCCCGGTGGTGTTGGCGATCGTGACGGTGTCACCGATCCGGTACTGGTCTTCAGCCAGGATGAAGAAGCCGGCGATCACGTCTCGCACCAGGTTCTGGGCCCCAAACCCGAGGCCGGCCCCGATGGCGGCGCCCACCGCCAGGAATGGCGCCATGTTGAGACCCCATATGTCGACAGCGATGAGAACCACCAGGATCACGATGACGACCAGCGCCAATCGCCTTACCGTGGCCCAGAGTGTCGCCACCCGGGCCGCCGAATCGGGGGCGCGCTTCCCGACGCGATCGGCGAACCTGGCCCCTGCCGTCGCCAGGATCAGATAGAGGACCACCCCCGAACCAACCGCGACCGCGGTGGCCAGCCACGGGTTTGGGGCGATCTCCTCCATGGGCGGATTAGGGTAGTTAGCCGGCTTTTCCCTCAATGCCCTCCAGGGCGAGGGCGAGATCTGTGATTGCGGCATGAGCTCGGCCACGTTGAACCAGGAGCTCGCGTATCGGGTCGCCGATCTCGGTGTCGACCGCCGAGGTCAAGTACTCCACATCCAGGGGCTCCGCCTCTCCTCTCCGGCCCAGACGCAGCCACGACCTGCGCTGGGGGGCGGGAACGTCCGATTCGACACATCGGAGGAAGGTGTTGTGAGTCGCCACGGCCAGGTCGAGGAGTCGAGACTCCGTCTCACCGCCCATCTCGATGGCGAGTCGAGAGACGTATTCGGCGAGGTCATGGGCACCTCCCGCTGCCTTTCCCTCCCTGGCCAGCGCCACTGCCGAGGAGACCTGTGCGACCCATGTGCCCTCGAAGTCGACGGCTCGCGCATCCGAGGAGGATCGGATCATCTCGGAAGCGACCCCGGCCAGGTCGGCCAGGGCCTTGCGTTCCACCACCCGGCGCCGGTCCAATGCGGCATCCAGAGAATCGACGAAATCCTCGATCCCGACCGGCGGTCCGGCTACGGGGTCGGCTGCGATGAGCACGATCTCTGGGGTGGAGATGCCGTCCTGTGCCAGTGCCTGTCTGAGGTCGCCCGCCACCACGTCGACGTCGCCCTGATCCAGCCGATCGATCTGGTTGAGCACGAACAAGAACTGGTCCTGGTACCGGGCCAACGGCTCCAGGTACCCGTGATGGAGGGAGGCATCCCGGTATTTCTCCGGATCGGTCACCCAGGCCACTACATCGACCCGGGGCAGGAGCGCGTCGACGGTGTGACGATGTGAGACTTCGACGCTGTCGTTGTCAGGAAGGTCGATGAGGCAAAGCCACTGAGGGCCATGGTGCAGGATCCGATCCGGGATCCCGAGGTCGTCGAGATATCCAGTGAGCACCGACTCGGCGCCTTCCGGGACCAGGGCGAGCGGGGTCGAGGTCATGGGCCGGATGGCCGCGGTGAGAGCAACATCCTCCCCGGCGACCGCATTGAGCAGGCTCGACTTTCCCGAGCCGGTGCCGCCGGCCAGGGCGGCTACGACGATCGAATCCGGATAGGACAGCCTCGCCCTGGTGTCCCCGGCGCGCCGAGCCAGCGACTCGACGATCTCGCTATCGAGCACGCCTGCCGAGTGGGCCACCGCGGCATCGGCCTTGTCGAGAAGGCCGACCAGGGCGTCATGCATTGGCGAACGACGAGCGGGCTATCACAGCCCACCGGTGCGCCTTGACCCGCTCGATGGAGCGTCTCGTAGCCGCGGCCCCGGCCAGCCGGGCGTTGACCCGATTCTCGGCACCGACATACACATGGCGCAGCCGCTCGGTCAGCATCCCGGCGGCGAAAGCGGACTCACCGGGTAGGTCGAGGCCGGTGGCCAGCAGCCGCACGACATCATTTAGAGCCGGCTCCGGCTCTTCGAAACAGCACACCCCCAACAGCAGGGAGACGAGAGTGGGGTCGAGAGACGACGCCACAGCTGGAATCTCGAGGAGGTCGGCGCGCCATCCCCCGACGGCGGATCGTGTAGCCAGATGCGCATCTGACAGAAGTTGCCTTCGCTCCTCCCCCTGGATCAGGTCACCTTCGAGGATCTGGTGCCGAAGGTCGGAATCGACGGCCGCGATCAGGGCTTCGTCGAAGATCTCGATGCTGCGCCTCACCTCGGGAAGATTGGGTGCCCGGCGCTTGATCGCCCTCCGGCCCCGGAACCGACGTGTGCCCAGCTCAGCGAGCGGCCCCAGGTCGAGACCGGGCCCCCGGCCCGCCTCACGGCGTGATCCGATGCGAGCCAGATCGACGCCGAGCAGCTCCCGCACGTTGGAGCGGCGAAGGAGCTGGTGATCGATCGAAGCCGCTGCTGTATCGATCACGTCCCGGGTCTGCTCGAGGGCAGACTCGAACACCGATTGGACCACGTCGGCGGCACCGGCCCGGCGGGCCTCGATCACCGCGACCAAACGGTCACGAAGCACCTGAATGGCCGGCGAGGAAATGGTCTGGGCTCCCGGCTCGACGTGGTGCTCCTGCACTGCCACCACGTTCCCCTCCAGCCCCCCGGCGCGCAACATCGACGTGTAGTCGGCCAGGGCGCCCCGAGAGGATGCCCTGATCCTGTTCATGACCTGGATCAGCGGGACGCCCCTCGATTGGGCCCTCCTCAGCACCTCCCAGGGGACCAGGTCTGAATAGCGCAGGGCCGAGCTGACGTACACGATCACATCGGCATTGTCGATCATCGTCTCTGCGATCTCCCGGTGGTCGACCGATGTGCTGTCGATGTCCGGCGTGTCGACCAGGATTAGCTCATCGAGGATGGGCGCCCGCCCGGTCACCACGTCACAGCTGATGCCCCCGATCTGGTCGTAGTCCCCGGCCCGCTCCTCCGAAGACAGCACCACTGGCTCCTTGGTGGTCGGCCTGAGGGGGCCGGCAAGGGTGTGTTCCTGCCCCGTTATCGAGTTGAGGAGAGTTGATTTCCCGGCCCCGGTGGGGCCGGCGAAAACGACTATCAAGGGTGCGGCCGGGTGCTCGTACCTGGGAATCAGATATTGGCGGATCGTGCGGACGATCCAATCTCGCTGGACGACCAAACGTGTGTCCAGGGCCCCGCTGTCCAAATCGAGGGCCTCCAGCGACGAGGCGAGATAGTCGAGATCTTGCGCCAGGTCATCACGGCTCGGCTCGTTCACGGCGTCTTCGATTGTGCCACGCGGAGCTCCGGTTACGGTGTCAGGCCGGCGAGCCGTTCCTGCATCAACCCACCCAACCCCCCGCTGGGCGCTCGAACCAGACATGGACCTGGCCGGTTCCGGTGGCGTTCTCGTAGTCGGAGAAGAGCTCGCCCGTGGCCGTGCACTCCCGCCCGCCGATCGCCCCGAGCATCATCAGATAGTGGCCGAAGTCCCCCTCGGGAGAGTGCTCGAAATAGTCGTCCATGGTTTCGACGATCCGGGCATGATCCCCGGCCCTCATCCATTCGAGTCTCTCCTCGTCAGCGGCCCTGGCCTCGGGAGTGACGATGTGCACAGGGTCGGATGCCTCGTGTTTGCTGATCTCCTTTAGCGGCCAGAAGGTGTGGCTCATCCCGCCCGAGGCGATGACCACGGCCCTACGGTCGAGGCGTGCGACTGCCTCACCGATCGCCTCCCCCATCGTCATGAAATCGTCGGTCTCGCCGGTCTGGACGAGAGACACGGACACCACGTTCTCATTGTCACGGAGATAGTGAAGGAGGTTGATCGTGGCGTAATAGACGGGGAGATGGTCGTCGTCAGAGGCATAGGTCGGCGTGCCCAGCTCCCGGCCCAGTGATGCAGCGAGCATTGCCAGCTCGGGGTCACCCGGGAAGTCGTACGGGATCTTGGCCATCCCGCGGGGCAGCTCGGAAGATGTGAACACCCCGTGACGCCTCGCCTGTGCCGCCAGCACGTGCTCCACCGTCGTCTCCCAGTGGGAGTCGATGATGACGATCGTGTCCGGGCGCAGCCGGTCGAGCACCTCGCTGCGAAGACGAACCAGGCCGGGGACCAGGCTGATCTCCTTGCCGTCGTTTATCTCCCGGCGGGCGGCCTCGTCGAACATGATGGTGGGGGCGTGGCTGAGAAGCCCTGCACCGACGATCTCACCCATCACATCCTCCTCGGTTGTTCGGTAGCTAACGAATCCTAGGGTCAAGCCCCTGGCCGGAGACGAGCTGCACCCCATCGGCGGTGGCCGTGACCTTGCGAAGAAGCCGGGCCAGCTCCAGGCGCTCCTCGGCGCTCAGATCGGAGGTGAACTTCGCCTCGTAACGGTTGAACTCGGGGAACACAGATTCGATCTTGTCCCTCCCCGGCCCATCGAGCGTGACCACCACCCTTCGCCCGTCTGTCTCGTGCCTCGACCTTGCCACCAGACCACCCTTCTCCAGGGTCTGCAGCATGCCGGTGAGCGTGCCCTTGGCAAGACCGCACTCCTCGGCCAGCTGTCCGGTCTCCCGGTCGCCCCATACCCAGAGGACGAAGAGAATGGTGAACCCGCCCCAGGTCAGACCGGATGGCCCCAGGACCTCCCTCTCCATCCTGTTGCGCACCGCATTGGCCGCCCGGTAGATGTTGGAGATGGCGAGCATCGACTCGAAGTCGAGACGACGCGCCCCGAGCCGGGACCTGATGTCTCGTTCGGCCTCCAGCACCACCTCAGCATCGGAGTCGTGCAAGGGCCTTGGCATGCGGCCAGCATATCCTTGGGTAGCGAACGATCCCATGCCGTCAGCCCGAGCCGAGATCTCCGACACCGCCGTGTCCCCCGACCACTACATCGGGGGCCGACGCTTGGCCTCCGACGTCACCTTCGAGGTGCGCTCCCCCCTCGACTGGGACTGGCACCTGGCCGACATGGCCCGTGGCGATGCTCTCACCGCCGACCTTGCCGTCAGCGCGGCTGTGGAGGCGTTCCCCGACTGGGCTTCCCTGACCCCGAAGGAGCGAGCCGAGCCGCTCTTCCGCCTGGCTGATTCGATCGACGAGAACATCGAGATGGTGGCCCGCGTCGAATGTGTCGACATGGCGATGCTCCTGGAGAGCCTGGAAGCGAGGGTGATCCATCGGGGTGCGGAGAACTTCCGCAACTACGCCGAGCTGGCCGTCTCCCACCAGGGGCGACGATGGTCGTCGAAGGGCACCGACAACCACGTCGAGCGCATGCCGGCAGGCCCGGCGGTGATCATCACACCGTGGAACGCCCCCTGGCTCCTCGCCACCTGGAAGCTGGCGCCGGCCCTGGCCGCGGGCAACACCGTCATCCTCAAGCCCGCCGAGTGGGCGCCTCTGTCGGCGTCGTTGCTCGCCGACCTGGCGCACGATGCCGGGGTCCCTCCCGGTGTCCTGAACATCATCCAGGGCTACGGCGATGAGGTGGGTGCGGCTCTGGTCTCTGATCGCCGGGTGCGCCGCATCTCATTCACCGGGTCACCCGAAACGGCACGACACATCGGCCAGTCGGCCGCGCGCAACATCGTCCCCTTCACAGCCGAGCTCGGAGGAAAAGGCCCTCTGCTGGTCTTCGCCGACTCGGATCTCGACGCAGCGGCGCGCCGCGCGGCCGGCCAATACGACGACGCCGGTCAGACCTGTCTGGCCGGCACCCGCCTCCTGGTCGAGGAGAGCATCTCAACCGAGTTCATGGAGCTGTTCGACCGGCATGCCGATGCCCACGTCCTTGGAGACAGCCGGGATCCCCGTACCACCGTCAGCCCTCTGATCCATCCCGAGCATCTGGCCCGGGTCGAGGGCTTCGTCGAGAGGGCGCGCCATCATGGAGATCGGGTGATCCGGG
>JAICRU010000047.1 GCA_025937235.1 Acidimicrobiia bacterium
AATTGTGGCCAGCAGCACTGACGGTGAGCGGGAGATCTCGGCGGAGGAGTTCTTCGCGACGGTGTTCACCACCACGCTCCGGACCGATGAGATGCTCACTGAGGTCCGGCTGCCCCGATTGACCGAGCGCCATTTGGTCGGTTTCAGCGAGTTCAGTCGACGGGCAGGCGACTTCGCGCTGGCCATGGTGTTGGTGGCCGCTGAGGTCGAGGGTGGCGTGGTGATGTCTGCGCGGGTCGGTGCCGGCGGGGTCTCCGACGTGCCGGTCCGCCTCCCTGCCGCCGAGAGCGCCTTGACCGGAAACCGCTGGGAGCCGGCCAGCTGGGAGGCGGCCGCCGAGGCTGGAATAAGTGACGTCGATCCTTTCGAAGACATTCATGGCTCAGCCGAGTACCGCCGTGACTTGGTGGCGGCCCTGCTACGGCGTGCCTGCAGCGGAGCCGGGACGTGAGGTTCGTCGGAGAAGGCATCCGTCGCCGTGAGGATCCCGCACTCATCACGGGTCGGAGCCGTTTCATCGCCGACCTGAGCCATGAGTGCGACGCAGTCGCCTTCGTTCGGTCGCCAGTCGCCGCCGGGCATATCAGAGGAGTCGAGGCGCCAGACGACGCCCGCGTGTTCACAGCTGCGCATCTTGGCGACATGGGCTCGGTGGTCCCGATGCTGCACCGCCCGGACTATGTCCCTGTGGCGCAACCGTTGTTGGCTACTGATCAGGTCAAGTACGTCGGGGAGCCGGTGGCGATGGTGGTAGCCGACTCGCGCCATTCCGCGGAGGACCTCGCGGAGCAGGTCTTCTTGGATATCGAGCCGGTCGACGAAGTGTCATCGGCGAGCGCTGCCCTCGTCGATGGCGCTCCGCGAGTGCATCATGGCACCGACTCCAACGTCGTTGTGTCTGGGAACATCGACACAGGCGATGTCGATCGCGCCTTCCGGTCCGCCGCCCAGGTGATCGGAATCGAGGTGACCTCGGGCCGCCAGAGCGCCATGCCGCTCGAGGCCAGAGGGGCGGTGGCAATCAAGGATGCAGCATCGGAGCGGATCACCTTGTACGCCTCGACCCAGATGCCTCACGTACTTCGCACCATCGTTGCGGACCTCCTCCGAATTCCCGAGTCGGATCTGCATGTGATCGCTCCCTCGGTGGGAGGAGCCTTTGGACAGAAGATGGCGCTGCCCACCGAGTACGCGCTCGTGGTCTGGCTCGCCCGCCGCCTCGGCCAATCCGTCTGCTGGATCGAGGATCGACGTGAGAACTTCACGTCCTCGTTCCATGCTCGGGACCATCAATATCGGCTCGAAGCAGCCTTTGACGGGGAGGCACGGCTGATTGCGGTAGACGCCGATCTCGTGGCCAACGTCGGTGCCTACTCCTGCTATCCGGTCACCTGGGGAGTGGAGCCGCTGATGGCAGCAGCGGAACTTCCAGGCCCATACGACTTCCAGTCGTATCGGGTGCGAGCCAGAGGCGTCACCACCAACACTTGCCCGATGTCGCCTTACCGTGGTGTTTCCCGTCCCGTACTCACGCTGGCGATGGAGCGCTTGATGGATACTGCGGCGGAGCGGTTCGGGATTGATCCCATCGAGATCCGCCGCCGGAACCTGATCACGTCGTTCCCTTATCGATCGGCCACAGGCGTTGTCTACGACGAGGGCTCATACATCCAGTCGCTCGAACGTGCGGCGGAGGTGATCGACATGGAGGCATTCAGGCGCACCCAAGAGGAAGCCCGCAAGCAGGGCCGATATCCAGGCGTGGGGTTCTCGGTTTTCTCCGAGCGGACCGGCTATGGGACACCCACCTTTGCTCAACGGTCGATGGAGGTGACACCGGGCTATGAGACGGTGGACATGATCATGGATCCCTCCGGCAACGTGGAGGTCAGGATCGGCGCCAGCCCTCACGGTCAGGGATTGGTCACGAGTCTTTCCCAGCTCGTTGCAGACGAGCTAGGCGTCCATCCGGAGACGGTCCAGGTGGTGCACGGCGACACTGATCGCACCCCATACGGGTGGGGGACCTTCGCCAGCCGGTCGATGGTTATCAGCGGCGGCGCCTCCCATCTCGCCGCAGGCAAGCTTCGGGACTCGATTGTCGAGATCGCTGGGGACATCCTCGAAGCGGCACCGGTGGACATTGTCCTCACGGACGGCAAGGCAGTGGTGCGCGGGACCGACAAAGGAGTGTCGATCCCGGAAGTCGCTCGAGTGGCACATCATCAGAGCCACCGGCTGAAGCCGGGGCGAGACCCGGGGCTCCGCGCCGTCGCCACCTACGACCCGGCCGGGACGTTCTCCAATGCTTGCCACGTCGCCGTCGTCGAGGTCGACATCGAAACGGGAGGAGTTCGCTTGGAGCGATTTGTCGTCGTGGAGGACGCCGGGCTGCTCATCAACCCGGTGATCGTCGACGGGCAGATCGCCGGCGGTGTGGCACAGGGCATAGCGAACGCTCTGTTCGAGGAGATCATCTACGACGAAAGCGGCAACATCCTGACTACTTCTCTCCTCGACTATCTGCCTCCGACCATGTCCGAGATACCTCGGATCGAGATCCATCATCTGGAGACGATCACCGATGCATCGATCACCGGCGCCAAGGGGTTGGGCGAGGGAGGGGCGATCGGCGCCCCTGCCGCGGTGATCAATGCGGTCTCCGACGCACTCCGCCCCTTGGGTGTCGGAATCACGGAGATTCCGGCAACCCCTTCGAGGGTCCGGGACTGGATTCGGATCGCCCTGGAGGGCGCGGCATGACCGCCCTTCGAGACATCACCCTGTTGGTGAACGGCCAGGAGTACGCGGTCCGCGTCGAGCCGCGCAAGACCCTGGCCGACACGATCCGCGAGGACTGCCGGCTCACCGGAACGCATCTCGGTTGTGAGCACGGGGTATGTGGGGCCTGCACCATCCTGGTCGACGGCTCGCCGGTGCGATCATGTCTGCTCTTCGCCGTTCAATGCGAAGGCGTGGAAATCGAAACGGTGGAGGGACTGGCCAGTGACGGTGTTCTCCACCCTCTCCAGGAGGCGTTCTGGGAGCATCACGGCCTGCAGTGCGGGTTCTGCACGCCGGGCTTTCTCATGCTGGCGAAGGGGGCCCTCGAGGAAGATCCCGGGCTCACGGGTGAGTCGTTGAAGGAGGTGCTGTCCTCCAATCTGTGCCGCTGCACGGGCTACCAGAACATCCTGGCTGCGGTGGAAGCAGCGGCCGTCCGCATGCGACGATGAGCTACGTCGGTCGGTCGGTCCGGCGGTTGGAGGATCCCCCCCTCCTGACCGGGGAAGCACACTTCGTCGCGGATCTCGATTTTCCAGACATGGCATCGATGCGAGTAGTCCGATCACCGGTTGCCAACGGTCGGCTCATCGGGGTCGAAACGGCCGAAGCCGCGAAGGCCGCCGGCGTGATTGCCGTGCTGACCGCGGCCGATCTGGACCTTCCCCCGATTGATGTTCGAATGACCAACGCCAGTGGTCTCGATCCTTACCGCCAGCCCGTTCTCGCTGAAGGCCGGGTGAGATACGTGGGAGAGCCGATCGCGGTGGTCATAGCCGAAGATCCCTACCAGGCCGAGGACGCCGCCGACCTGGTGTGGGCTGAGATCGGGGATCTCGAACCACATCTCGATCCTTTGCGGCCGGGAGAATTCGAGAATGGGATCCCCGCGCGGGTCGCCACGGTCGAAAAAAAGTATGGCGATATCGAGGATGGATTTGAGGTTTCAGGGCACGTGCTCGAAGTCGAGCTACGAGTTGGAAGACACACGGGCGTCCCGATGGAGACGCGTGGCGCGATCGGCATCTGGGACGAAGCTGAGGGCGTGGTCCACATGTATGGGGCGGCCAAGGTGCCTCACTACAACCGATCGGCCATAGCCACGATGCTGGGTCTCGAACTGGACAAGGTGCAGCTGCACGAGAATCACGTCGGCGGCGGGTTCGGAGTCAGGGGTGAGCTATACCCGGAAGACGTTCTGGTCTGTGAGGCGGCGAGGCTTCTGGGCCGCCCGATTCGGTGGATCGAGGACCGCCGCGAGCATCTGATCGCCACGAATCACTCCCGGGATCAAGTGCATCGAGTCAAGGTCGGATTCGACGACACCGGGTTCATCCACGTCATCGACGACGAGTTCTGGCAGGACCAGGGGGCATATGTTCGGACACACGGCGCCACCGTGGCCGACTTGACCGGTGCGATGCTGCCCGGCCCCTACCTCGTGCCGGCCTATAGATCGAGGGGTCACATCGTCCTCACCAACAAGACCCCAGCCGGCACGTATCGTTCGCCCGGCCGTTACGAGGGCACATTTGTCCGGGAGCGCATCCTCGACCTGGTGGCGGCCGAGCTCGGTATGGACCCTGTCGATAGCCGGCGGGTCAACCTCATCCCCCGGGACCGGATTCCTTTCGACCGGGAATACAGCGCCTTGGCAACAGGGGTCACCTATGACTCCGGAGACTACGAACGTCTTCTCGATCGAGTGGTCGAACGCCTCGGCTATGCCGATTTGCGTGCAGATCTGGAGAGAAGGCGCGCCAATGGGGAGTTGGTCGGACTGGGGGTGGCCTGCTTCGTCGAGAAGAGCGGTCTCGGACCATTCGATGAGGTGAGAATCGAAGTCGATGCCAGCGGCTCGGTCGAGGTCATCACAGGGGCCGCTTCGCTAGGACAGGGGATCGAGACATCGATTGCCCAGATATGTGCCGATGGTCTCGGCGTCAACATCGAAATGGTCAGAGTGACCCACGGTCAGACCGATCGCATCGATCGAGGCATGGGTGCCTTCGCCACGAGAGTCACGGTCATGACAGGCTCGGCTACGAGCATGGCAGCGGCGGAGGTTCGTGAGAAGGCTCTCGAGCAGGCCGCCGGGCTCCTCGAGGCCAACCCAGCCGATCTCCGCATCGAGAGAGGCCGCATTCAGGTAGAAGGAAGTCCGGAGGGTCCATTCGTGACGTTGGGGGACGTGGCTGCCGCAGCTGTCGAGGCCGGAGGTGAGCTGTCGGCTACAGCGGAGTTCAACACAACTCACATGACCTATCCGTACGGTGTTCAAGCCGCGGTGGTCGAGATCGATCGCGCTACGGCTGGATGCCGGGTGACTGACTATCTCGTCGGCTATGACATCGGGCGCACGGTCAACCCGATGCTGGTCGAAGGTCAGTTGGTGGGTGGAGTGGCGCAGGGCATTGGGGGCGCTTTGCTCGAGACGTTCCGCTACGACGAGTCGGGACAGCCTCTGGCCACTTCGTTCATGGACTACCTGGTCCCCACCGCGTCCGAGACCCCTCACGTCGAGGTGATGGTCTCGGAGGATTTCCCAAGCCCGCTGAACCCCATTGGGGTCAAGGGTGCCGGTGAAGGGGGGATCAATGGGGTCGGCGCGGCGATCGCGGCTGCAGTCGGCGACGCCCTCGGGCAACCAGGCGCTGTCACCGAGCTCCCGATCACACCCGAATCGATCCAGGCAATTCTTTCCCGAGGTTGAGATCTATCAAAGCTGCTTGAGCAACGCTCACGGGAGCTGTGTATCGTCAAAATCGCCACAGGTCCGAAGGAGGCTTGATGAAACCCGAGCTCGTTCAGTCGAGTGCCCCCCGTCCCCTGGCCAATTACTCGGAGGCCTTCAAGGTGGGCAACCTCGTCTTTGCCGCAGGGCAACTCGCCTCTGACTTCGTGACTGGTGTCCCACCTGAGGGGAGTATCAACAAGGCGTTTCCCTTCTACGGATCTGAGATAAAGCAGCAGACCCGCTACATCCTGAACAACCTACGCACCACCTTCGAGTCGGCTGGGTCGTCGCTGGAGAACATCGTCAAGGCACAGGTTTTCATGACGAACATGAACGATTTCAACGGCTTCGACGAGGTCTGGAAGGAGTACTTCGGCGAGAACGTCCCGGCGCGGACCACCGTGGGGACCACCGAGCTGCTGGGGGCGGGACCAGCCCAGCTCATCGAAATCGATCTGATCGGTCATACGAACGAGGTGGAACACGAAGTGATCGTCTCGCCCGGTCCCAGGCCCCTGGCCAACTACACCGAGGCGATCCGGGTAGGGAATCTGGTCTTCGCTGCCGGCCAAATCGCCAACGACTTCGTCACCGGTGTCCCGGCAGAGGCACGGATCAATCCTGCGTTCCCCTATTACGGCTCGGACATCAAGCTGCAGACCCGCTACATCCTCGAGAACTTCAAGAAGACATTCGGTGCTGCCAACTCCTCGTTGAGCAACGTGGTCAAAGCCCAGGTCTTTCTTCGGAACCTGCACGACTTCAACGCGTTCGATGAGGTATGGAAGGATTATTTCGCCGATTCCCCTCCGCCCCGAACCACGGTCGGAATCACGGAGCTGCTCGGTTCGGGACCCGACCAGCTTCTCGAGATCGATCTGATCGCCCACACCAACGACACCAGCAAGCGGGTGGTGAAATCCGATGCCCCCCGGCCGATTGCGGCATATTCGGAGGCCGTCGTGGTGGACGACCTGGTCTTTGCCGCCGGCCAGCTGGCTTCTGACTTCACAACCGGGATCCCCGAGGAGGCGAGCGCCAATCCGTCGTTCCCTTACTACGGGTCGAACATCAAGAGCCAAACCCGCTTCGTCTTGGAGAACTGCAAGCGGACCTTCGAGGCTGCCGGCTCCTCCCTCGCCAACGTATTCAAAGCTCAAGTCTTCATGACTGACATGCGCAACTTCAACGCCTTCGACGAGGTGTGGAAGGAGAACTTCCCGGTGCCACCGGCGCGGACCACGGTGGGGACCACAGGGCTCCTGGTCAAAGACACGCTCGTCGAAATCGACCTGATCGGATCTGTGGACTGACACTCTCGGGTAGAAGGACAGAAAGGACCGAAGATGAAACCTGGATTGCGGCAAATGGTCATCCTCGCGGTGATCGCCCTCGTCGCAGCTGCGTGTGGTGACGCAGGAGGCGAGGCCGACACCACGGTTGGTGGTGACACCACGACTAGCGCGGGCAGCGAGGCGACGACGACGGCGGGTGATGGCGCCACCTCCACCGCGGGTGACGGCGAGGAGGGCCCGATCAAGTTCGGGATGCTTATCGGCGTAACCGGCGACTACGCACCGTATTACGACGTCAGCAAGGCAGGAGCAGATGTGGCCATCGCCGAGATCAACGACGCCGGTGGCGTCCTCGGTCGACAAGTGGAACTAGTCGTCGTCGACAACAAGTCCACTGTCGAGGGTGCAGTACAGGGCTTCTCTCAAATAGTCGATGTGGAAGGCGTGCACGTCCTGGGCGGTCCCGAATCCGATGGTGCCATCGCCAACCTGCAGGCTATCAAGGACCTGCAGCTGCCGACGATCTGTCCTGCATGTGGGACCTCTGAGCTAGATGAGGCCGGGGGTGACTACATCTGGCGTATCACCGGATCTGACTCCGACGGCGGCCTAATCGCCGCTCAGTTCGCCCGTGATGCCGGCTACACCAGGGTTGCCATGTTGGTGCAGAACACCGAGGGCGCCTCGGCTCCGGCCGATGTGTTCAAGCAAGTGTTCACCGAGATCATCGGCGGGGAGGTCGTAGCCGACGTGCGTTTCGATCCAGGGCAGTCCTCGTACCAAGCTCAGGTCGACCAGGCGTTTGCCGATGAACCTGAAGTCGTGTACGTGGGCTCGGGCTTTGAGGCGGGTGGAATAATTCTCACCGAGTGGCAGCGTCGTGGATACGGAGGGGGCTTCTTGTTCTCACCCGACATGGTGGTGCCCGAGATCGCCGCACTGACCGAGCAGGGCGTGGAGATCGGTGATGGTGTCGCCCGCGCTGCCATCGCTGCATACGACACGGGGAGCCCGGCCTACGAGAGTTATGCCCCTCGGTATGAGGCGATCACCGGAGAGCAGCCGACGCCCGGGTTGTACGACGCCAATCAGTACGACCAATACATCATTCTGGCCCTGGCGATCACCGCGGCTGGAACCACGGATGGGCCGGCAGTGGCTGCGGAGATCACCGAGTTGCTAAATCCGCCGGGGACCACGGTGTACAGCTACGCCGATGGTGTTGCTGCCATCGAGGCGGGCGAAGACATCGACTATCACGGCGCTTCGTCGTCGCTCGACGTCAACGAGTTCGGCAACCTGTCGAGCCCAAACTTCGGTGAGCAGAACATCGTCGACGGGCAATGGTCCCAGGTCGCCACGGTGGAGCTCGACCCGAGCCTGCGTCCCTAATCTCGGACTTGTGATCGTGGATCGGCACTCCGGTGCCGATCCACGATGACGCCCGCCGACATGCAAAACATCATCTTCGGTCTCGTCACGGGGAGCATCCTCGCAATCGCCACCGTCGGGTTCTCGATGATTCGGCAGACCGAAGGTTTCATAAACATCGCCCACGGACAGTTGCTCACGCTCGGAGCGTTCCTCGGCTACTTCTTCGTCGCGACCCTCGAGATGAACGTCTTTCTCGCCGGGCTTGCATCGATGCTCTTGGTTGGTCTCTTTGGGGTCCTTCTCTCGATCGTCGTGTTTCGCCCCGTGGCCAAATCGGGCCCCCTGGCTCAGCTGTTCACGTCGATCGGCCTCGCCTACCTCCTGTTCGGACTGATCCGGGTCGTCTTCGGGGCGAATGTGACATTCTTTCCTACCGGATTTGGCGGCCGCCTCGATCTCGGACCGGTCAACGTCACGGTGGGCGAGATCCTCATCATTGTCGTTGCAGCCACCGTGGTCGGGCTGCTCGCCCTGTTTCTGACCCAGACCCGCCTCGGCACCTGGATCCGGGCAACAGCCTCCAATCCCGAGTTGGCCAGGTTGCGAGGCATCCCTGTCAATCGGGTCTCGTATGCCGTGTGGTTCGTCGCCTCTGCGCTGGCAGGGCTTGCCGGGGTCATGGTCGGCCTCATCGGCAACGTCCATTCGGAACTGGGATGGACCCAGATCCTCATCATCCTGGCCGCTGCGGTGCTCGGGGGCCTGGGCTCGATCTACGGCGTCCTCGCCGCGGGCCTGCTCCTCGGCCTGGCCATGGACCTGAGTGCGCTCATCATCCCTACCTCCTACCGAACCGTGGTGGCATTCGGTGTGCTCATCCTGGGTCTGCTGCTCCGTCCCCAAGGGCTCTTCGCCGCCAAGGGGAGAAGGGAGGCCTGATGACTGGAGTCATCTTGTTCCTGGTAGGTGTGGTCACCCTCGCCGGCATCTACGCCATCTTGGCCATGATCCTGAACCTCGAGGCAGGTTGGGCGGGAATGTGGGATCTGGGGCTTGCGGGACTGGTCGCCGTTGGCGGCTACGTGTTCATCATCACCACCCAGACAACCCACGAGGACGTGGTATTCGCCCCCGGATGGCCGATGTGGGCGGGCGTGGTCGCGGGCAGTCTCGCCGGCGGAATCGCCGCCCTGATCATCGGGATCCCCTCCTTACGCGTGCGGGGCGAGTACTTCCTGATCACCACCCTCGCGTTCGCCGAGGTGATAAGGCAGCTGTCGATCAACCTGGGCACGATCACCCGGGGAACGGTCGGCTTCAATCAGTTCTCCCGGCCGTTCGAGAGCCTTGTCTCGGGTAGCGCCTACCGATGGTTCCTCTTGGCGATGGTGTGGGTGATCGTCCTGTTGGTCTACCTGCTCATGCGCCGACTCGGTCACAGCCCTTACGGGCGGCTGCTTAGGGGCTTCAGGGACAACGACCCGGTCGCCAGGTCGCTGGGAAAGCACACCAACAGGCACCGTATCCAGACGTTCGTCCTGGCAGGTCTCATGTACGGGGCCGTCGCCCCCCTCTATGTCTGGTTCATCAGGACGGTGACACCGTCCCTGTTCACTTCGGAGGTGACGTTCGTCACTTGGACGGCCCTGGTCATCGGCGGGATCGCATCACTTCGGGGGCCGGTCCTCGGAGCCGCCATCCTCCTGGTCGTGACCGAGGCGGCGGCCCTGGTTCAGGGATCGGGAGAGATGGCCGTCGTCTTGGCTTCTGTGCGGTTCATCGTCCTCGGGCTCGTCCTGATCCTCGTCATGCGATTCCGGCCCGAAGGTCTTGCCAAGGAACGGGACGCCTTCGCAAGGGCGTCTCGGCGGGTCGAAGCATGAGCGTTCCGATTCTCGAAGTCCGGGGTGTGAAGAAGCTGTTCGGAGGCGTTGCCGCGGTGAATGGTGTGGACATGGCCATCGAGCCGGGTTCGATCACCGCGGTGATCGGCCCGAATGGGGCCGGCAAGACATCACTGTTCAATGTGGTTGCCGGTTTTGAGGAGCCGACGGACGGCACTATCGAGTTCCAGGGCGAGGAAGTGACTGGGTCGCAGCCGTGGCAGATCGCAAAGAAGGGCTTGGTCCGGAGCTTCCAAACCCCAACCGGATTCCCGGCATTGTCGGTCTGGGAGAATCTCATGGTCGGCGGGTCAGGCGCTCGCCATGAGAGCCTCTGGGCCGGCCTGGCCGGCGGGTGGCGCAGAGAAGAGGTGGCCACCAACCAGCGCGCCCGACGCCTGCTCGAGGACCTCGACCTCTGGGAGATGCGGGACACACTTCTTGCCGACCTTCCGCCTGGAGATGTGAAGCTCGTGGACTTCGCTCGGCAGCTGATGGCCGAGCCGGTGATGCTTCTTCTCGACGAGCCGGCATCGGGCGTGGATCCCGGGTCGATCCATCGCTTATCGGGCTTGATCCGACACGTCAGGGACCAGGGGGTGACGGTCCTGGTGATCGACCACAACATCGGATTCGTGGTCGGGATTGCGGACCAAATTCACGTCATGTCACTGGGCAAGGTGATCTCATCCGGGTCGCCGACCCAGGTGGTGAAGGATCCGACGGTGATAGAGATCTACCTGGGCCGCTCGGCATGACGCTTCTCGATCTGAAGGGTATTGAGACGGGTTACGGCAAGATCCCGGTGCTCCACTCCGTCGACCTGAGGGTGGATGAGAACGAGATGGTGGCTCTGATCGGTCCCAATGGGGCCGGCAAGACGTCATTGGCCAAGGCGGCGTTCGGCCTCTTGCCGGCGATGAGGGGCTCCATCTCCTTCGACGGTGAAGACCTCACTGGAGCCACCACTGCGCGGCGGATCCACCTGGGGATGGCCATGGCGCCCCAGGTCGAGAACACCTTCCCAGAGCTGACCGTTGACGACAATCTGCTCACTTCTTTCTCCACCCTGGCGCCCGAGGACTCGGCTGCAGCGGTGGAAAACGCCTACGCCCTATTTCCCCGTCTCGCCGAACGGAGACGGCAGTCCGCTCGAACTCTCTCCGGCGGGGAGCGTCAGATGCTGGCATTCGCTTGTGCTTCCGGCACCAAACCCAGGTTCCTGCTTCTAGACGAGCCCACCACCGGTCTGGCACCGACGATCGTCCATTCGTTGGTGGAGAGGATCGTCGAGTTCAAGGACGGAGGAGCTTCGATCCTGTGGATCATCGAAGAGAACCCGTTGGAGGTTCTTCCCTACGTAGATCGCGTTTACGTGCTGAGCAATGGGACCGTGAAAGCTGAGACGAAGGCCGAGGATCTCCTCTCCGAGGAGGCGCTGCGCACCCTTTTCTTTGGTCTGGAGGAGTGAGCACGGACCTCCTGTTCCAGTCGGGCACGGTGGGATCTCTCACTCTGCGAAACCGATTGGTCAGAGCAGGGACATCGGAGTCGATGGCAGAGCGGGAATCGGGCCGGATGACTGATCCGCTGGTCGACCTCTATTCGAAGCTCGCCGCCGGTGGAGTCGGCGCCATTATCACCGGTCACCTATACGTCGAGCAACGGGGCAAGTACGCACCGGGGCAGGTCGGCATCCACAACGACGATCTCATTCCCGGGCTGCGACGTCTCGTCGAAGGTGTCCACAGTCGTGGGGCCATGATCTTCGCTCAACTTGCGCATGCCGGGTCACAGTCGAGGGTGCCGGGGTTGACTCCGCTTGCCCCTTCGCCGGTCCCCAACCCGCTCACCGGCCAACCCGTGGCCGGTGGCAGTGATATCGACATCGAGCAGGCGACGGACTCTTTCGCCGCCGCAGCGAAGAGAGCTGTGGCCGCAGGCTTCGACGGGGTTCACATCCATGCAGCCAATGGCTACCTGATAAGTGAGTTTGGTTCGCCTCTGACCAACAAGCGCGATGACAGATGGGGTGGTGACCAGCAACGTCGCGGCGCCTTCGCCCGGGCAGTCGTCGACGCCGTACGGGGAGCGGTCCCCGGAGAGTTCCCTGTCACCATGAAGGTCGGCATGATCGACGCGGTGGAAGACGGCCTCGGACTCGATGAGTCGGTTCCTCGGGCTGGCCTACTGGTGGAGGCGGGCCTCGACGCCATCGAGGTCTCGTGTGGGCTCATGGGTGCCCCGACCGACTCGGCGAACACCTATGTGGCGGTCGGCCCGCGGCGGGCCGCCCAGGATTTGCTGTTGCACCGGATGATCGGATCACCTCGGCCCGAGGCATACTTCAGGCCCCTGGCCCGGGCGGTGAAGGCGGAAGTGGACACCAAGGTGATCCTGGTCGGCGGCCTGAGGTCGACCTCGATGATGCGGGATGTTATTGCCTCGGGCGACGCCGATTTCGTTGCGATGGCCCGACCTTTGATCCGGGAGCCGGATCTTCCATCACAGATCCAAGCGGGTCGGGAGGGCTTGGTCGACTGCACCTCATGCAATCTCTGTCTCATCCACGAAGGACATCACCCGCTTCAGTGCTGGCGCACCCCACGAATCCGACTGCTGCGCCATGCGCTTTATCGACTGCGTGGCGGGTTCCGCCAGGCTGAGGTGATCCCCACCCGACACTGAGTGTCGCTGGTCAAGGCATGTAGGCCGCGGCACCTTGGATCGCGGCCAGGTACTTTCGATAGGCGATACCAGAGGCGTCAGGGACTTTGAGATGCAGCTCGTCTCTGAGATCGGTCGGGATCTTCTCCGGGCGCTGGCTTTCCACCACGAGCCTGTCCTGTTCCATGATTCCGTGCGTGAAATCGATGAACTCGGCGTCTGCGGAAGGGTCGAGCTGGTGGTTCCGGGCGATCCAGAGGAACATCTCAGTCGTTGTCTCGGTGGTTGGGCTCGCAGCCATCGAAATCAGCGTCACGTCGCCGGACGGGACCGTCTTGCGCAGATGGATGGTGAAGGGACCGGTCAGGAAGTACTCCCATCGGACGACGTCACCTGGCTTGCTGTGAAGATCTGCCGGCTCTGGCGCTTCGAGGAAGTAATGCAGGCCGCCATTCCTCGTCGACACCTCGTGCTTCTGCACTTCGGTGTTGTCACGTGACCCGAGCACGCCTTCATGGACATAAGGGAAGTGCGAGATGTCCATGAAGTTCTCGACCGCCCTGCCAGCCGAGGTTCTCCAAGTGTATTGCTGGGAGACAATCGCCCGGTAGCGAGGGTCGTCCCATTCGTCATCCGGAAAGGCGGGGATCTCCGAAGCGGGCTCGCCGAGCGCGACCCAAACCAGCCCATACCGCTCAACGACCGGGTACACGATTGCCCTGGCTTTCGACGGTATCGGCGAGCCCTTCGGCAGGGACGGTATGTCGACGCAAACCCCGGTCTCGTCGTAAGCCCACCCGTGATAACCACATCGCAAGATCCCGCCTTCGATGAAACCGAGAGACAGCGCCACACCGCGGTGGATGCAGAGATCCAAAAACACCTTGACTCCCCGTTCGGTACGAAATGCGACCAGGTCCTCTCCGAGCAGCGTGAAGCGACGTGGTTGCTCGCCGATTTGTTCGCCGGTGGCTATTGGATGCCAGTGGTGGGTGAGGGCGGAGGTCTCCATCCCAGTCTCCTCGGTGGGGCCTTTCGCAAACCTTATACGTAGTATTGAGCGCTGTGAACCAAGATCAAGTGAGATTGAATTCAGGCGCGGTCGAACCGGGGCTTCGCCGCGAGATTCGGATCATCGCTGAAGATCCGTCATTGCCGCATCTCCCGATCATCGAGGAGGACGGGCAAGCCAGCGCTCTGGTCTGGCCGGGCATCGGGGCGCATATGCGCTCGATGCATCGGATATCACTGGAGGCAGGGGGTCGAACGGTCTCCCTCCGTCATCCTATGGAGGCCGTGTACTACGTGATCAGCGGTGAGTTGAACGTAGAAGACCTCGATACGAGGGCCAAACATCGGGTAGGACCGGGTGGGATGTTCCTGGTGGATCCGAGCACCGGCTATCGGATGTGGGCGGGATCGGATGGATCCGAATTGGTGGGCGGGCCCTGTCCCGCCGATCCCGCTGTCTACGAGGGAATGCGGACCGGATAGATATGGCGATCCACGTCTTCCACCGGGACGAGCCGGACTTGATGATGCCAATGATCGCCCGCGATGCCCGCCTGGTCGTCTGGCCGGGCAAGGGGTCACAGAACGCCAACATGAATTACGTGGACATGCAGCCCGGCGAACGCAACATCCCCCACGTCCACACCGGGTCGGAGGACACGTTGTATGTCGTGTCGGGATCGGGCACCATCGAGGATCTCGACAACGGTCTCGACCTCGTCTTCGAGGCGCCATGTGCCGTGCATGTCCCGGTAGGGGTCTGGCACGCGGTGCGGGCGGATCAGGGATCCCGGATCGAAAGTGTTGGGGGGCCATCGCCTGCGGACTGGAACATGCTCATAAAGGTCGGCGCCTACGAGTTGCTGAAGTGAGCCGACAGATGCGAGTCGGCCTGGCTCAGCTGGCTGCCGCCCCATACGAGTTCGACGACAATCGCCGCCGCGCCGCCGACGCCATCGTCTCCCTGTTCGCGGCGGGGGCGAACATCGTCGTCCTGCCGGAGATGATGATCCCCGGGTATGTGCTCGACCGTGCCCGGCTCGGTGCCATCGCCGAACCAGTCCCGGGTCCGACCACCGAAGCATGGGGCCGGCTGGCGGTGGAAGGCAAAGGCTATGTCGTAGGCGGGTTGTGTGAAGTTGACAACGAGCGTCTCTTCAATTCCGCCGTGGTGATCGGCCCGGATGGCATGCTCGTCGGCCATTACCGAAAGACACACCTCTTCGGAGAAGAGAAGCTCGTGTTTGCCTCAGGTGACCTCGGATTCCCGTTGGTCGATACCGAGTTCGGGACGATCGGGCTTTGTGTTTGCTACGACCTTCGCTTTGTAGAGGTTGTCCGGTTGCTCGCGCTTCAGGGAGCCGACCTGATTTGTGTGCCCACTGCCTGGATCGTGGGCTTCGACGATTTGCGTTGGGACTCCGAGGGTATGTCGCCCCAGGGCCGAGCCGCAGAGGTCCAGGCAAATCTGAGCCAGGTATACATCGCGGCCGCCTCTCAAGTGGGCAGTCATGATGATTGGGAGTTCCTCGGCTCTTCGATACTCATCGATCCCCGGGGGAATCGCGTCATCGGGCCCCTCCCGGGGAAGGATGAAGAGCTGGCGGTGGCAGCCATCGATCTCGATGAGGCGCCTCGGGCACAGACTCGGTCCGCCCTCGTAACGCCGCGTGCCGACCGTCGCACCGACATCTATGGAGTAGCCATCGAAGGCCGCGTCCTCTGAGCGAAGGCGGAGTACCCGGCCGCCTAGAGTCCCACTCAACCGACTTTGGAGATGCTCAATGCAAATGGTGGACCTGTCCCACACGATGAATGTCCACACTCCCGGCTGGGTGGGCTACGCCGGGAACAAGATGTATTACGCCCAGACTCTGCAGACACAACGCATCGTGGCCCAGCGCATCGACTCGGCGCTCCATGTCGGCACCCACCTCGATGGAGGGATGCACGGGGCGGACGGGAGGGCGGATATGGCTTCGTACCCGCTCTCCTTTCTAGTGAACAAGGGTGCCATCGTCGACATCTCGGACATGGTCGACGACTGGGACGTCATCACCCCGGACATGCTCACTGCAAATGTGGAGATCGAGAAGGGGGACATTCTCATTATCCACACCGGGTTCAATCGCTACTACGAGGGTCAACCGCAGGCAGACCTCGTTCGCTACTTCTCCATGCATCCCGGCGGCAAGCTCGAGCTACTGCAATGGATGCTCGACATGGAGATCAAGTGGTTCGGGATCGACGCCGGGTCGGGTGATCATCCGATGTGGACCACCATTCGGAACATGCGCCCTGATCTCACCGCCCAGTTCGAGGAAAAGGTCGGGATGAAGGTGGATGAGTTCTTCCCGATGTATGAATACACCCACAAGCTGTCCGGTCGGCGAGTGAAGAATGATCTCTTCCCGTTCCACAACTGGGCGTTTCAGGAGGGTCTGATTCATGCTGAGAATGTTGGCGGCGACATCGGCAAGGTGCTCAACACCCGCGCCGTCATCGGGGCCTTTCCCTGGAAATACGAGGGCCTCGAGGCCTGTCCTTGCCGAATCATCGCCTTCTACGACGTCGGCGACTTGAGAATCGACGAGTTCGGGGAGGCAGCACGCGCCATGAGCCCTTCCTGAGTCTTGGTCGCCTCCTCCAGCCGGCGAGGCCTGGCGTTCGCATTCGCCGGCATCCTGTTCCTCAGCCCTGAATCACTCCTCATCCGTCTCGTCTCCGTGGACCGGTGGACGCTGTTGTTCTGGCGCGGCACCCTCATGTGTATCGGGTTGTTGGTGGCCAGTTCGGTTTTGGCCGGAACGCCTCGTGTGATCCGGCTGATCGGTCGCCCCGGGCTCCTGGTGGCCTTGCTGTTCGGGCTCCAGACGGTGCTGTTCATCGTCTCGATCACCAACACGGCGGTTGCCAACACACTCGTAGCGGTGAGCGCGGCGCCGTTGTTCGCCGCCGTCTACGAGTGGATATTCTTTCGGCAGCCGATCTCTCGGCGACTGTTTGGTGTGATCGTCGTCGCCATCGTCGGCATCATCGTCATGGTCTCCGGGTCTATAGGGGGTGGCACTCTGTGGGGCGACCTCGCTGGTCTCGGAGCAGCGGCGGGCCTGGGCGGGTCTTTTGTCGTGATCGGCCGAAACCAAGATAGGTCGATGGTGCCGGCGATGGGCCTGGGCGGACTGCTCGCCTCCTTGGTGGCATTGCCGTGGGCGGACCCAATGAGCGCCACCTCATCCGACTTCCGTTATCTGGCCATCAGCGGATTTCTGGTGCTGCCCTTGGGTTTCGGTTTCCTGGCGATAGCACCGAGATACATCCCAGGTCCCGAAGTTGCACTGATCACGCTGCTCGAGACGGTGCTAGGCCCATTGTGGGTTTGGCTTGCCCTGGATGAGGTCCCGACGGAGGCTGCACTGGTTGGGGGATTCATCGTGATCGGGGCTCTTGCGTTCAACTCGATCGCGATGTTGCGGGCTCCGCCTCTAGTTCGCGCAACATCAGGCTGATCACCGAGCGCCGGGGCGATGTCGCCGTCGGGACGCGTCCCTCGAGCTCTCTGCCGCAGGCACAGCGGTTGAGGACGTCGCAGGCGTCTTCTTTCGACTTCAATATGGCTCCATCGTCCTTCACGAGACTCAATTCAAGAGTGGTACGGTCGCCGACACCGAGGAGACCGGCGGCACTCCCGGGAGGCCGGTCCGACTCTTGAGGGTCGTGATCGAGAGGAGTTGGACGTGACGGTGGAGACGGTCGCGGCCGGGGATAAGAGCGAGACGGCCGCCTGGGTCAGGACCCTATGGTCGTTGGCAGGGACCTTGGTTGCCATGTCAGCGCTGGTGTGGTTGCTGGGCGCCAACCCCCTAGAGGTGGTGGAGGCCATCGTCGTCGGTGCCCTCGGGAACCCATTCAATATCGGTCAAACGGTTGTCATCACTGGGATCCTGATCCTGACCGCCCTCTCGGCAGCTATTCCCTTCTCCGCCCGGCTCTGGAACGTGGGTGGCGAAGGCCAGATGACTGTTGGTGCCGTTGCGGCCGCCGTGCTCGGGATCGTCTTGCCGGGAACGTGGTCGCCGTGGCTCTTGATCCCGGTCGTCATGATGGGATCGGTGGTGGCCGGTGCCTTGTTCGGGGCGATCCCAGGCTGGCTCAAAGCTCGCTTCGATGCCAGCGAGATCGTCACCAGTCTGATGCTCAATTTCGTCGCCGCAAGCTTGGCGGCCTGGGTCATTTTCGACGTGTACCCCGAGGGATTCGTGCAGCGGACCGAGGCCATCCACGTCAACGCCGAGTTCCCCCGCCCGATCGACGGCTCGTTGGTCGACATCGGAATTCTCGTCGCCGTAGTCACCGCGATTATTGCCTGGTTTGTCATGAAGCACACCAGACTCGGGTTCTCGATCCGAGCGATAGGAGCCAACAACCCTGCGTCACGACTGTCCGGCATACGCACCGACCGTGTCACAGTCCAAACGTTCCTCATGGCCGGTGCATTCGCCGGGCTCGCCGGATCACTAGTGGTCCAGGGACGCGATCACTCGCTCCTGCAGGACTTCTCCGCCAACCTCGGGTTTCTCGGCATCGGGGTTGCTCTAGTTGCGAGGCTCCACCCCTTGTGGATCATTGCCTCGGCCTTGTTCTTCGCCATTCTGCGTGTCGGCTCGAACAGCCTTCAGGCCGGGGCCGGGTTGTCACCGGTGGTGGGTGAGATAGTCATAGCCACTTTCGTCGTCCTCTTGATGGTGACCAAGGTCATCAAGTTCAGATATCCGGAGAACGTCGATGCTCAGTGAGGCTCTGGTCCTTGCCTTCTTCGTGATCGGGATTCAGTCGATGGTGCCGATCGTGATGGCGGCGCTGGGTGAAGCCGTTGCTGAGAAGTCGGGAGTGCTCAACGTCGGAATCGAGGGCATGATGCTGATCGGGGCCTTCGCCACTGCATACATGGGTATCACCAGGGCGAGTGCGGGGCTCGGGATCCTGGCCGCCATAGTGGCCGGATGCGTCTTCGGCGCTCTGCTCGCATTCCTATACGTAAACCGGGGAACGGACCAGATCGTCACCGGTTTGATGTTCAACATCTTCGCTGTGGGCCTCACCGGGACTCTGCACTCGTTGTACCTCGCCGGGCAGAATGGGGAGACGCTGTCGGGCGTCAGCATTCCGGGCATCGGTTCGATCCCGTGGGTTGGGGAGATCCTCAACAAGCAGAACGTCATGCTGTATCTCGCCATCGCGATGGCGGTTGGTGTGTGGTACTTGCTCAACAAGACCTGGTACGGCCTCTATGCGAGGGCTGCGGGCGAACGACCGCTCGCCGCGGAGTCCGGGGGCTTGGACGTTCTGCGTCTGCGATACCCGGCTGTGATTGTGGGGTGCGTATTGGCCGCTCTCGGCGGCTCGGCTCTGGTCCTCGCCACCTCGGGGGGGTTTGTGCCGGGCATGACCGCCGGTAGGGGATTCATTGCGCTCGGTGTTGTTGTGTTGGCCAAGTGGCGACCGCTATGGATCATGATCTATGCCCTCGGCTTCGGACTGACCCAAGGGCTCCAATTCCTTGCCGGCCAGGTACCCGCTCTCCAGTCGCTACCAGGACAGCTCTGGGTTGCGCTTCCCTATGTGTTCACAGTCATTGCCGTCGTATTCGCTCCTGGCTCGACCTACCCAGCCGCGGTTGGTATTCCATATCGCCGCGCCGGCGCGTGAGCCGCCAGATATTGCGCAGTCACCTGACCATCCCACGTTTGCTGTGAGTAAAGTAGATCGAGTGCCGCTGTACGGCGGCCCAATCACACTGGAGGAGCAGATGCGAGAGTCAGAGTCGAGAGGGGCTCCGCGATGGTTGTTGCTGGTGACAGCAATCACGATGGTCCTTGCAGCCTGTGCTGGCGAGACCGGGGAGTCCACCACGACTGCCCAAGGCACCGAGACCACCGCCGAGAGCACCGAGACCACCGCCGACAGTACGGAAACCACCGCCGCAAGCAGCGACACCACCGCAGCGGGGGACGACGCTTACCAGGTGGCGCTGATCTACCCCGGGACCGCCGACGACCTCTCCTGGTCGAACGCATGGTTTGACGGTGCCGAACTGGCGATGGATGCCAACCCCGCCATATCCGTCGAGTCGGTCGAGTTGCTGAACGATCCCGCCGCAGTTGTGCAGCAAGGATCGGCCTTCGCCTCGCAGGGCTTTGACTTGATCCTGATCGCGCACGGCGCAATGGTGGAGCCTGCTCTCACCCTTGCTGAGCAGTTCCCTGACACTCAGATCTGCCTGGCTCCGTATAACCCGACGGAGGGCGAGGAGTGGCCTGCCAACCTGTGCTGGATCGACGTCGCCCAGCACAACGCCAACTTCATCGCCGGTGCTCTGGCCGCGATGGTCACAGAGAGTGGGCACATCGCCTCACTCAATGGCTTCGCGTTCCCGGGTCTGACCCGGCAGCCGGAAGCGTTCAATCTTGGCGCCCGGTGTGTCAATCCTGACATCACCTTCACCCAGCAGTACATCGAGACCTGGACCGACACGGGGATCGCCAAGTCGGCCGCTCAGGCCCAGATCGCCGGCGGGGCGGACGTGATTCTCTCCGCGACCGACTCGGCGGTGTTCGGGATCATCGAAGCCGCTGCCGAGGCCGACGGACAGGTGTGGGTGGTTCCGTCGTACTACGAGAGCCAGTCACTCGACCCGGACCATGTGATGACGTCGGCGATTCACGGTCTCGCATTCGCTTCCACATCGATAATCGAGCAGGGAGCGGGTGAAGGCTTCGAGGAGAGCGCCTTCTTGGACTTCGACGCAGTCAACGACCCGGAGATCGACGCCCCCCTCTACCCCAACATCCAGGAGATGCTCAGCGATGAGGATCTGGCCCTATATGAGGACATAGTCGCAGGAGTGCGATCGGGTGAGATCACCATCCCGGACGAGACCGTTGGCGATCCCACCATCGGGACGGAAGGGTCCGGTGCCGCAATCGACCCGGCGTCGATCGGATGCGGCTGATGAAATGGCAAGGCTGACACCCGACGAGGAGGTGGACGCATGAAGACCGACATGTACTGCTACATGGAGAATCGAAACAGATTGACTCTCCCGTCGGGTGTCCCCGGCTACGCGGATGCCTTCGACGCCTGGCTTGACCCGGCCCACACCGCAGTCCTGGAGATCGATATGCACCGGGGACATGTTGGTGAGGAGGACCGGCTGACGTTGGCCGTGCCGCGCGCCCGAGAGCGGGTACCGGCGCACAACCGCTTCCAGGCCGAGTGTCGGCGGCTGGGCATCCCGATCATCCATATCCAGCACTGGCAGCGGTACGGCGGCATCGACGATCTCAATAACCGCAAGCACAACCGGATGGCCAACTGGCGGGTCCTTTACTACCTATACGTCGAAGACAACGAGTTGATGGATGAGCATTCCTGGGAGGGAACCAAGTGGCTCGATCTGATCACCGAAGAGGAGGAGGGCGACTACTACATCCGCACCAAGAAGCGGTTGTCGGGGTTTTATCCGACTGACCTGGAATTCCTCCTTCACAATCTGGATGTCCACAACGTGGTGCTCACCGGGACGATGACAGACGCCTGCGTGTTGTCCACCGCATTCGACGCCGCCAACCGTGACTTTCGGGTGATCGTGCCGCGGGACGTTGTTGGTGGTTACTCGGAGGAAGCGGAACACGGCGCCCTGCAGGTGATCTCGCTGCATCTCGGTCTGGTGGTGGACGCCCCTGCGCTGTTGGCCGAGTACTTCGCCCGGGTCGGTGTGGATTTGCCATCGGACCTGGTCGGGGTCGACGACATCAATGCGGTGACAGGTCTGCTTCAGGAGACATCCGTTTAGGGCGGGCTGATTGGTCGCTACACATTCCCGAGACAGGAGAGACCATGCCAAGTGACCGCAAGGCGATTTGGGGTGACGAGCCCAAGCCTTTGATGCCCTACAGCCCCGCAATAAAAGCGGGTGGATGGGTCTTCTTCGCCGGGCAGCTGGCCTCCGACTTCAAGGACGGGCTCGCACCCGAAGCCGGTGGCGACGGGCGAAACCCCAACGTGGACAACCAGCTCGAGTTGCAGTCACGGTTCGTGATGCAGAACTTGAAGAAGACCGCCGACGCCGCAGGAATCGACCTCGGCGCGGACATCGTCCGCATCTATCAGTGGTTCACCTCCCCATTCCCCACGATGGACGAGTTCGCCGAAGGAAACACTTGGCCGCGTATCTCGATCACTCCATACCTCAACACCCGGAACGAGTTCATCTTCGAGCCTCGGCCGGCCTCCACCGGTATGGGAATTCGCGCAACCGGGTTACTGGTCAAGGACACCATCCTCGAGGTGGACATGATCGGGGTTGACCCTGCGGTTGTCCCCGGGCCTAGCAAGGGAACAGCGGTTCCCGAAGGGACGCCGTCCCCACTCGCCGGCTACTCCCCGGCCATCGAGCGGGGCGACTGGGTGTTCCTCGCCGGTGAGATCCCGGTGGACTGGGTGGGAGACTGGGGGCGTCCCGAGTACTACGGCACTCCGAGCGGTGTAGCTCTGAAAGCCAGGACCAACCCCAACTTCTGGTACGACTCCGATGTCGAGAGCCAGACCGACTTCGTCCTCGAGAAGCAGGCCGCCATCGCCGAGGCCGCCGGGACCTCACTGGACCGGGCAGTGAAGGCCACGGTCTACCTGGGGCACCCTTCCGAGTTCGAGGCCATGGACAAAGTATGGAGGCGGTGGTTTCCCCAGAACCCGCCCGCCCGGGTCGTCATCCCCTACATGGGTCTGGGCGGCAGGGGCTCGCGCATCGAGATCTCCTTCAAGCTGCTGTCGGGCACTTCGGACCTGTCGATCGAGACCATCGAGGCGCCGGGGGTGCCCCCAGGTCTCGGACATGAGCCGCAGGCCGTCAAGGCCGGGAAGTTCCTGTTCTTCTCGACAGTGGCGCCATTCGACCACAGGGGGTCCCTGGAAGACTCGACCAAGCGGCATCCCAACTTCCCGTTCTACGGGCAGCCACCCAAGCTGGAGATGCGGTACATGCTCGAGAAGGCGGCCAAGATCTGTGAGGCGGCCGGCACCTCGCTTGACCAGATCTGCCGGAGGCAGGCATTCCACGACGACTTCACCCACTTCGCACAGTCGATCGAGGAATGGGCAGCTCATTTCGACGGTGACAAACCGGCGTCTACGACCCTCGAAATCGGCGGACCGTTGCTGGTGCCGGGTTCTCATGTGCTCCTGGATCTCATCGGCTACTGCCCTGATTGATCGAGGAGAAGGGCCCGGGCCAACCCCGCGGACACCATCTCGGCGAGTCGCCGGAATGAGGGGGCCCCGCCATCGCGGGTCATCCCTAACGCAGCGGACGGCACGTGGCAGGTGACAGCCGATACTGGGCACCTGGCGACTTCGAGCAAGTCAACGGGTTCCCCCGGTACCCGGCGCATGAGATGGAGCGTCGGCATCGGTGGGCC
>JAICRU010000132.1 GCA_025937235.1 Acidimicrobiia bacterium
AAGCTGAACCACCTGGTCGACGACAAGATCCACGCCCGGTCGACCGGTCCGTACTCGATGATCACTTCTCAGCCGCTGGGTGGTAAGGCGCAGTTCGGTGGTCAGCGGTTCGGCGAGATGGAGGTGTGGGCGCTGGAGGCCTACGGCGCGAGCTACGCGCTGCAGGAGCTGCTCACCATCAAGTCCGACGACGTCCAGGGCCGGGTCAAGGTCTATGAGGCGATCGTCAAGGGCGACAACATCCCCGAGCCCGGCATCCCGGAGTCGTTCCGGGTGCTGGTCAAGGAGATGCAGAGCCTCTGCCTCAATGTCGAGATGCTCTCCGCCGGTGAGGAAGTGGAGCTGCGTGAGCTCGAAGAGGAGTCCTACCGCTCGGTGGAGACCCTGGGCATCGACCTGAGCCGCCCCGAGCGCCCCGACTCGGAATAGCACTTGGTTTCTAGATACGCACAAGCAATTGCTGACTAAGGACGGATGACGAATTCATGGCGCAACAGCTGTTCGATGAACTGAAGATCGGCCTGGCCTCCAGCGACCAGATCCGGGCCTGGTCCTATGGCGAGGTCAAGAAGCCAGAGACAATCAACTATCGCACCCTCCGCCCCGAAAAAGAGGGCTTGTTCGACGAGCGCATCTTCGGTCCCCAGCGGGATTGGGAGTGCTACTGCGGCAAGTACAAGAGGATCCGCTACAAGGGGATCATCTGCGAGCGATGCGGGGTCGAGGTGACCCGGTCCAAGGTGAGACGTGAGCGGATGGGCCACATCGAGCTCGCGGCCCCGGTCACCCACATCTGGTTCTTCAAGGGTGTCCCCAGCCGTCTCGGCTATCTCCTCGACATGTCCCCCAAGGAGCTGGAGAAGGTCATCTACTTCGCCAGCTACATCATCACCTCGGTGGACGACGAGAAGCGGAAGAAGGACCTCCCCGAGCTCGAGGCCGCCATGAACGACGAGATCGAGGTTGTCCGCTCCGAGTTCGCCGAGTGGCACGAGGTCCGTCTCGAGGCGCTCGAGGACGAGCTGGCCCGCATGGAGGAAGGTGGTGCCAAGAGCCAGGAGATCAACGCCCGCAAGAAGGAAGTCGAGCGGGAGATCAAGGACCGCCAGGAGCGGTCCGACCGCGAAATCGAGTTGATCGAGGACGCTTTCGACACGTTCCGCAAGTTCAAGCCCAAGGACTTGGTGGAGTCCGAGCAGTTGTGGCGTGAGATCTACTTCCGCTACGCCGACTACTTCGAGGGCGGCATGGGTGCCGAGGCCGTCAAGGCCCTGCTGTCCCATCTCGATCTCGACGTCGAGATGGAGAGCCTCGTGGCCAACCTCGACGCCGGCTCGGCGCAGAAGCGTCAGCGGGCCACCCAGCGGATGAAGGTTGTCAAGCCGTTCTGGGAGGGGGAGAACCGGCCCGAGGACATGATCCTCGAGACGGTGCCGGTGATCCCGCCCGATCTTCGCCCCATGGTCCAGCTCGATGGTGGGCGGTTCGCCACCTCCGACCTGAACGATCTCTATCGCCGTGTGATCAATCGGAACAACCGGCTCAAGAGACTTCTCGACCTGGGCGCACCCGAGATCATCGTCAACAACGAGAAGCGGATGCTTCAGGAGGCCGTGGACGCGCTCTTCGACAACGGGCGGCGCGGCCGTGCCGTGACCGGGCCGGGGAATCGGGCGCTCAAGTCTCTGTCCGACATGCTGAAGGGCAAGCAGGGAAGATTCCGTCAGAACCTGCTGGGCAAGCGCGTCGACTACTCGGGTCGCTCGGTCATCGTGGTCGGGCCCCAGCTGAAGCTGCACCAGTGCGGGCTGCCCAAGATCATGGCGTTAGAGCTGTTCAAGCCATTCGTGATGAAGCGGCTGGTCGATCTGGACCTGGCCCAGAACATCAAGGCGGCGAAGAGGATGGTGGAGCGCCAGCGCCCCCAGGTGTGGGATGTGCTCTCCGACGTCATCCAGGAGCATCCGGTCCTGCTCAACCGGGCCCCGACGCTGCACCGCCTCGGCATCCAGGCGTTCGAGCCGGTCCTCGTCGAGGGCAAGGCCATCCAGATCCACCCGTTGGTGTGTGAGGCGTTCAACGCCGACTTCGACGGTGACCAGATGGCCGTGCACCTGCCCCTGTCCGCCGAGGCCCAGGCCGAGGCCCGGGTGCTGATGCTCAGCTCGAACAATGTGCTGTCGCCTGCCTCGGGACGGCCCATCGTCACCCCGTCCCAGGACATGGTCATCGGGATCTACTACCTGTCCGAGCACATCGATGAGGCCAAGGGCGCCGGGCGCCACTTCGCCGACTTCGACGAGGCCATGATGGCCTACGAGATCGGCGAGCTGTCGATCCATGCCCCGATCAAGATCAGACTCGGAGATCTCACCGGGGATCCCGAGCTCCATGCCGACCTCAAGCCGACCCTGGGCAGCCTCCTCACCGCGGAGCCGCTGAGCCCGACGGGGTTGTCCGAGACCACCCTGGGGCGAGTCATCATCAACCAGGTGCTGCCCGAGGGATTCCCCTTCGTCGACTCGGTGGTCATGAAGTCGGACATCCGGAGGCTGATCGAGACCGTCATCGAGCGGTACCCCCGATCGGCCGTGGCCGAGATGCTCGACGGGATCAAGGATCTCGGGTTCCAGTTCGCCACCCGGGCCGGTCTCACCATCGCCCTGGACGACGTCAAGACCCCGGTGGAAAAACCACAGATCCTGGCCGAGTACGAGGAGCGGGCCGACAAGGTGCAGAGTCTCTATCAGAAGGGCGTCGTGACCGACGAGGAGCGTCGCCAGGAGCTGATTGAGATCTGGACCGAGGCCACCGAGAAGGTGACCGATGCGATGAAGGCCGGCATCAAGTCGGAGCGTTTCAACGCCCTCGACATGATGGTCGGCTCCGGGGCTCGCGGGAACATGATGCAGGTGCGTCAGATCGCCGGTATGCGCGGGCTGGTGGCCAACCCGAAGGGTGACATCATCCCCCGTCCCATCATCGCCAACTTCAGGGAAGGCCTTTCGGTCCTCGAATACTTCATATCGACCCACGGCGCCCGCAAGGGCCTAGCCGACACTGCCCTCCGCACCGCAGACTCGGGCTATCTGACCCGCCGTCTCGTCGATGTCTCCCAGGAGATGATCATCCTCGACGACGACTGTGGCACCGACAAGGGGATCACGATCTCGGTGGTCGATGAGCGCGGGGCCAAGATCCGCAACCTCCGGTCACGCATCTATGGGCGGGTGCTCGCCGACGATCTCAAGGAGGGCCGCACCCTGGTGGCCACGGTCGACGACGAGAAGCTGAGGGCCGGGGTCGTGCTCGGTACCAAGGAGCTGCACGCCATCGAGGAGGCCGACGTGGAGTCGGTTCGAGTCCGGTCGCCACTCACCTGTGACACGAGAGGCGGCGTCTGCCAGGCCTGCTACGGCCTGTCGCTCGCCACCGGCCGAACCGTCGAGACGGGCGAAGCCGTGGGGATCATGGCCGCTCAGTCGATCGGCGAGCCTGGAACCCAGCTCACCATGCGCACCTTCCACACCGGGGGTGTGGCCGGTGAGGACATCACCCACGGGCTCCCCCGCGTCGTCGAGCTGTTCGAGGCCCGCACCCCGAAAGGGAAGGCGGTCATCTCCGATCTCAGTGGTGTGGTCACCCTGGTCGAAGACACCGAGGGAAGACGTGTCCTGATCGAGAATGGTGACGAGGAAGCGGTGTACCCGATCTCTCGTTATGCCAAGCTCCGGGTGGCCAACGGTGTCGATATCGAGGCAGGCACCCAGCTCACCGAGGGCCCGCTCGATCCCAAGGAGGTGCTCGAGATCCGCGGGGTGCGTGCCACCCAGCAGTACCTGGTCGATCAGGTCCAGGAGGTGTACCGGTCGCAGGGTGTCGAGATCCACGACAAGCACATCGAGATGATCGTCCGCCAGATGTTGCGGAGGGTTCGGGTGGTCTCTCCCAACGAGTCGGACTTCCTGCCCGCGGCGCTGGTCGACGACCAGACCTTCCGCGACGCCAACCGTGAGCTGGTCACCGCCGGCAAACGGCCGGCAGAGGGGCGTCCGGAGCTGATGGGGATCACCAAGGCCTCATTGGCCACCGACTCGTGGCTATCGGCCGCCTCCTTCCAGGAGACGACACGGGTACTCACCGATGCCGCCATCCAGGGGCGCTCCGACTTCATGCGGGGCCTCAAGGAGAACGTGATCATCGGCAAGCTGATCCCGGCCGGGACCGGCGCCCAGCAATACCAGGTGCTCCAGCCGGCGCTCCCCGGCGCCACCACCGTCGCCTCACTCGGCTTCCTCGAGGGAGGGCTCAGCGCCCCAGGGGAGGACGAAGGCCTTCCCGAGGACCCAGCCGAGTGGCTCGCTTCCCTGGGCGGCAACCTGGGTGGGGGCGACGACGAAGAGGAGTAGCCTCGTTTTCTCCCAAGTGGGAGGCATGCCCCTCCCTCCGAGAACATGGAAAGAACCGCCCGGCCGGGCGGTTCTTTCGCAGGGGGCGGCCTGGTGGGGTGACACCGGGCCGGCAAACACGACAACGATCATCGTCACCACTCCACCCGGTGGCGCCGGCCCGACCACTACTCAGCCGCCCGGTACGCGCCGACGACCCGGTCCGGGCCGCGACCACCACCCATCATGCCTCCGACCACCACGACCACGCCGGGGACGACCTCGACTACGTCTACCGCCACGACCACGGCACCCAGGTCCACGACGACGACGACGCCGACAGAGCCAACGACGACCACCAGCGCGCCCATGACCACCACCACCGAGGCCGATACGACGACCGTCCCCCAGACAACATGTTGGGGCCGCGACAACGGTGGCACGACCCGAGGGCACCGAAATTTGGCCCTAATCGCAGAACCCACATAGAATGCGGTGTTCGTCCGGGGCCGCTCGCCATTTGAGCACGACCGGATGGCCCGGGCCGTTGGGCCTGGGCAAGCAAGGTTTCACCGCAAGGTTTCACTGGAGGTCCGGTTCCTCGGGCTGCGCCCGGGACCGTTTCCTGGCCTAGTAGGAGCAACATGCCGACCATCGAGCAACTTGTCCGCGAGGGCAGGA
>JAICRU010000159.1 GCA_025937235.1 Acidimicrobiia bacterium
ATCAGAGTCAAGGCAGACAGCATCGAGAGCAACGCCACGAGCATCAACACGTCGGCGAGCTCCATCGCCCGACTGGTCCAGACCGAGGCCATCCTGGACTCGATCCTTGCGACCTCCAAGCCTTTGGTTCCTTCGCTGGACGAGATCATTGGTGTCGCCAAGTCGATTGACGGCACTGCCGCCTCCATCGACAGCACGATCGGCGCCATCAACGGCAACTCCAGGGCAATCGGCGGGCAGGTGAACAGCATCCTGAGCATCTCCCGCCAGATCAGCGGAGACATCATCACCATCAACAACCTTCTGGACTCCATCATCGGAACGGCACGCAACATCTCCACCGACACCGACCCGATCGAAGAGTCCCTCGACAGCGCACACGTCAGCACCTGCGGTATCGGTGTGAACCTGTTGGGCCTGGGAGTAGCCAGCGGTGGCCCGGACGAGCACTGCTAGTAACCATTTCTAACTGCGGCATTAAGCACTAAGGAGGATTTGAATGGCTCAGCAAGGAATGGCCTATAACGCGGGAGTGGCCGCGCCGTTTGCAACGGCCGCCCGCTGGCTGAAGGTGTGGGTAACGATTGGGACCCTGGTTGTCCTCGTCGTTATCGGCTACCTGCTTGCCATCGTCAATGCGCTCGACAACATTGACGCCAACCTGGCACTGACCGACCCCGACGTCGCAGACATCTCGGGTCACGTCAGCCCCCTGCCGGGACATATCACGACCATCAACGACACCCTGACCGCAATCGACTCGACCCTTAAGCCCATCCCGGGCCAGGCACGCTCGATCATCAACACCCTCACCGTGATCGACGGAACCCTGAAGGACATCGACCCCACGCTGAAGGAGATCAACGGTGGTCTGACCACCGCTCTGGGCGGCCTGCGGAGCATTGACGCCACGCTGGTGTCCCTGGACACCCCCGGCGCCGACAACCGTGGTCTTCGTCCGATCATCAGCGAAGTCACCACCATCGACAGCCAGCTGAAGTCGATTCGGGTAGACACCCGCAGGATCGACCTCGACCTGAACCGTTCGACCGGTGTTGCGGCTCACGTTCGTCAGATCTGTACCGACCCGGTGCTGAACACGGCCTCCGGCCGTCGGTGCGGTAACTAACCGATGACTTCCCGGAAAGTCTCCGAGATTGGGCAGGCTGGTATTGCCCTCATCATCGTTATCGCCTGGGCGCTGACCGCAGTGGTCATGCTCACCCGGACGCTGGTGTCGGCTCAGGCCATCGACCACAAGGTGGACTCGATCACCAACAGCCTCGGCGAGGTGCACGATGAGACCGCACTGGTTGCCGAGCTGCAGAAGACCGAGAAGACCTCTGCGGCGATCCTGACTGCAGCAAAGCCGCTGACCGGAATGCTCGGACACGTTGACGAAGTTGCCAAGAACATCGACGTCACCGCCAAGAGCATCAACCCGAACGCCAAGGCGATCAACGCCACGGTGATTTCGATCAACGGCCAGGTCCCCCAGATTCTGTCCACCGCTCGTTCGATTGAGGGCACGCTGTCGACCATCACCGGTCAGGCAACCGCCATCAAGAACTCGGTGAACGGCATCAAGGGCGACTCGGCAGAGATCCAGAGGAACACCAGCAGCGTGGACGGCATCAGGAACCACACCTGCGGGCTCATCTCCACTGAGTGCGTGCGTGGGAACTTCACCTACCCGTTCTAACCAGCAACTCCAACTAAGAGAGCGCCCCTCGGGGCGCTCTCTTTTTGTTTCGGGTGGATCCGGACGGAGGGAGGAAGCGATGAGATTTATGTTGATGGTCAAGGCAACCGAGGACACCGAGGCGGGGGTCCCCCCGACCCCGGCTCAGCTGAAGGGCATGGCAGAGCTCATGGAGGACATGGCCCGGGCGGGGATTCTCCTCGGCGGGGAAGGCCTCACCCCGAGCTCCAGGGGAAAGCGCATGAGGATAGAGGGCGGCAAGGTGGTGAGCGTCATCGACGGCCCCTTCGCCGAGACCAAGGAGCTCGTGGCCGGCTACGCGCTGGTGGAGGTCGGCTCCTGGGAGGAGCTCGAGCCGTGGAGCGTGCGCTTCGCCGCTGCCCAGGGCGAGGGTGAGTGCGAGATCCGGCCTCTGTTCGAAGCTGTGGACTTCATCTCGGAGGGGTACAACGCCGAGGACGTCGCCCGGGAGGATGCGCTACGCCAGCGTCTCCAGGCCCAGCAGCAGCAACAGCAGTGAGCTGGGTTCGGGTTACGGCTGGGCGGGAGCAGGCGTAGCTTCGGCGGGAGCGGTGGGCGACGCAACAGGCGGTCCATCGCGCTTCTCGCTCTCGAAGCTATCGAAGATCTGGTCGAAGGTGGGCGCTATCTTCTCGAACTCGGTCCGGGGGAAGACCTCGAAAACCAGCACGTTCAGCTTTGCGCCGTCGAAGACGAAGTAGTGGGAATGCACTCCCTCACGTCCGGTCGACTGCTGCTTGAGGACGTACAGGTAGTGGAAGCCGAGCTTGCCCTTGTGATTGATCGGTGTGCGCTCCAGGACCTCCACGTCGGGGCTGATCAGCTTGTCCAGCTGGCCCTGGATGATGCCCAGGTCGTTGGCCGA
>JAICRU010000012.1 GCA_025937235.1 Acidimicrobiia bacterium
CCGGTCGGCGGTGCTCCAACCGTTCACGTTCTCTCCGTCCATGAGCACGGCTCCCGAAGACGGCTTGAGGTAACCGAGCATCGTCTTCAAAGTGGTGGTCTTGCCCGAGGCGTTGCCGCCGAGCAGACAAACCATCTCCCCGGCGTAGATGTCGATGTCGACGTCTTTCAGGATGTGGGCGGCGCCGTAGTGGGTATTGACCCCTTTGAGGGACAGGACCGGTGTGGCCCCGTTGCTGGTCATGCCCCCATCTCCGCTGGTCTGCCCAGATAAGCCTCGATCACGTTCTCGTTGGTCGAGATCTCGTCATAGGAGCCCTCGGTCAGCTTCACGCCGTGGTCGAGCACCACTACCCGGTCTGAGACATTGCGCACCACCTGCATGTCGTGCTCGATGAGCACGATGGTGTAGGCCCGCTCACTGCGAAGCCTTCCGATGAGCTCGGTGAGCTCGATCGTCTCTCTTGGGTTCATCCCCGCCGTCGGTTCGTCCAGGAGGAGGAGCCTCGGGCTGGTGGCCATGGCCCGGGCGATCTCGAGACGGCGCCGGTTGGCATAGGAGAGGACCATGGACAGCTGGTCGTGGCGGTACCCGGCGAGCCGGGTGCCAAAGAAGGACAGCACTTCCTTCGACCGCTCCTCGATCTCCCTCTCCTCGCGACGCTGCGACGGGGTCTTGAAGATGGCGCCGAGCAGCCCGGCCCTGGTTCGGGCGTGCTGGCCCACCATCACATTCTCGAGGACGGTCATGGCGGGGAAGAGGCGGACGTTCTGGAAGGTGCGGGCCATGCCCAGCTGGAGGATCTGGTTGGGGCGCAGCCCGACCAGCTCCTGGCCGTCGAAGACGATCGAGCCTTCGTCGGGGGTCTCCATCCCCGTCACCAGATTGAAGAAGGTGGTCTTGCCCGCGCCGTTGGGGCCGATGACGCTCACCACCTCGCCCTCATCGACGTATATGTCCAGCCCGTTGATGGCGCGCAGGCCACCGAAGGCCTTGCTCAGCCCCGTGATCTCGAGCAACGCCATCAGGTGGTTCCCTCGGGTACTTTCTCCTCCAGGCCTTTCTCCCCGTAGATCTCGAGCCAGGCGTCCTGGGACAGCTCCTCGGCGTGGAGTTCCTGCGCCCTTCTCCGACTCGGGATGAAACCTTCCGGACGTTTGAGCATCATCACGATCAAGAGGACGCCATAGAAGAGGAACTGGTACTCGGAGAACTCGCGGAGCAGGTTGGGTAGGACGATGAGGACGATGGCGCCGAGGACGACGCCGGGCACGCTGCCCATGCCGCCGACGATGATGATCACCAGCACCGTGATCGACACCACGATGTCGAAGGTGTGGGGGAACACCGAGCCGATCTGGGAGGCGAACAAGGTGCCGCCGAAGCTGGCCAGGATGGCCCCCACCACGAAAGCCGACAACTTGGCGGTGACGATGTTGATACCCATCGCCTCGGCCACCGACTCGTCCTCGCGCATCGCCATCCACGCCCGCCCCCATCGTGAGTTCTGCACTGCATAGGTGATGTAGGCGGCGAGGACGACGAAGAGGAAAACCGGGTAGAAGTAATCCTGAGGAGTGCTGAAGGTGATCGGCCCGATCTGGAGGTCGGGGATGTTGGTTATGCCCTGGGCGCCCCCGAAGTAGGGCGCGAGCCACTCCGAGTTGAGCAGGATCCGGGCGATCTCGCCAAAACCCAAGGTCACGATGGCCAGATAGTCGCCACGCATTCGAATGACTGGCGTGGCGACCAAGATCCCGGCGATCGCGGCGGCGATCATGACGAAGGGGATCGACGCCAGCACCGAAATCTCGGGGGAGAACGCTGGTGACTGCGGCGACGTGAGGATGGCGGTGCTGTAGGCACCGACCGCGAAGAAGGCCACATAACCCAGGTCGAGCAGGCCGGCGTAACCGACCACGATGTTCAAGCCCAGGGCCATGAGCAGATAGATGCCGGCCGTCACCAGGATCTGGCTCACAAACGGTCCCATGATCCTGGGGACGAAATAGAGGATGACCAGGATGATGACCGCGGCCCCGATCTGCCATCTGGATCGCCGACCGGCGGGCATCGCCTGAACCCTCTGGCGCAGCGTGCTCTCTCGCCCGCCCAGCCACCAATAGAAGGCGAAGAACACTGCGAACAGGACGAGCGCCCCGGCGATGGTCAGTGCCCCGCCTCGACCCGTGTAGAGGAAGTCGATCACGAAATCCAGGCTCAGGGCGTCGAACAGTTGGCCGAAGATGTCGGTGAACAGCGAGAAGACGAGCACCCAGGCCAGGGCCGACATCGTTGCCCGGCGGGGACGTGGCGATAGGAGATGGATGGCGCCTCCCAGCGCCCCGACGACGCCCGCCACCAACGCGATCACGGGGATGGCTGCGGCGACCGGGAGGCCGAAGCTGATGATCTCGGCCAGTTGGGGGGAGAGATTGATGAAAACGCCACGCAGGTCCCAGGTGGTGATAACGATGAGGAGGAGGCCGACGCACAGACCGCCGAGCACTCCAGCCAGGGCTCCGGCCAGGATGTTCCTCGCCCCGGTCTTGGCCGGCTCGAAGCCCTCGAGGGTGGGCGGGGGCTGGCTCGCCGTCCAGCCGAAGATAAGGGGCAGCAGATAGAGGAAGAACGTTCCCATGGGCAGGATCGGGTCGATGAGCATCCGGGGCTGGAACGCGGCCACCATGCCGATGGCGCAAACCAAGACCATGGCCACCCCGCCGGACAGGCCCAGCCTTACCGCGCGTCTCATGTCCAGGCGCGCGGCGGGCCTCAACTCGACCTCGACCGGGACCGGGGCATCGACGACCTGGGACATGGGCTAGGTCCGCTCCTCGGCGAGTCGCTCGCCAAGGATCCCGGTGGGGCGGAAGATCAGGACCAGGACCAGGGCGGCATACGCCACGACGTCTTTGAGCTGGCTGAAGGCCGGGATCTCGTACCCGGCCAGCACCAGGCTGGGGCCGACGGACTCGAAGATGCCCAAGCTGACTCCACCGAGCATGGCTCCGACGATGTTGCCGATGCCACCGAGGACGGCGGCGGTGAAAGCCTTGATGCCGGGCAGGAAACCGGAGAAGAAGTTGAGGCTGGGGAAGACCAATCCCCAGAGGGCGCCGGCGACCCCGGCCATCGCCCCGCCGACGGCGAACACCTTGACGATGGTCCTGTCGACGTCGATTCCCATGAGGGCGGCCGTCTCCGGATCTTCGGCCACGGCCCGCATCGACTTCCCGGTCCGGGTCTTCTCCACGAACAGGTAGAGACCAGTCATCATCACCAGGGCAGCGGCGATGACCACCACCTGGGACTTGAGGATGACGAGGCCGAAGATCTCGGTGGTGCCCCGCAGTGACTCCACCCTGGGGAACGCCTTGGTGCTGGGCCCGACCAGACCCCTCACCAGGTATTGGATGGTGAAGGAGGCTCCGATGGAGGTGATCAGCGGAATGAGCCTCGGTGCCCCCCGCAGAGGGCGGTAGGCGATCCGCTCCACGATCACTGCCACCGAGGTCGAGGTGGCCATGGCGGCGACGAGCACGATGAGGAGGGAGATGACCGGGCTGGAGGTCCAAAGGGTGGTGGCGGCCAGGGCGTTGGCGACGTAGAAGGCCATCATCGCCCCCACCATGAACACCTCGCCATGGGCGAAGTTGATGAACCGGAGCACCCCGTAGACCATGGTGTAGCCCAATGCGATCAGGGCATAGACCGAGCCGGTGGAGATTCCGAAGACGAACAGATCGCGCCACTGCGACGCGGTCAGACGGCCGGACGAGATGCTCAGGTAGGACCCGTAGAGGATGATCGCCAGGGCAGCGATCCGGAGAGCCCAGAGGAAGATGCTGACCGGGGTGATGCGTGTGGCACGTCGGGCCGGGCGGGCGTCGACAGTGGCTGCTTCTGTCATCTAGCGGCTGGGCCTCCCCGTGGGTTTGGTGCCCGGTGCCACACAGGTGACACCGGGCACTGTCATTTGGTTCGGTTAGAAACCGAGTTGTTCCGCCGAGTAGGTGGCGAGGATATTGGCCCGCACCGCGGCGATGTCGGCCGTCTCTGGAGTGTTCTGCAGGATGTCGATGTTGGGTGCGGCACAGTCGCCGAACTCGTCACAGCTGAGCGAGCCGGTCAGACCCTCGTGGGTCATGCTGTGCATGGCGTCCCGCAGGGCTTGGAGGTCGATGCTCAGGTTGCCACTGCCGTCGTCCGTGGCCGCCTCCTCGATCGCTGCGAACACCATGTTCGTCGCGTCGTAGGCATGGGCGTGGAACGACTGGATCGGCGGCTCACCATATGCTTCCTGGTACTTGGCCACGAACTCGTCGTAGGCGTCACCCGTGGGCGTCTGCGGACCGGAGAAGTACATGTTCTCGGTCTGCGGGAGCACCACATAGGTGTCCGACAGGAGCCCGTCGGCGCCCATCAGGACCACTTCTTCCAACCCGGCGACTTCCAGGGCCTGCTCGGCGACGAAGTCACCGGCGGGCTGGAAGATCGGGAAGAAGATGAGCTCGGCTCCTGCCGCAGCCACTTCGGTGAGGACCGGGCGCATGTCGGTCTGGTCGGCGGTCACCGCGGTGCTGAGGGCGATGGTGCCTCCGAGCCCCTCGTAAGCCGCCTCGAAGGCGCTGGTCAGACCCTGGGTGTAGGGGTCGCCATCGTTGATGGTGGCCACATTGGTCAGGCCGAGCTCCTCGAACACGAACGTCGCAGCAGCGGCGCCCTGAATGGCGTCGTTGTGAGCGGTGCGGAAATAGCCCTCATGATGCTCGGGGCCCTCGTTGCCGGCGAGGTCCGAGGTCAGCACCGGCGACGTGTTCGACCCCGAAACCAGGATCCGGCCCGCCGAGGTGATGACGTTCGACGCCGGTACACCGGCGCCGGAGCAGCTGGTGCCGATCACGGCGATCACCTGGGGGTCGGCGGTGATCCTCGTCGCCGCGGTCTGGCCGCCCTCTGAGTTGCAGCCCTCGTCCTCGTCGAAGGCCAACTCGATGGGATGACCCAGTAGCTCACCCTTGTCGGCGATGGCGATCTCTATGGCTCGGACCTGGTCCTCCCCAAGGCTGGCCGTGTCCCCGCTGATGGTCTGGGCCGAGGCGATCTTGATCGGCTCACCCGCTGCAACTTCGACGGTTCCGAGCTCGCCAGCCGGCACCGTTGTGCCTTCGGCCGCAGAGGTCGTGGTTTCCTCGGCGGCGGCGGTGGTCGTGGTCTCCTCGTCACCGCCGGCCGTCGTGGTTGTGTCCCCGCCCTCGCCACCGCCACAAGCTGCGATGATGAGGGAAAGGGCGCCCACGAGCGCGAGAAGCTTTAGGCCTCTCTTCATTTTCATGTTTCCTTCCTCCATTTGGGAATGCGCGGCGAGACAGAAGCCACGCCGCGGGGCGACTTTAGACCGGAAATCGGATTCAGGCACCGAGAATGGGACTGACATCTGCACCGCTGGAGGGTCTTAACCTGATCGCATGCCGACGTTCCATGTCCTCCATGTCGGATACGGTGGTGGGCGGGTTGCCTCGACCATCTCTCTGATCGAAGCCGGCTCCTCCTTGATCGTCGTCGATCCCGGGATGGTCGCCTCGACATCTTTGATCCTCGACCCGATCGCAGACCTGGGCCGGTCGGCGGAGGAGGTGACCGATGTCATCCTCTCGCATCACCACCCCGACCACACCGTGAACGCGGCCCTGTTCCCTGAGGCGAGGATTCATGACCACTGGGCGATCTATCGCGGGGACGTGTGGGAGTCGCGACCGGCCGAAGGGTTCGTCGTCGCCGACGGGGTGACGCTTTGGCACACCCCGGGCCATACCGCCGAAGACGTGACCACGATCGTCGCCGCTGAGGAGAGAACCGTTGCCTTCACCCATCTCTGGTGGTATGAGAACGCTCCGTTTCACGACCCGCTGTGCACCGATCCCGACGGGCTCCACGTCGGTAGGGAGCGGGTGCTCGAGGTGGCGGGGCTGATAGTACCGGGCCACGGTCCGGCGTTCGTACCGGACGACTCGACTTCTCGGTAACGCATGATCCCTATGATTTGTCCAACTAGAGATGGGAAACCCGGTGGCGCTAGGCAATTTTCAGTGGAAGGGCCGTCTCGGTCCACTCGACCTGATCCTGGGTGAGAGCACCTTCGCCCCGACCACCATCTCGACCTTGGTTGCCGACGCGATGGACGTGAGCGAGGGCGACGTCGTGATCGACGTCGGCACTGGCACCGGCGTGTTGGCGATCATTGCGGCCAAGCTGGGGGCTTCGCGGGTGCTGGCTGTCGACAACAGCCCGGAGGTCGAGGAAGTAGGCAAGGCCAACGCCGAGGCACACGGCGTCTCCGAACGAATCGAGTTTCACCACGGCGACCTCTTCGATCCGCTCGACGAGGACATCGAGGCCGACGTGATCATCGGGGATGTCTCCGGCGTCCCCGACTCGCTGGCCGCGGTGAGCGGCTGGTTCCCTACCGGGATCGGTGGCGGCCCGAGAGGCAGTGAGCTGCCGATCAGGATGCTCCGTGAGGCGGTGCGTCGGTTGAGGCCCGGCGGGCGGGTCTTTCTCCCCACGGGGAGCCTGCAGGACGAGACGGCCATCCTCGAGGCCGCGCGCGCCGTGTACGGCAAAGTAGCCCGACTCGCCGAGAAGATGATCCCCCTGCCTTCGCTTCTCGCCGAGAGCGAGACCCTCAAGTCTCTGATCTCCGAAGGCATCGTCCACCTCGTGCCCAAGGGCTCGAGGTTCCTCTGGGAGACAAGGGTGTGGCGACTCTCCGGTGCCCCGGCACCGAGCGAGACCAGCTAGCGCTCCTGTGCACGAGGCCTAGTCTCAGCGCATGGCTGGGTCAGGCCCCACCGACGAGCTAGCGGCGAGCGACGCCTACCTCGCGGAGGCGGAGGGGTCGGTGCTGGAGGTCGCCCCGGACGGTCTTCTTCTCGACCGCACGGTGTTCTACGCCCGTGGCGGGGGTCAACCCGGCGACATGGGCATCATCCGATGGGATGATGGAGAGGTCGAGGTGGTCGATACGATCCGGCGCCAAGGCATGCCGTTCCACGTGGTGCCCGAAGGTGCCCCACTTCCGGAACCGGGGACCCCGATCCACGGTTTGATCGATTGGGACCGCCGCTATCGGACGATGAGGACCCATACCGCCCTTCACGCCCTGTCAGGGGTCATCTTTCGTGACTTCGGGGCGAAGGTGACCGGGGGCAACATGGAGCCGGGAGTCGCCCGGATGGACTTCGAGCTGGATGGCATCTCGGTCGAGTTCGGCCAAGAGGTGGAGCGCCGGCTCAATCAGGAGCTCGTCCGTGGTTATCCGACCGAAGTCATCTACATGGCGAGGGAGGAGGCGCTCGCCGATCCCGACCTGATCCGGACCAAGGTCAACCTGATCCCCGAGTGGGTGAAAGAGATCCGGGTGATCGACATCGTCGGGCTGGATCGCCAGGCGGACGGCGGCACCCACGTCGCCTCGACACTCGAGGTCGGCGAAGTCCGGGTGGTCAAGACCGAGTCGAAGGGGAAGGCCAACAAGAGGATGCGCATCGAGCTACCGGCTGGCTAGGTTGCCGTCCAACGGCAAGCAGAGGCAGGCATGAGCGTCATCGTGGGATATATGTCGTCGGAACGGGGCCGGGCCGCTCTGGAGCTGGGTCTCGAGGAGGCGAGGCTGCGTGCCACCGAGTTGGTGGTGATCCACTCGCTGCATGGGGCGGGCGTCGACGACGACGAAGACGTGGTGGCGAGCGATCGGGAGCTGGAGACGATCGACGAGATGTTGTCCAAGGAGGGCATCAACTACTCGATCCACAACTTCGTGCGGGGCAACTCACCAGCGGACGACATCGTCCAGGCCGCCACCGATTATGACGGCCGACTCATCGTCATCGGCCTTCGCCAGCGCACTTCGGCCGGGAAGTTCCTGCTCGGCTCCAACGCCCATGACATCCTGATGAACGCCCCTTGTCCGGTTCTGACCATCCGGGTCTGACACCTGGCAATCCCGCGCTACGGAGAACGTAGGACGTAGAACGTACGACGTAGTGATCGATTTCGTCCTGGGTCTGTTCCTGGCAGGGCTCCTGGTCCGAGGCTGGGTGCGTGGATTCGTCCGCGAGATCCTCGATCTGGTCGCCCTGGTCGTAGGGCTCTGGGTCGCCCTCGGTCTCAGTGGTCCCCTCGGCGAGTTCATCACCGAGCGGTTCTCGGTCTCGCCCGAGGTCGCGACGATCGGGGCGGGGGTGGTGCTCTTCGTGCTGTTCGGTGTGGCGATGAGCATCGCCGCCCATTACCTGTCCAGGGTGATGTCTCTTCCCGGGTTGAACCTGCTCAACCGTCTCGGGGGTGCCGCGGTGGCGGCCCTGTGGGGAATCGCCATCGTTCTCGTCGTCGCCAACCTGGCCCGGGTGGTGCCCGGGGGATGGGACGGGCGGTTCGAGGAGTCGAGTGTCGCCCAGGCCATCGCCGGGCCGGACGCGGTGCCTCAGCAAATCTTCGAGACCGTGGCACCCGGCGGTGTCCTGGCCTCCCTAGCCGTCATCCAGGACATCTTCGGGAACAGTTCGGTGGTGCCCGAGGGGAGCGAGGCGGTGGCCATCCCTCCTGCGGCTCCCGACGAGGTGCGGCAGGTGAGGGACGAGACGGGTCGGGTCCTCCTGCTGGTCAACGAGCATCGGACCGATCTCGGCGTGGCCGCCCTCGGGCGGAGCACCGCCCTCGATCGGGTGGCAGAGTCCAGGGCGAGCGAGATGTACACCGTCGGCCGGCTCTCCCGGGACCATCCGCCGGGCGCGAATGTCGGGGCCGACATCGCCGAGGCGGGTGTCCGGTTGGTGGCGGTCGGGGAGAACCTGGCGTTGGCCAGCAGCACGAGGGCCGCGGTCGATGCGATGCTGGCCTCTCCTACCGCCCTGACCCAATTCGCGAGCGCTGCCTACGACCGAACCGGCATCGCGGTCGTCGACGGGCCCACCGGCCGCCTCGTCCTCATCGTCTTTGGCGGGTGATCAGGCAATGGGTGCCACCGCGACGGCCCGACGTGAGCGAGTCAGGGCGACAAAGCCGACGCCAACGAGGACCAGGGCGGCGCCGATCCATTGCATTCTCGATGGCTGCTCGGAGAAGATGAGTACGGCCCAGATCATGGTGAGAACCGGCTGGAGGAGGATGATGGTGGCCGTCTCCACCGCCGGAAGCCGGGGCAGTGCGTACCCGATGAGCATCCACCCGGCCACCTGTGACGTGAGGGCGAGGGTGAGCAGCCACCCATGCGCCGGCCAGGTGGGGGCGAACTCGAGCCCGCCGAAGGGGAGGCTGGTGACGAGGATGGCAAGAGCGGCGCCCGCCGTCGACTCGAGGAGAGGGCCGGCGGATGGGGCCTGGATCTCGTTGGACACCCTGAAACCGAGTATGAAGCCGGCATAGAGGACGGCCGAGGCGAGGGCGAGGATCGTTCCCAGCACCGGGCTGGATCCGAAGGCGTCGCCGCGGCCGAGCCCGCTGACCAGGCTGACCCCGAGTAGGACCACGGGCACCGCGATCGCCACCTCCCTGCTTGGCTTCTCGTCGAGCAGGATCCAGGCTGCCAGTGCCACGACGACCACCTGCGAGTTGGCTATCAGCGTGGACAGACCGGCTCCGATGTACTCGATCGCTATGTGCCATACCAGGATGTCGAGCCCGAGGAGGATCCCGGCCACCAGCGCCACCAAGCGCCGCTTCGGGCTGCGCCGATCCTGGTCCCGACGCGACCACCAAAGGATGAACAGGATGGGAAGGGCATAGAAGAGACGGAAGAAAGCCCCAGTGCTCGGTGATACCTCGGCGAGCGAATAGAGGATCGCCGAGAACGATATGGCCACGGCGCCGGCCACGGCGGCAAGGAGGGTCACGGAAAGGGGATCAGGTCCGGTTCGACCCAGGCCGCTCTCGACTGCTCACTGTCGAGGTTCGACCAGTGTCTCGCCGGTAGGGACTGGTCTCCGAGTGCGGGGTGGACATCGAGCATCTGCTCTACCGAGGTTACGTCGGGGTGAGCGTCCCGCAAATGGTCGAGGAGCCGGACCCAGAAGATGGTGACCGTGGCGTGGTACTTGTCGGGATTGCCCCCGATGCCGGCCGCGTGACGGATGGTGAGACAGGCGACGCGCTCGGCGTCGGCGCCATCGCTCGCCTCGTCGAGGACCGCCCAGGCGAATCGGAGGTGGGCCCGGTGCCCGAAGTGCTGGCCTTCGCCGGCCAGCTGCAGCAGACGCAGCCCGTCGGCGAGGTCGAGCGAGCTCACTCCGAAAGGTCTTGCAGCTCCCGGAACGACACCTGGATCGCGGCCAGGAAGCGATCGGAATCGGGGAGTGTGTCGTAGTCGGCGTGGATACCCCACAGGAGCCGGCCGTTGTACGAGAAGAGGGCTACCCCGATCCCGTGTTGGGACCACAATGGGACCATCGGGTAGTTGGCCAGCATCTCGGATTCCAACAGGTACATGGGGAACTGTGGCCCGGGGATGTTGGTGACGGTCATGTTGAACGGCCGAATCTTCGATCCGACCACCCGATTGGCCAACGATAGGAGCGTGATCGGTGTGCCGGAGGAGATCTCGACCAGGGTGGCGGCACCAAGTGCCTGGTTGGTCTTCTTCAGATTGGTGGTCGCCCTCTTCACCGTCTCGAAACGCACGCGTGGATCGGGTTCCTGGATGGGGAGCTCGAGCAGCCACATCGCCACCTGGTTGCCCAGTGCGCCCCTTTGATCTGCGCTTCGGGTCGACACCGGGTTCATCACCCTGAACTCGGCCCCGCTCACGTCGTAGTCCCGCTCCTCGATCAGGAAACGGCGCACCGCTCCGGCGGTGATGGCCAGGACCACGTCGTTCACCGAGCCGCCCAGCTCGTTCTTGATCGACTTGATCCCTTCGAGCGGAATATCGGTCCAATCGAATCTCCGATTGGGGCCGATGTCGGGGTTGAGTGGGGTGCGGTCTGCGGCCCGGAGCCATCCCGAACGCAAAGATGACAGGGCCGCCGTCGACTTGTCACGGGTTCGATCGCTCAGGGTTTTGCCCTCTCGCACTGCCTCGGAGAAATTGGTCAACCTGTCGATGATGCGTCCTGTGATGCGAGCCGCCTCGGCAACGGCTAGCTGGGTGGGGGTAGGAGCGGGTCGGGCGACCCAGCCATCGGGTCCCTCGACCTCGGCAGTCGGGGTGATGTTGAGGAGGATCGTGGTCAGGTCGACGCCCGAGATGCCGTCGATCATGCAGTGGTGGATCTTGGCGACCAGGGCGAACCGGTCGTCGTCGACCCCTTCGATCACCCAGAGCTCCCAGAGCGGCTTGCTGCGGTCGAGTGGGGCCGAGACGATGCGGCCGGCCAGTTGCTTGAGCTGGGTCTCGGTGCCCGGCCGGGGCAGGGAGCTGTGGCGGAGGTGGTAGTCGATGGAGAAGTGCTCGTCGTCGATCCATACCGGGCGCCGGTCGAACGGGACCCAATCGAGCCGCTGTCGGTAGCGGGGTATGTAGCGAAGCTTCGACTCCACGTGCGACCTGATCCGGGCGATGTCGATACCCCCGTCATCCCCTTTCAGCGGGGCCGCGTCGAAGAGCGCCACGCCCGCGACGTGCATGTGGCTGGTCTTGCTCTCCAGGGCGAGGAAGGAGGCGTCGAGATAGCTCAGCGGCTCGTAGTGGAACTCGGTCATCAGCTCCTGTCTTGACCCCACAACCTAACGCGGTGGTGATCCTGTGAGCCCGGGTGTGCCGCATAGAGTCGACGGATGCCGTGGTGGGCGGAGATCAATTGTCTGAGGGCGCGAGCGTGAGCCCCGCCGTCGATCTGGTCGGCGATCTTCGTGAAACGGTCGGCTCGGCGCAGGTGCTCACCGACCCCGACCTGACCATCGGGTATGTCAGGGATTGGACGGGGAGGTGGACCGGCAACACCACGGCCGTGGTCCGGCCGGGCTCGGTAGAAGAGGTGCAGAGGGTGGTTCGCATCTGCCAGGAGGCGGGAGCACCTCTGGTGCCTCAGGGCGGCAACACTGGCCTGGTCGGGGGATCGATCCCGCACCGCGGCGAGGTGCTGCTCTCGTTACGCCGGCTCGATTGGCTGAGGCCGATCGAGCACGACACCGGGTCGGTGATCGCTGGTGCGGGGGTCACTTTGGGGACCCTGCAGGCTCATGCCCGCAAGGAGGGTCTGGTCTATGCAGTGGACCTGGCCTCACGCGACTCGGCGACCGTCGGCGGGACCATCGCCACCAACGCCGGTGGCGCCTTCGTGGTATCACGTGGTGATACCCGACGCCAGGTGCGGGGGCTGGAAGTCGTGTTTGCCGATGGGAGTGTCGTGTCCACCATCGAGACATTGCCCAAGGTGAGCACGGGCCCCGATCTGCTTCAGACGATGATCGGCAGCGAAGGGACCCTCGGGGTGATCACCTCGGCCCGCCTGCATCTTTCGATCCCGAACGGGGCCGAGCACATGGTGATGCTCATCGGGGCGGACACCCTCGCCGATGGGCTGCGGGTGATGGGACCCGGTTTGCGAGCCATCGAATTCTTCGACCGGGCCTGTCTCGAGGCGGTAATGGAGCACCGAGGGCTGGTTCGCCCGATCCAAGGTGATTTTCCCTTCTACCTCCTGGTCGAGACAACGGGCAACCTCGATCTCGAAGAAAGCTCCCCTGCGGTGGTGGATCGATCCCTTTGGGTCTACCGCGAATCGATCACCGAGACGATCAACGGCCTTGGAGTGCCGCTCAAGCTCGACGTGGCGTTGCCGTTCGATCGGATGGACGAGTTTGCCGATGCTGTTCGGGCGCTCGACGCGCCTGGTGCGATCTTCCTTTACGGCCACCTGGCAGAGGGCAATTTCCACGTCAACACGGTGGGCAGCCCGGACCCGGATCGGGCCTCAGAGGCGATCCTCGGGCTGGTCGTGTCGATGGGCGGCGCCATCGCCAGCGAGCACGGGATCGGGGTAGCCAAGACCGGTTGGTGGCGACGGACAACCGATCCAGGGTCGATCGAGCTTGCCAGGCGGGTCAAGGAGGCGCTCGACCCGAACCGGATCCTGAATCCGCAGGTCTTCTGGGGTTGATCCCCGCCCGTGGTCACTGACATGGCTGCACTCGTGGATCGTGGAGCTCAGAGGATGGACGGTTCGCCGTCAGCAGCGCGTCGTCCCCAGAGCCCACCCCCGTGAGTCGGGGGGGTGGGCTCTGTCCAATCTGCTTGCCGGAGACCGTGCCGTAATTACGTCTTCACCGCCTGAAGTGGGCGCCCAGTCTCTCGCTTCCGGCAGTCATAGCCTGGTCCGAGGCGGTCCCTGTGCCGCTGACTGAGCCGGTCGACATGGCGTAGAGCAGAACTGCATGGGCCACCGCGTCGGACATCTCCTCGAGTGCCACGGTGTTGACATTGCTGATCACACCGTTGTACTCCAGAGCGCCTTCGTAGGCTTCGTTGAGGGCTTGGTAGAGCCCCGCCGAGGCACCATCCGCGATCGGGTCGAGGCTGTCACACGCCTGGTGATAGCAGGGATCGTAGGCCACGGCCCCGTCGTCGAAGGTCGAAAGGCCACCATAGAGGGCCACTTGATCGGCGGTCTTGTTGTCCTCTGCCCCGGTGAACAGCCCACCGGCTGGAATCCCGGCGGTGATGAACGCGTCGTAGTCGGACCGTCCATCGAACGCCGTCGGCTCGGATGCGAGGCCCTGCGAGGCGAAGAAATCCTCGAAAACCTCTTCGATGGAACCACTACCCGTCGGGCCCTTGATCCCGAATGCCGAGCCGTCTCCGTCGTACACGAAGCGGGCATAGTTCGGTGAGCCGATCATGTCGAAGTTGAGATAGAGCTCGATGTCCTTCGTCTCGGCCTTGGTCAGGCTGTCGACGTAGAACTGCGACCCGACCAGGCCAGCCTCCTCCGCGCCCCACCAGGCGAAGCGGATCTGGTTACGTGGCTCGATACCGAGGTCCGCGATCTGAAGGGCGATTTCCAGCAGCGCGGCCGAACCTGAACCATTGTCGTTGATGCCCGGACCAGCCGGCACGGAGTCGAGGTGGGCGCCGGCCATCACGACCCGGTTCTCCCGGCCAGCCGGCGTCTCGGCGATCAGGTTCTGGGTGGCGACGTCCAGCTCGATCAGCGTTTCGGTCGCGAGGTGAATGATGACTTCGCCCTCGCCGAGCAACGCGGCGAGGTCGTTACCGATCTCGAAGGAGGTGCCGATGACTGGAAGGGGGTCGGAGAAGGTGTCGCCGAGCGTGGCCGCCAGCGTTTCGGTGCGCCCCTCTTGACCCTCGTTGAAGATGATGACGCCCACCGCCCCGGCCACGAAGGCATTGTGCGCCTTGACCGAGAAGTCGCAAGTACCGCGCTGAACCAGTGCGATGTTGCCCGCGACGAAATCGTCGAAGTCCTCTGTTTCGCAGCCGCTGTTCGAGGTGCTCGCCTCCTCACCCGGCGGCAGAATGAGGTCGACGGCCTGCAGCGGAGCCGTTACATCGCCAGTGCCCGAGTATTCCGCGGTGATGAAGTCCACGTTGGGTTCGTAGATCACCTGGTTCGGCGACACCTGTTCGAAAACCGGCTCGGACAGCTCACGGAACGAGTTGAACAGGAAATTCTGTCGGGTCACCTCGTAGCCTGCGGAGACGAGCAGGTCCTCTATGTAGTCGAGCGACGCGTCGTACCCGGGTGTGCCGCTCGCTCGTGTATCGCCGTTGTTGTCGGCGATCTTCTGCAGTTCAGCGAGATGGTCCATGATCGCGTCGGCAGACACTGCCTCCCGCAATCCGCTCGTATCTGTCGGCACAGCTGCGTTCGCGGTGACAACTGTGCCGAGAAGCATGGTTGTCAGGGTTGCGACCGCTACGGCCGTCCTCATTGATTTGCGCACGTTTGCCCTCCTTGCGCTCAGGACGGCCACCGAGCAGGGCGGGCCGTCCAACGGCGTGTCGGGCCATCTTTGCCCCTTCATGACAGAAATCAAACGCGTGACTTCGATGTCACCGTCCCTTGAGCAGAACCGAGCCCGCCGCCCTGAAGTGAGGAAGACGCATTGTGGCGACGGACAACAGATCTTGCTCGATCGAGCTCGCCCCGGCCGGTCAACGAGGCGCTCGACCCGAACCGGAACCTGAGTCCGCAGGTCTTCTGGGGCTGAACGGAACCGAATTGGGACGGCGTGCCTTGAACGGGAGTCGCCGGTCGCGATCGCTACGAGGTCAGGGCTCTGACAGGAGATCTCCTGACGGCGGACCTCGTCGGGCGGTGTGAACTCAGGAGACGTATACCTTTGAGTCGGTGACCAGCCGGCTAGGCAGGAGAAGGAGGCCCGGTGCGAGCGTTCGTTGTGTACGAGTCCCTGTTTGGAAATACCGCCCGAGTCGCCCAGGCCGTTGCTGACGGCATGGGGAGACATCTCGATGTCGAGTTGCACACCGTGGTCGACGGGGCACGGCCCGAAGACGTCGATCTGCTCGTGGTGGGAGGGCCGACGCACGCCTTCTCGATGTCACGGGCCTCGACGCGCGCCGATGCCGTGAGCCAGGGGGCCAGTGCAGATCCAACGATCGGCCTGCGCGAGTGGGTCGATCAGCTGCCTGAGGGAAACTACACACCGTTCGCAGCGTTCGACACCCGTGTCGACATCGTTCGCCGGTTGCCCGGGTCGGCGGCTAAGTCAGCCGCGAAGGTCGCTCGAAAGAGCGGCTACCGGCTCGTCACCCGGCCCGAGAGCTTCTATGTCCAAGACACGCCGGGCCCGCTGCTCGAGGGCGAACTGCAGCGCGCTGAGGTGTGGGGCGCCCAACTCGCCGAGACCCTGACCGGGACGCTGCGGGACTGGAGCTGAGCCCGACTCCGTTCGGGCGAGCGAAGCCGACGATCAGCGAGAAGGTCGTTGTCAAGGCAGTTTCATCCTGGGCGGTAGATAGCGGTTAGAGGACGCAAACACCGGGCAGGAGCGGCGCCGGAGTAGCGCATCCGCCAAGGAGCTTGATGGGAACAGGCCTGATACTCGGCGATTTGAAGTGCGAGTCGGCCTCGTGCCCCGCCCATGACCTGGTTGAGGTCTGATCGGGGGGCCAAGACTTCTGATTTGTCGATCGACGTCGTCCCTGACTCCAGCGCGTATGCGCCCTCGGCAGGATTCGAACCTGCGACACCCGGTTTAGGAAACCGGTGCTCTATCCCCTGAGCTACGAGGGCATGGAGTTGTAAGCACTCTGGTCAAGTGGCCTTTTTCGCCTCTCCCATGTGGAAATACTCCGACCGAATCGCTCTTGGGCCGCACCGTAACGAGCATGGATCGAATCTGCGAGGCCCTCGAGGTCATCGTCGTCCGGCACGAGGTCTCCCGGATCGCACTCATAGTGGGGCCGCCACACGTCGGAGGACGTTGGGTGAGCGGCTGACGGGTATGTCACACTGGCTCGATGCCGGTACATGTGAACGCCGACAACCTCGCCCGAGCCGAGTCGGATCGGATGCTGGCCGAACTCCAGGAAGACGCCGGCGGCATAAACACGTTGTCTCACAATCGCGAGCCTGCCTCGGTGGACCATCAGACCGTGATACGGATGAACCGAGACACTCTCTACGGCTTCGCCGTCGTGGACCTGACAGACGGCGCCACGACACGATTCCCGAACATGGAGGCGTTACGTGTCCGTGATGGTCGTCGATCAGGACCACTACGTGAACGAGATCTTCCACGCTGCTGGGGAGCACCAGCTGGCGAAGGACCGGTTCGACACCCCGTATGTGATGGCTGCTGTCCGGATCCTGGTCGACCCGACCGATCCCGCCGACCTGGCAGAGGTGATCTCCCTCCAGGACCAGTTCCAACTCCAAGCAGAATCGGCCCGACCCTTCGCAATGCCTGACTACGACGCTGCGAGCTTCAACGAGACCCGTGAGGCGCTCCTCCAACTCGCAAGAGGACTATCTGGGTTCACCCGGATGTTCGGCACGCGGGAAGAAGTCGACCCGGTGCGACACCTCATCGGCACGGCTGCAGGCTGGGGAGGGCTACCCACCACGGAGGCCGCCTACATCGGCGTCGACCCGAAGTTGCCCGCAGGAAGCTACGAGATGACCGTCCGCGACGTACCGGTTGGCGCCTTCTGGTCGATTTCGGTGTACAACGCCGACGGATTCTTCGAACCGAACGACGCCGGGTCGTACTCGGTGAACAGCGTCACCGGTGTCCGGAACGACGACGGATCCTTGACCGTCCGATTCGGTGACCACCCCGACGGGGTACCGAATGTGATTCCTATCACCGAGGGATGGAACTATCTGGTCCGTCTGTACCGACCAAGAGAAGAGATCCGCGACGGCTCTTGGCAATTCACCGCCATCGACAACGCTGGGTAGCCCCGATTCCGACCGGATCGATCGGTAGCGTCGAGTCACCAGACGACGAGACCAGGAGCAGGGTGGCCGGCACGATCATCCCGAGATGGGAATGGCGCACCTTCTCGCCCCCTGGTGAGGTGGTCTCCGCGTTCGCCCGGATTGACCCACACGTGGTGCAGGACAGTGACGAGGTCTACCTGCTCACCGACGGTGACGCCAACCTCAAGGTGCGCGACGGGCTCCTCGACGTCAAGTCGTTGCGGAGCACGGATCGCCGGGGTCTGGAGCTTTGGGAGCCAGTGGTCAAGGCAGAGCTACCGGTGACTCGCGGCGAGCTTGCATCCGTCTTCGCCGCCCTGGGAGCCCCCGCCCCTTCTCTCGAGGCGGAGGCCTACACCCTGGAGGGGACAATGGTCGAACTGGCAGAGGCCGGTGACGAAATAGACGCGGTCGAGGTGCACAAGCGACGAGCCCGCTACCAGGTCCACGACTGCATGGTCGAGCTGACCGACCTGGTCGTAGACGGACGGCCCGGCAAGACCATTGCGATCGAATCCGAGGATGCGGAGGCCGTGGTCGCGGCGATCGGGTCCTTTGGCCTCACCGGCTATGTCAACACCAATTACACCCGTGGACTCGAGCAAGTCCTCGGCCGCCGCCCGGTGCGCTACGCCGTGATCGACGTCGGGACCAACTCTGTCAAGTTCCTCATCGCTGAGCGGGCCGACGACGGTTGGCACACAGTCCTCGACCGGGCCGAAGTCACCCGTCTCGGTGAAGGACTCGAGGAAAGTGGTGAGATCGGGCAGGGGGCCCTGGGCCGGACCACAGACGCGATCGCAGCCATGGTCGAGGAGGCTACGACTCACGGTGTGGTCGCAATTGCATCGGTCGGGACCGCGGGTATGCGGGCGGCCACCAACGCGGACGAGGCGATCGCCCGTATCCAGGAAGCGACGGGCATCCTGATCGAGACGATTCCGGGCGAGGAGGAGGGGCGGCTTGCCTATCTCGCAGTGCAGTCGAGCCTGAAGCTGGAGCCAGGGCCACTCGTCGTCTTCGACAGCGGAGGGGGCAGCACCCAATTCACCTTCGGTCACGGAGAGGCCGTTCTCGATCGCTTCAGCCTGCCTGTCGGCGCGGTTCGGTATGCCGAGGCCTTCGAACTAGACGGAATCGTGCCCCCCAGCGTTCTCGACCAGGCAATGACGGCGCTCGCGGAGGATCTGGGAGCGATCGACGGCCGCGACCAGCCAGACGTAGTAGTCGGGATGGGCGGGACCGTCACCAATCTCACCGCGGTCGGCCTGGCCATGGCCAGATACGACCCGGACCGGATCCAGGGATCGGCCCTGACCAGAGAGGAAGTGGAGCGGCAGATCGAGCTCTACGCCGCGACCCCGTTAGAGGAGCGTCGTGTCATCGTTGGTCTCCAGCCGAAACGAGCCGAGGTCATTCTGGCGGGGGCGTGCATCGTGCGAACAGTGCTCCAGAAATTGGGCCGCGATGCCCTCATCGTCAGCGACCGGGGTCTCCGCCACGGGCTACTCCAAGACCGATTCGGGAGCTGACCGAAGAGGAGCGAGTGTGTCGCCGGATGACCCCCGGTCCGTTACTGGGGGCAGCCCGGAATCGAGGTTCGGACGTGCCCGGTCATCGCTTCTGAGCGGGCGGCGAAGAACTCGTCGGTCAGCTCGTAATGAGAATGCCCGCTACCACCACGGGCCTGGATATTGCCCCCGATGCAAGGGATCTCCGCCCCACCGAGGGGGTCGGAGTCCCGCCACAGGTTCACCCAATGGGACACGTCACCCCACCGTCGATCGACCCGGGCGACCAGGCCTCGCACCCCGGTGAAGGGGAACACCTTGTCGTAGAGGATCCCGAGAGGTGATCCATAGGTGACGAAGGCGCGCGGCAGCGGGGCGCCGGGTTGGGATAGGGCGACGGTCGAGATCACCGACCCCTGGGAATGGGCGGTGAGGATCTCAGTTCCCTCCACCCGCAGGGCCCTGTTGAGGGTCCGTACCGCGTGTGGCGAATAAGAGGGAGGAGCGAGGGGATGGAACCATCGGGGCCAGAACGACCCTGTGTCCCAGAGCATGCCAACCTTCCGGCGCTTCTCCGGGTCGCCGAAGCCGCCGATGATGCTGCGGAGGATGAAGAAGGTGATGCCGAAGATGATCACCACGACCGCAAGATCGAGGAACCGGGCCGGATGCACCGGGAGATCGATGATCGGGAGGATCCACGTGATGTCTTCCAGCCACGCGATCTCGAGCCTGACCGCCACGATGACAACGAGCCCAACGACGGCTATGAGGACCGCTATCGGAAGGCTGACGCGTCGGACCGCCAAGAACAGGCCGATCACCATCCCGAGGGCGATGACTCCCGCAATCCATGGCACCAAGTCGAAGTTGCCCTCCGCTGGTTGGAGCTCGGTGGGGACACATGACCAGCCTGCGGGTAGCACGCAGCCGTTGACGATCGCGACGACGGCGAGCCCGGCTGCGACGATCCCGACACCGGCCAGAATCTGCGAGGCCTTGCTCGTTGCGCATCGAAGCAATGCCCAGCTCTCCCCGCCTTGATCAGACCCGAGGGGGCCCCTGGAAGCCGCCCAGGCGGCAAAGGCTGCAAACGCCATGACGAAGCAGAGCATCGACTCCACGGTCCACGCTCCACCATTGGTCATGATGCTGGTCAACGAGATGTCGAAGACACCGTCGCTGTCCGTCGGGAACGGGTTGTCGTTGGCCAGGAAGCGGTAAGAGGCCAGTTCTACGAAGAGAGCGGCGGCCACACCGAGAGCACCACCCACGGTGGCGGCAAGCGACAGGGCGCTCATCGGAAGGAAGACCTGCTGCCAGTTCCGGACCCCGGACATTCGCTGGCTGACCAGGGCTCCGGTAGTGGCTGCCCCGGCCAGGATGGCGACGTAGAACACCATCTCATGTATGTGCGGCCAGGGGTCCCTTCCTCCTGGCGGCGAGCCTGCGATCAGTCTTCCGATGGAGACGAAGAGCAGGAGCCAGGCAAGGTGGACGTTGAGAACCGAGGTTCGGCGAATTGTCTCGCCGAGCCGATTCGAGGCTGCGATCGCGACGGTGTCGGCGACAACGATGGCTGCGACCAAGGCAGCGGCCGTGATGATTACCCAGCCTCCCTCGAGGCCGAGTTCCAGCGCGATCGGGATCATGAGGATCCCCAGGGCCAGATGGTGGCGACGTAGCCGGTCGAGGACCGGCTGGCGACACCACATCGCAGGGTTGTCGAGGGTTGCCCCGGGTGCCGGGTCGCGAACCTGAAGGACTCGCTCCTCGTCCGTCAACCGAGGCGACACGAGGCTGGCTTCGCCGATCCCGAAAAGGAGCCGGAACTTCTCCTTCGAGGATTGGGGCTCCAACAGAGACTGGGTGGAGAGCCGCCAGACGATTACGAGGAAAAGCAGCGCGAGAAGGAATGCGCCACCCGCCACGAGGCCGGCCTGATAATCCGTCGTGGCCGCGATCTGGTTCACATGGCTGATCAGGACGACCGAGCCCTGAGCGACGAGCACGGCGGTGATGAACAGCCCTGTCACCCTTATGAAAGCCTGCACCGTCGGCCTGGTAGAGGCCATCCACCCGGCGAGATTGGCCAACATGAATGGGGAGAGGAGGAGCCACAAGGCTGTGATCCTGCTCCCGGACGTCAGGCTGCCCCAGTGGAACGCCTTCACCTCCTTGCCGTCGCGATTCGATTCGTAGATGCGGGCGAAGGGATCGGAGCGGTCGTAGCTCACCGGGTCCGAGTACAGGAGATCGCGTGGTGGCGTCCCGGACATGCCGTGGACTCGCAACTCCGAGTGCGCCATCACGTCTCCCTCGACTCGACCTTCCCAAAAGCTACGCGTCGAAGAGTCCCAGACAGCTGGGGAATCCTCCCCACCTCCCTCGCCTACCCTTGCTGGCATGGAAGAAGAGCGCATCGCCCTGTTCATCGACTTCGAGAACCTGGCGATCGGAGTGCGCGAGGCACTCGGTGGGATGGAGTTCGACTTCGAGCCGATCGGCAACGCCCTGGCCGAGCGGGGACGCGTCGTCGCCCGTAAGGCCTACGCCGACTGGTCGATGTTCTCCGATGCCCGTCAGAAGCTGACCCGCAGCCACATCGAGCTGATCGAGATCCCCCAACGCATGGGGGCGAGCCGGAAAAACGCCGCGGACATCAAGATGGCAGTCGATGCCATCGAAGTCGCGTTCGAACGGGACTACATCACTACCTTCGTCGTATGCACTGGCGACTCCGACTTCACCCCGCTGGTCCACAAGTTGCGCGAGCTGAACAAGAAGGTGATCGGGGTCGGGGTCAAGGCATCGACCTCCGCTTTGTTGCCACCCGCCTGTGACGAATTCCTCTTCTACGAGAACCTCGACGGAGTAGAGCCAAGCCGGGTGAGTGAGCCCGCCGAAGAGGGCGAGCGGGTCGACGATGCGACCCCCGAGCTCGCCTCGCTGATCACCACCACCCTGTCCGGATTGCTCCGCAGCGGTGGCGGTGAGGTCCTCGCTTCTTCCCTGAAGCGGGCCCTGTTGCGCAAGGACTCGACATTCAGCGAGGCCGACTATGGCTTCCGTGCGTTCGGGGAGCTCCTCACCCATCTCGAGTCCCAGGGTGTGGTTCAGACCTCCGAGGGGCCGGGCCGGGGCGACCCCATCGTCGAGTTTCCCTCCGGCGGCTCGGGAGAGGGGGCCGCTTTCGACCTGCTGGCCAAGGTGGTGAACGAGAATTCCAAGAAGGGATCACCGGTCTTCCTCTCCGGTCTCAAGAACCAGCTTCGCAAGAAGGACCCCGGTTTCTCTGAGAAGAAGTTCGGTTACTCGGGCTTCCTCCAATTCTGCAAGGCGGCGGCGACCAGGGGCCAGATCGAACTGACCTGGGATGATGAGACGGGTGACTACCGGGTCGAGGCCACGTGAAGCGAACCGCCGACGTGGTGGTCGTCGGCTCGGGGATCATCGGCGCCTCTATCGCATTCCAGCTCACCCGCCATGGGGCGGGGTCGGTGGTGGCGCTCGACAAGGGATTGGGCCCTGCGGAGGGCTCGACCGGGGCCTCTTCGTCGATATGCCGGTGCCGCTACACCCACCCCGAGGTGGTGAGGCTGGCCTTTCACGGCCAGGAGGCATACGGCAACTGGGCCGAGTTCACCGGTCTCGACCGGCCCCGGTCAGGGCTTCACCGGGTCGGCGTGCTTTGGATGATGGGGGAGAGCGAGCAAACGGTCGAGGCCGACGCCGGGAAGCTGGCCAGAGAAGGGGTCAAGGCGGAGGCGGTCGGGCCCGAGCAGGTAATCGACCTGTTTCCTTCGCTTTCCACCTGTGCGGTGCCGTTCGACCTCACCGGTGAGCGGGAACACGAATGCGCTCCCGGCGAGGCCTTTCTCTACGAGAGCCTCGGGGGATATGTCGATCCCGTGGGGGCCAACCAGGACCTGATCGAGGCCACCAGGAGGGGTGGTGGGAGCGTCGAGTTCAGCTCGCAGGTTACGGGGGTGATGAAGGCGAACGGGCGAGTCACCGGGGTCACCTTGTCGGACGGGTCTGAGATCTCGGCTGGGCTGGTGGTTAACGCCGCCGGGCCATGGTGCAACCAGCTCAACGCCATGGCAGGGGCCGAGTTGCGCTGGACCCTGACCCCAACCCGGATCCAGACCGTCTATCGGTCCTGGCCCTCCGAACTCGGCCCGATCCCGGTCGGTGCCGATGCCACCACCGGCATCTACTTTCGGCCCGAGACCGGCGGCCAGCAGGTGCTGATCGGCTCCGTGTTGGCCGAGGACGAAGAGGAGATCGTGGACGATCCCGACCACTACAAGCGGGTTCCCGACGCCGGCTTCACCGAGATAAAGCTTGCCGCATTTCATCATCGTGTCCCTGGTCTCGAAGCCAGGGGAGGGATATCCGGCGTCGCCGGTCTCTACACCATCAACCGGGAGGACGTCCATCCGGTGGTCGGCCCCTCGGGAGTGGACGGGCTATGGGTGGCCAATGGGTTCTCCGGGCACGGCTTCAAGCTGGCGCCCTCGATCGGCTCCATGATGGCCCAGGCAGTCACCGGGACCTCTTTGGAGTTCGACACCGACGTCCCGATGAGCTTCCTTTCGGTCGACCGTCAGCCGATCGCCGTCGCCGTAAAGAACGTCCTGGCCTGATGCGCTACCTGAACTCGGCTGAGACCAGGGAGGCCCTGCCCATGCCCGAGGCGATCCGCGCCATGGAATACGCCTTCGCCGCCGAGGCGGAGACACCCCAGCGCATCCAGGTCGGGAGCTCTCTGGTGATGCCGGGGAGACTGGACGAGACCATGGCGGTCAAGGTCGTCTCGACCGCACCCGGGAACCCGGCCGGCGTGGTCGTGGTGTTTGGCGCCGACGGCAGCCCGGTCGGCTTGGTCAATGGCCCAACCCTCACGGCGATAAGGACCGGGGCGGTCTGCGGGCTCGCCACATCGCTGCTGGCACCTGCCGAGGCCAGCACCCTCGCCATGTTGGGGGCAGGCGCAATGGCCTTCGACCAGATCGAGGCGGTGCGGGCAGTTCGGCCTATTACCAGGATCCTGGTCTGGTCCCGGAACCCCCTCAATGCCCGGATGGTTGCGGAGATGGTGGGAGCCGAGCACGTCGACGACGCCGACGATGCCGTAACACAGGCCGATGTCATCTCGTGTGCCACGCCGGCCACAGAGCCGATCTTTTCGGAACGAAACGTGCGTCCAGGGGCACATGTCAATGCGGTGGGCGCCTTCACCCCGGAGATGGTCGAGCTTCCCGCCGATCTGCTCGAGAGGGCCTATGTCGTAGTCGATGACTATGCCGCAGCTGCCGAAGAGGCAGGCGACCTGATCCAGGCGGGCAGGCTCCCCAACACTTCGCTGAGGGAGCTGCTGGCTGGTACCCACCCCGAGATCGGGGAGGACGTGACGGTATTCAAGAGCGTGGGTGTTGCCGCCCAGGACGTCGCGGCCGCCTACACGGCCCTGGTCAACGCCGACCGTCTCGGAATCGGGACCCTTCTCCTCGGTTAGCTACTCGAGACTTTGGCTGAGCCGGCCGAGACGGCGGTCCCAGGTATCCCCGACGTCTTCGGCCCACCGCACCACGTCGCCGAGCGGTTCGGGGTCGAACGTGTATCGGACCTCACGACCTGCGGCCTGTCTCTCCACCAGGCCTGCGGCGTCCAGCGCGGCCAGATGCTTGGCCACCGCCTGACGCGATATGGGCATGGCCGCCGATAGCTCCGTCGCTGTGGCCGGGCCCCCGCGGGCGAGACGGTTCAGCACTTCCAGCCTGGTCGGGTCGGCCAGTGCAGCGAATACCTCGTGGGGGATCATCAGGCTGCGACGGACAGGAACGCCTCGGGAAAAGGGGAACCACCCCACTGCGGGGGGAGCCCGGTGATCGTCCATGGGAGCAGGGTCTCGCGGACGGTCAGAACGGTGCCGTCCTCGGCGGGCTCGAGATCGATCTCGACCTGGGTGGGCAGACCGTCGTCGGTTCGCCAGCTCCATTGGAGACGACGTCCGGGCACGATCTCCTCGATGGTGCCCCACACCCGATGACCCTCGTCGGGGGTCATGACGATCGAGCCGCCGGGCCGCAATTCGATCTCGACGTCTTCGCCCATCCAGTCGGCAACCAGATCTCCTTCGGTCAGGTGCTGCCAGACCAAGTCCGGGTCGGCGAGCAGGGTCACCTTCCGTTCGACGGAGATGTTCCCCGCCGACTCCTCGAAGAGCTCTTCACGCATACCTGCAACTTAGCAGTTGCGCGTCGTGGTATGGTGATGCGCAACCAGTTGGTTGCACGAAGGAGGATGGACATGCTGATACCGACAGTCATCGAACAGACGAGCAGGGGCGAGCGTGCCTACGACATCTACTCGAGGCTGCTCGGGCATCGTGTTGTCTTCCTCGGCCGCCCGGTCGACGCCGACACCGCCAATCTGATCGTCGCCCAGCTGATACATCTGGAGAGCGAGGACCCGGAGAAGGACCTTTCCCTCTACATCAACTCACCGGGCGGCGAGATGTCCTCGATGATGGCGATCTACGACACGATGCAGCACATCAGACCGGAGGTGATGACTGCGTGCATCGGCATGGCCGCCTCGGCGGCCGCCCTCATCCTGGCCTCGGGGGCGCCGGGCAAGCGATATGTGCTGCCCCACGCCAGAGTGCTGATCCACCAGCCGCATCTGATGAATGGCGGCCTGGAAGGCCAGGCTTCGGACATCGAGATCCATGCACGTGAGATCGTCCGGCAGAAGGAAGAGATGAACGCCATCTTCGCCCGTCACACCGGTCAAAGCGTGGAGGCGATCACCCGCGACACCGACCGCGACCGATGGCTCACCGCCGAGCAGGCCGTGGAGTACGGCCTCGTCGACTCGATCATGGCGCCGAACCGGGTGCCGGCCGGTTTGGAGCGCGGCATCGACGCTCAGCCGTAGCCGGGTCGGTCAGGAGGCTTTCGCCCCCCTGATCTCCAACCCGTCGAGGAGCCGCCTGGAGGCTTCGCTGATCTCGTGGACGGCCTGGTTGAAGACGTCTTCGTTGTGTGAGGCGGGCCGGCTGAACCCGGAGATCTTGCGCACGAACTGAAGGGCCGCCGCCTCGATCTCATCGGTCGGGGCCGGGGTGGCGCCCTCCCTCAGGACCTTGATCGATCTGCACATGGGCTCACGCTACCGGCACCACGTGATTGCACCCCGCATAATCGGGAGGGTGGGCGTCGCATATCGCATCGCTCGGTCCCAATTACGGGGGAAGCTCGGTGGATCGGGGCCGTCTCGTCCGTTCTACCTCGCTCGACGCCAGGGCGAAGGCAACCACCAGGGCCATCGGTAGAACCTCGGGGGCGGATTCACCCGAGATCAGGGCTCCCAGGAAGAGGACGATGGCGCAAATGGCCCGGCCCGCCTGGAGGCGGTCTTTGCGGAGGAACCTCTTGGAACGGCTGTCGACGAACGAGACGGGGTCCAACGGCTCCCTAACCGTGGCGATGAGGGCCATCAGGCCCAGCGCGGCGATGAGGAGAGGTCGCACAATTGGCGCCGAGCGAGGGAAAGCGCCGCTGAGACTGGCCACCAGGGTCGAACCCACCGCCGCCCCGATGGCGGCATAGAGCGCGGCCCGGCTTGGCTCACCCGACAAACGGTCGTCGACGTAGATCGCGACGGCTAGCCCGAATCCCGCCACCCATCCGAGCGGAGTGAAGGAGATGACGGTGGCGAAAGAGGCGAGCACTGCCAGGTCGGTCGCAAGGGGGCGTCTCCCGGTGGTCTCGACCACCAGCCGCGCAGTAACCAGGACGCCGGCGAAAGGCAGCATGACCGTCCCGTAACCGAGCAGGGCCCAAGCGGCGCCCAGGACGGCGAGGACCAGCGCGGGCACCTGCCGATCCGGATCGAGCTCACGGGCCAGGGCCCAGGCCAGAAAGGCGTAGCCGCCGGCCTCGATGGCGAGAAACGGTTCACGATCGTGGGCCAGCGTGAGATAGGCCCCGGCCATGGCGGCGGCGGCCGACAGGACGAGCACCGCCCGGTTCCATGGATCGGTCGGATCCAACCGTCGCAGGACATGGGATTTGAAGCGCACGGGCCCATTTTGCGGTCCGAATCGGGGAAACGAAGGCTTCGGAATACTCTGACCCGACGTGACCAAGCCGCTGGAGAGCATCCGCCGTCTCCCCGCCGTGGGCGTGCTCGCCGAGAGGCAGATGGGTGGATTCCTCGCCATCGCGGCGCTAGTCGGGGTGGGAGTGGGTCTCGGGGCGGCAGCCCTGATCTTCCTGGTCGACTGGCTCGAGGAGTTCTTTCTCACCGTCGTGGTCACCCAAGGCCGCGCCTGGGTCTTCCTGACTGTGCCCACCGGGTTCCTGGTTGCCTGGTTCCTGGCGCGTCGCTTCGCCCCCGAGATCGCCGGCGACGGTGTCCCCGAGGCCGTGGCCGCCCTCGAGGTGCACAGTGGCCGGATGCGGGCCCGGATAATCCCGCTGAAGACCCTGGCCACGGCCATCACGATCGGCACCGGGGGGTCCGCCGGGCGCGAAGGTCCCATCGTCCAGATCGGCGCGGCGGTCGGGTCGGTGATCTCCCGCCGGTTCAACCTGGGCGAGGATCAGGTGAGATCCCTGGTCGCCGCCGGAGCGGGGGCCGGGATCGGTGCAGCCTTCAACGCTCCGATCGCCGGGATGCTCTTCGCCCTCGAGGTGATCCTCTCCTCGTTCGCCGCCCGTCACATGTCAGCGATCGTCATCGCTTCGATCACCGCTGCGGTCACCAGTCGAACGATCATCGGCGATGAGCTGGCGCTACAGACCGGCGTCTATCGGCTCCAGAGCTTCAACGAGTTGATCCTCTATGCCGGGCTCTCCCTGGTCGTGGTCGCCATCGGCGTGATCTTCCTGTGGATGGTGGGCCGACTCGATGGATTCGTCCGTCCGCGTGCTCGTGCTCTCGGGTTCGTCCGGCCGCTGTTCGCCGGACTGATCGTCGCGGCCCTGATCTTCATCGAGCCGAAGCTGTTCGGCACCGGCCAGTCGGTGATCAATGAGCTGCTCGGCGGGGGTGACGGGTCCTCGGCCTGGTGGGTGCTCATCGTGCTGGCGCTGGGGAAGGCGATCGCCACCAGCCTGACCACGACGTCGGGTGCCTCAGGTGGCGCCTTCATGCCTTCCCTGTTCATGGGCGCAGCTGTGGGGACGGGATTCGCCCTGCTCGTTTCCGAGGTCTGGCCGTCGCCGGTCGCGTCCGGCGCCTTCGCCGTGGTCGGGATGGCAGCGATGTTCGCGGTGGTGGGAAGGGCGCCCCTCACCGCCATCCTCATGGTGTTCGAGGTGACCGGGGCACGTGACTATCAACTGATCCTCCCGCTGATGCTCACCGCCACGCTGGGCACCTTCCTCGCCGAGCGTTTTCATGCCGACTCGATCTACTCCTTGGTGCTCCGTCACATGGGGATCAAGGTGAGAAACACCGGAGAAGTCGACATCCTCGACACCATTCAGGTAGGTACGGTGATGGCGACCTCCCCGATCGTGTGTGTCACATCCGACGCCGTGGCGTCGGTGGAGGAGAGACTGCATCGCACCCGATCCCACGGGCTTCCGGTACTCGATGGTGGGCGTCTGGTCGGCGTCATCACGCTCTCCGACATCGCCCGGGCCGATTCCGGCGAGCAGACCGTGGCCGAGGCCATGACCCCTCGTCCGGCGACCGTGGTTCCGAGCACACCCGTGTCGATCGCCCTCGAACGCATGGCGGTGCTCGGCGTGGGCCGCCTTCCCGTCGTCGATGAGGAGGATCCTGGCCGGCTCGTGGGTGTGTTTCGGCGTGAGGATGCAGTCCGCGCCTACCACGAGGCGCTCACGTCCAGCACGGACATGGAGCTGCGTCGGGCCCGGCTCGCCCAGCGCACCGACCCCGGGGCCGGTTACTACGAGTTCAGGATCCCCCCGGGTTCGATGGCCGACGGCAGGACGATACGGGAGGTCTCCTGGCCGGAGGGATCGACACTGGTCTCGATCAGAAGGGAAAGAGGGGTGGAGGTGCCGACGGGGGACACTTTGCTGAAGCGGGGAGACGTCGTCACCGCGTTTGGCACGCTGGTTTCGAAGGAGCGCATGATCCAACGTCTCAATGCGGGCGCAGACGAGCCCACCGCAGAGATCTGGCTGGATGAGATCGAGGCACAGGGAGACTCGTCCACCACCCTGGGGGCCGGGCCACCCGATCCTGCTCCACCCGACGGCTCGTAGAATCGGCGTTCGTACATAGAGGAGGGAAATCGATGGAAGGCGTCGCACTCGCTTTCCTGGCGTTGATCGTGATTGCGGTGCTCGCGGTCAGCCTGTCCAGGCAACGCAAGAGAGCGGCCAAGATGGATCTGGAGGACAAGTCGTGGCTCCGGCCCGTCCCGGCCGAAGCAGAGCCTGGCTTCGGCGCCGCCCCTGTGCGCGACTTCCATGTCCATGGCCACCAGGCGCGGGTCACGTTCGACGTGCCCTTGCCCGATCAGGACGATCGGGTGCTCAACGACCTCCTCGTCGATGAGGCGGTCGAAGTGGTGCGGGAGAAGCGTCACGCGCTCCCCATCGGCTATGTGACCGAGATCGTCGTCTTCGCCGGGCGGGACGAGGTGAAAGAGGTAGGCCGGTCCAAGCTGCCGGCGCCAGGTGAGCTTCCACCCCCGATCGAGAGGGAGGTCTTCAACCTCACTCATATCGCCAGGGATCCGTTCGCCTCGCAATTCGAAGTGGACCACACGGTGACCTACGACACAGCCGTCAGAGTCCCGGCCGATGAGTTGAGGCCCCTGCTCCAGGACCTCAGGGTGCCACAAGGGCTCGACCGTGGCTTGCGGGCGAAGGGTGTAGATCCGGATGCCGTGACCGGGCCCGAGTTCATCCTGGCCCTTCTCGAGATGTTCGGGTACAAAGTGACGCCTCAGGGCGAGCCCGACGTCTATCTCGCCGTCAAAGACAATCTGCGTACGTTCATCCGCACCGACTCATTCGATCCTGGAGAGCACCCGGAGCTCGAAGAAGGGCTCGTGCGCAAGTTCGTGGCGGAGTTCGCCACCTCTGGAGCAGATCGAGGCATGTTCATCAGTGACAAGTACGGCCCATTCATTACACACGACATCGAGGCATCCGACCGTCGGATCCGGTTCGTGACCCGGGAGAGGACTCAGGGATTCATCGACTCCATGGCGCTCGGTTAGCCGGCCCGTCGACAAACCCCGGGCCCGGACTATGCTGAGCGCCAGGAGTCAAGGAGACCACCCTTGTTCAGCGGGTTGAGAGCACAAGAGCTTCTAATAGTCCTTCTCATCGTCCTCCTCATCTTCGGGGCGAGGAAGCTGCCCGACCTGGCTCGATCCCTGGGCGCCTCGGCCAAGGAGTTCCGCAAGGGCGTCACCGAGGGCTCCGAGGACGAGGCCGCGGCCCAATCCTCGAATGCAGCCACATCTGACGCGCCCAGCCCAGAGGTAGCGACTTCGGAGACCCCTCCCTCCGACACGCAACAACCGGGCTAGAGCCCTGGAACCCAAACACGCCACGCCGGCGTTGTTGAGGTAGGCCTCCGTGACGGAGTCCGTCCCACTCACCTGGGAAGAGGTTGCACGCATCTATGGGCGCAAGATCTACAACTTTGCCTATCGCCTCACCGGCAACAGCGACGACGCAGCTGATCTCGTTCAAGAGGTCCTGCTCCGCGTGCGCAAGGGCCTTTCCGCCTACCAGCCCGGCAGCTTCGAGGGCTGGCTCTGGCGTATCACGAGGAATGCCTTTCTCGACGAGGTCCGGCGACGCAACCGTCGCCCCACTTTGCCGCTGCCTGACGAGGTCGACCGGTGGGACATCGCCAGCAGCCCTTCTGCCGATGTGGAGTATTCGCGTATCTCGCTGGGGGACGATGTGCAGAAGGCCCTCTTGGAGCTTCCGTACGAGTTCAGGGAGGCGGTGGTCTTATGTGACATCGTCGGGCTCTCCTACGAGGAGATCGCGCGCGCCGTGGCCGTCCCCGTCGGGACGGTCAGGAGCAGGATCCATCGCGGCCGCAGACAGCTCCGGGAGTCGCTGACATGAAGCACGCCGGAGATCAGATCAGCGCCTATCTGGATGGCGAGTTGACGCGGCTGGAAATCGAGCAGCTCCAGGCTCATCTCTCCTCATGCGGGAAGTGCGCCGCCGAGATTCAGGAGGTACAGACGGTTCGGGCGGCGGTTCGCTCGCTTCCAATGCTGGAGTTGCCTGCCGGTCTGGTGGCGGAAGCCGACGCCGAGGTGGTGCCCCTGCGCCGGAACAAGGGCTTCTGGGTCGGCGCTGCGGCGGCAGCGGTGGCCCTGATCATCGCCATCGCCGCACTGGTCACGCCGTCCAGCCCGTCCATCGCCATCGACGAGCTCAACAGCCGATATGGCGCCCGCGCCTCACTCGACCCCGCCTTCGGGCCGGCCAAGCTGGTGGTGCCCGACCTCGGGGAGGTCCTCGATTGAGACGGACCATGGCCTTGGTGGTCGCGCTGGTGGTGATTCCGGCTTCGGCTGCCCTCGCGACCGATCTCGACCAACTCTTGGAGGAGAGCAAGGATGCCTCCTTCAGCGGCGAGCAGGTGATCACCTGCTCCACGCCGGATGGTGCCCGTAATGCCGTCGTTGAGTTGAGCCAGGCCAGTGGTGAGCTCCACATCGAGGCCCCGGTGGCACCCGACGTCGAGGTCGCATCCGGCTTCGGCGGATGGTCTCTGGTGCGAGATGGAGATGTCGTCAGCAGTGCCACCGTCGACGACGCCGGCGAGACGCCGGACCCTTCGTATGAGGTGGCGTACGGCACGCCGACCGACTACCTCGGGCGTGAGGCGACCCTGTATCGGATGACCACGGACGGGGTGGTGCGGGCGGAGCTGGTCGTCGACGCCGAATCCGGCGCTCTGCTCCGCGTGGTGACTTTCAATGCCGACGGGAGCGTGTTCTGCGAGCGTCGCTTCATCACCTTCGACCCAAGCCCAGCCCCAACCCCGCACTCGGAGTCCGCCTCCGACGTCGAGCCGTCCGTGGCGGGGGTGGAGACGGAGCTGCCGGAGTCCCTGGGCGGTTTCGAGCGTCTCGACGTCTATCGAGACGAGGAGGGCATCCTCTTCGCCTACTACTCGGACGGATTCTTCTCCTTCGCTGTCTTCCAGACACCGACCCCGGTGACCGTGGACGGTGGGTCGACGGCGACCGTAGGGGACGGCACCTACACCCGCTCCTTCGGGCCGGGGCAGGTCACCTATGCGTGGGAGACAAGAGGTGGCGCGATGGCGTTGGTCGGAGACATCCCACCGGACATGCACCAGGCCGTCCTCGAGGGGCTTCCTGCTCCCCAGGACCCGGGTCTGTGGCGCAAGCTGTGGCGCAACCTGTTCGGCGACGCCAGATCTCCTCGACCGATCTAGTTCGTCACCACCCTATTCATCCGGCGTCGGGCACGGCCTTTCGCCATAAGAAGCCCGCAACGGTCCTGAAGGTGGCGACCACCGGAACGGCGATGATCGCTCCGAGAACCCCCCACACCTGAAGCCCGGCGGTGATGGCGAGGAGGACGATGATCGGCGGTAGCAACACCGAGCTCCCCATCACCTTCGGGGCGATGATCGAGCTCTCCAGTTGCTGGATCAGGAGATAGGCCGCGATAACGACCAGGGCGAAGAGCCCGTTGGGCATGTCGAACCTTGTCGAGCCCTGGAACAGGGCCACGATCACCGCCGGGATGGTGGCGATGATCGGGCCGAAGGTGGGTATGCACTCGAGAGCCCCCGCGATCAGCCCCAGCACGAACGACCCGGGCACCCCGAGCAGCCAGGTGACGAGCCAGGTGGTGCTCCCGATGATCAGCGCCATGATCACCTGCCCCCGGACGTAGTCGTTCCACACGCGGTTGACCCTCGACCCGAGCACCTTCACCTCGGGACGGGACGACTCCGGGAACAGCCTCAAGGCGGATCCGACATACCGGGTGGCGCTCCCGCTCAGATATACCGCTATCAGGAGCGTGAAAAAAACGAACGAGACGATCGAGATCACCACTCCGACAGCGCCGGCCGCAGCGGCCACCGTGCCGAGGATGACCTCGAGCAAGGCACCATCGGGCGAAGGGGACGGCGCCCGGGCGATGGCGTCGATCACGGGGCTCAGATCCACCGTCGTCCCCAGGATCGTCACCGTGGAGAGATTCTCGGCAACGTTGGCCAGCCACTGATCGAGGTTGGCAGAGATCGCGGCCAGGTCGATCTGATCCAGCGAGTCGACCAGGAGGATGGGGCCGATCAGGATGACAAAGTAGGTGGCCCCTGCGATGAGCAGGTAGACGAGGAGGATCCCGAGCCAGCGAGGCCAATTCAGTCGCTCGTGGAGCCAGTCGATCAAGGGCTGGAGCAAGAAGGCCAGGAGAGAGGCCAGCACGAGTTGGGTGAGCAGGCCACTCAGCACGAAGAGGACGACGAGGAAGGTGACCACTGAAACCACGATCACGACGATGCGCCGGGTGGTCAGTGACCACTGCGGGCCGTCCGGGTAGGGCTCGAGCTCGCCTCTGCTCATCGTCGTGATCTTCGCGGACGACCAGGGATCATGGTGGCTACGTTGTTGACCGGGTCGACAAGGAGCCGATGTCTACACGGTTCGTCCTGGTCAGGGCTGGAGCGTCAGCGATTGGGGGCCCAAGCGCCGGCCGATGCCAAGGCGGGCAGGTAGGCGGAGAACGGTCTCGCCTCACGCAGCGCCTCGCTGGCGACGACGTCCCGGATCACACTCAATGGATCGAGGATGTACGTGGTCCGCTTGGCGTAACCGAACTTCTCGTCGAAGGTGTCGTAGGCCCGTGACACCGCGCCGTGTGGCCAGTAGTCGGACAGGATGGGGAATCCAACACCAAGCTGCTCGGCCCAGTCACGGTTGGTTGGTATGGCGTGGGTGGTGATCATGATCACGTTGGCATCCAGACGTTTCAACGAGTCCCAGTTGTCACGGATCTCACAAGTCTCTGATTCGCAGGTGGGGGTATGCGGATAGGGCATGAAGACGATCATCGATGTCTTCCCCTTCAAGTCCTCCAGCGCGATCTCGTCCCGGGTCTGACTCGTCAGCCTGAAATCGGGCGCCGGGGTGCCGATGGCAAGTGGCATCACTTGTCCTTCTGTCAGCTCCACCCGTCGAGGAGAACCCGCGCTGCCCAAGCAGTGGGGTCCCGAAGCTCGGCAGCGCTCGGCATCCGGGTGGGATCGGACCAGAGGGTTTCCAGAGCATCTTCCCCGTAGCGTCGCTCCACCTCCTGATTGAACGCGTCGCCGAGCCGTGTCGCCTCGGGGGGCACCGATCCGACTCCGATGGTTGGCGCCGCCTCGGTTGCCTCGCGCGACTCATCACGAAGGGCCGACAGCGTATCGAATCCCGGGGCCAGCTCACCGACCGCACGTCTCGCCAGCAGCCGGGCGCACCCGGTGATTGCGCCTAGGAAAGCCTCGAGCTCGAGGCGCGGGGCTTCGGCCTCCTCTCCGCCGATGAGGCTCTCCAGTCCTCCTGCCTCCTCTATGGCACGCTCGATGTCAGCCGGGTCCGAGCCCCCGGTCACCAGCCCTCCGAGCAGGGTGGGGTCGATCCGAACCGCGTCCGCATACGCCGTCGACAGGTGATGCACGTGGTCGTGGATCCACGGGAGCTGGGAAACCGCCCTGAAGGCCACCTCGTTGGCGACGATCCACAGACGTAGCTCCTTGTCATCTACCTCTCCGCCGTGGCCGAGGGATTCGATGTTGGGCACGACGATGCTGATCGGCCCCGGATGCTCCTGTGGAAGTCCCGCATCGAAGGAGGCGACGACCCAGGTCGACAGGGAACCGACCAGCGATCCGACCTGCAGGCCGATGATCGCCGGGGCCAGCTGTGCCATGAACGGGGCGGCCGGCCCTTCTGCGGTGACCGAGGAGGCGAACGGCTCGACGAGCGATCCATAGGTCTCCAGGTTGCGCTCTGCCCATCCCCGCGCATCGAGAGGGAGCACATCCGGCGCCGGCACGACGCGGAAGGGGGCGATTTGCTCGATCCGGTACTCGGCGAGCCGGGCAAGCTCCCGGAACTCCTCGGCGGCCCATGGCTCTACGGGCTCCGTGTCGCCCGAGAGGTGACGGGCCACCTCGGCCGCCAGCTTCCAGTTGATCGGCCCGGGCTGGTCGAAGAGCTCGAAGAGCTTGGAGAAGAGGTCGTCGCTCACGTTCGCTCATCCAGGACGACGGTCAGGTCGGCGGGGGCGGAAGACCGGGTAACCGCCATCGAGACTGCCTCTCCGGCTCGCCGCGTCCGCAGCTCCGTGAGCAGCGTCTCCATCGAGTTGATGGGAGCATCGTCGATGGCGGTTATGACATCGCTCGCTCTGCCCCCGGCCACCTCGAATGCCGATCCCGGGCTCACGCTCGTTACCCTGACCCCGACCGGGTACTCCGCTCCATCGGCCTCGGCCAATGCCGTTTCCCCCTGGATGCCCAGTTGGGCGTGGTGGACGACGCCGGTTTCGATCAAGTCGTTGGCGACTCCGAGCGCCATGTCGATCGGGATGGCGAAACCAAGGCCCTCGGCGCCGACATCGGACACCGCGATGGCGGTGGTGATGCCCACCAGACGGGCAGTGCTGTCGAGCAGTGCTCCCCCGGAGGACCCTCTGGTGATGGGCGCGTCGGTCTGGATCATCCCGTACAACACCTCACCCGACTCGACGCCCAGAGATCGATTCAGGGCACTCACGATTCCGTAGGTCACCGAGGGCCCGCCCTCCAAGGCGAGTGGGTTGCCCACCGCCACTGCCCGCTCCCCGATGGTGAGGCTGTTCGAGGAGCCGATATCGATAGGGGTCAGGTCGCCCCGGGACACCCGGATCACGGCGAGATCGGTCAATTCGTCCGACCCGATGAGATCACTCTGCCAGCGGCCCCCGTCGGAGAAGACCACGGTGAGATCGTTGGCCCCGCTCACCACGTGATGGTTGGTGATGATGTAGCCGTCGTCGCTGTAGACGACCCCACTCCCTCCGCCGTCTCCAAGAAGTCCTGTGGTCTCCACGGCGATGATGCTGGGGATCGCCCTGGCCGCCACGTCGGTCACGTTTCCGCTTTCGATCACCACCGGGGCCGGAGTCGAAGTCGGTGGTGGCACGGTCAGTGTCGGCGGTGGGGGATTGGTCGGCACCGGCGGGGGCTCTGGCTCCTCGAAGACACCTGTGAAGCCGAGGATGGCCAGGGTCAGCCCGGTCCCGAGCAAGGCGCCCCCGATGATGCCCATGACAACGGTCCACGAGTCGGGACGGGAGCGTCGACGAGATGGTTCCGGCACCGGGACGTCTTCGAACCCCTCAGCCGGCTCCTCCGGCTCATCGCGGACCTGCGGCCCGGGTGGGCCGATGTCTGTCATAGGCTTCGGATTCTATGGACGCCGCCCGTCAACAGATCAGGGTCACGGTCGGACACGATCCGATCGATGTCGCACCACTGGTCGGTGAGGTGGCCCGGCCCGACTCGGGGGCCACGGTGGTGTTCCTGGGCACGGTTCGTGACCACTCCGCCGCCCACACTCAGGTCAGCCATCTGGAGTACGAAGTCTTCGCCGAGCTGGTCGAGCCCAAGATAACGGAGATCATCGACGACGCTGCCCGCCGATGGCCGATTCTCGGCGCTGTCGTGGAGCACCGCTCCGGCACGGTGAACCTGGGCGAGACATCGGTAGCAGTCGTGGTGTCGACCGCTCATCGGGACGACGCTTTCGCTGCCGCACGTTTCATCATCGACGAGCTCAAGAGCCGGGCCCCGATCTGGAAGAAGGAGCACTGGCCGGGTGGCTCGGAGTGGAGCCCGGGCTCCTGAGCTTGAGGGCCCGGGTCATCGGTCTTGCTCGGCGGCTCCCGACCCCCCGGGCTTCATCGGTAGGCCAGAATTTGATCGAACCAGCAAAGTTCGGTGGCAGCCGATATTGTCCGGGCGCGTTCTGAGGAGGACACAGGATGACGACCGTTCTGGAGCGAGCCGACGCGCCGACGGCTGATGTCGGCTTCATGACGCCACCGGCCTATGTCAGGCAGTGGGCCGCCAACCACCCCGATCTGGTGGCGATGCGGGAGAAGGACTTCGGGATCTGGCAGGAGATCACCTGGTCGGATTACTGGGAGACGGTCCAGGATGCGGCACACGGCCTGCTCGCGCTCGGGGTCTACGAAGGCGACCGGGTATCGATCCATTCCGAGGATCGCCCTGAGTGGTTGATCCTGGACATGGCGACCGTGGCAGTGCGGGCCATCACCGTGGGCCTCTATCCGACCAACCCCCCGGCAGAGGTCGAGTATCTCCTCTCCGATTCCGGTGCCGTGGTCCATCTCGCCGAGGACCAGGAGCAGGCGGACAAGGTCATGGCCGTCATCGGGTCTCTGCCCGAGCTCCGCAAGATCATCCACATCGAGCCTCGAGGTTTCAGGAAGTGGCGGGATGACGACCGATTCATCTCGTGGGATGAATTCCTCGAGCTGGGCCGCGGCCATCGGGATGCCAACCCGGGGCTGGTGGAGCAGATCATGGCCCAGGCCACGGGCGATGATGTCATCACCCTGGTCTACACGTCGGGGACCACCGGCCCACCGAAGGGGGCGATGCTGACCAACGCCAACTTCGCCTTCAACGCCGAGGTCCTGATCGCCAACGAGGATCGAACGCCGGACCGAAAGCCCCTCGGGCCCGACGACATGATCCTCACCTATCTCCCGCTCTGCCACGTCGCCGAACGGATCTTCTCCACGTGGTCCTCTGTCTCCCGAGGGCCGTGTCTCAACTTCGCCGAGTCGATCGAGACGGTGCAGCAGAACCTGAGGGAGATACAACCCACCATCTTCTTCGCAGTGCCCCGCATCTGGGAGCGGATCCACGCCTCGATCGCAATCAAGGGCCGTGACGCAACCTGGTTCAAGAGATTCTGGTTCGGCACTGGCATGAAGATGGCCCGGTACATCGGAGATGTTCGCGTCGCCAACGACGGTGAGCACACGGTCGCTAGCCGGATCGTCTACGCAATTGGGTACCCGATCATCTTCCGCCCCCTCAAGGAGCGGATCGGTCTGCGCCGGGTGCGTTATGCGACGAGTGGCGCCGCTCCCATCGCCCCTGAGGTCCTGCGCGACTTCCTGGGCATGGGCATCCCCTTGTTCGAGCTCTACGGGATGACCGAGAACTCGGCCGTGGCCACGACCAACTACCCCGGAGCCAACAAGGTGGGGACGGTCGGCATGCCGTATCAGGGTACGGAGCTACGCATCGACGAGGCGACTGGTGAGATCCAGACCAGGCACCCGGGGACCTTCAAGGGGTATTGGAACAAGCCGGACAAGACCGCCGAGGCGTTCACCGAAGACGGCTGGCTCAGGACCGGTGATGTCGGTGTCTGGGTAGATGGCACCCACGTCAAGATCGTCGACCGGATCAAGGACATCATCATCACGTCGGGCGGGAAGAACGTCTCGCCGTCGGAGATCGAGAACTCGCTGAAGGTCTCCCCCTATATCAAAGAGGCGATGGTCATAGGGGACGGCCGCAAGTACCTCACGGCTTTGATCGCCATCGAATCGGACGTCGTGGGTGATTGGGCGACCCGGCGGCAGATCCCTTACACCACCTATCGGGATTTGACCACCAAGCCCCAGGTCATCGAGCTGATCCAGGGCGTCGTCGACGAGGTGAACGAAAAGACCTCTCATCTGGAGAACATCAGGAAGTTCCGCCTCATCCCGAAAGAGCTCGACCACGAGGATGGTGAGCTCACCGCGACCCAGAAGTTGAAGCGCACCTCGATGAGCTCGATGTTCGGTGACCTGATCGAGGATATGTATCGGTCGTGACCAGCGGTCTCGTCGTTCTGGCACAGGCGACCGCGGATGGCAATGCATTTGCCCAGATGATCGTGGACGGGATCAGCTTCGGGGCGATCTATGCCCTGCTCGCCATGGGTTTCGTCATCATCTTCAAGTCCACATCGGTGATCAACTTCGCCCATGGCGCCCTGACCGGGCTGGGGGCCTTCCTGATCGCGGCCTTCGCCACCGTTCTCGACTTCCCCGGCCGGTATCTCACGTTTCTTCCCGAATGGGCGCAATGGACCGTGAACGTCCTGACCGCCCTGGTCGCTGCCGCCCTGTTCGGTATCCTCCTCGAGCGTGTGTTCCTGCGCCCGATGGTGGGCGAGGCACTCTTCGCCGTGGCGATCGTGACTCTCGGCGTCGACATCGTCGTGCGGACGATCACCAACGACTGGATCGGGACGCAACCGCGGCCGCTGGGTGCCCCTTGGGGGCTTGCGGTCGTCGACCTCGGATGGGTCCGCATCGCCTGGTCAGAGGTGATCCAGATCCTGGTCACGATCATCCTGCTGGGGGCAATCGCCTTCTTCCTGCGGTCGCGGACCGGCGTGGCGATGCGCGCCACTGCCTTCGATCAGGAGACGGCGCGCGCCCAGGGGGTGAACGTGGGCCGGATCTTCTCCGTGGCCTGGGCGATCGCCGCATTCCTCGCAGGGGTGGCCGGCCTCTTCTATTCGATCTTCCCCCGAAGAGCCACCGGGGTCGACCAGGCAACAGCATTCATCGCCTTTCGCGCCTTTCCTGCGGTGATCATCGGCGGTCTGGATTCCATTCCGGGCGCGGTGGTGGGCGGCTTCGCAGTGGGGATCGCCGAGTCTGCCGCCAACACCTATCTCACCTTCGATTTCCTCGGCAACGGCTTTCCCGGCATCGTCGGATATCTCCTGATGATGGTGGTGCTGTTGATCCGGCCCTATGGCTTGTTGGGAACGCCGGAGATTCGACGGGTATGAGGGGACGACCACTCCTCTACACCAGCTACCAGGCCGACCAGGCCCTCCTCAACACGACCACCAAGAAGGTGATGCTCGGCCTGCTCCTGCTGGTGGTCGCCACCATCCCCTTCCAGGTCATCCCGGGGTTGGACTTCCTCGGATCCGACGATTGGCTCCGTCTCCTGTCGACGACCGCGATCTTCGTCGTCGGCGCCCTCGGATTGAACCTGTTGACCGGTCTGGCCGGCCAGGTCTCGCTCGGACATGCGTTCTTCATGGGGGTGGGGGCCTACACCGCGGTCTGGCTGGGCGGCCCGGAAGATGCGCCGCTCCTCGGCCTCGGGCTGCCCATCTGGATCTGGCTGCCGGCAGCCGGGATCGTCGCCGCCCTGATCGGGGTTGCGGTGGGGCCCACGGCGGTTCGCGTTCGTGGTCTCTACCTGGCCATCGTTACCCTCGGCCTGGTCTTCATCGGTGACTATGTGTTCCGCAACTGGGATTCGCTCAGTGGAGGGGCACAAGTCGGGAGAGACTTCCCGCCGCTCCAGTTCCGGCTCTGGAAGGAGGAGGAGCCACTGATCGACTTCACCACGCCCGGTACATGGTTCGGCGTGGAGGTATCGGGCCTGGCCAAGTCCTTCTTCCTGTTGGTCACCATCGCAGTCGTGTTCACGCTGCTCGCCAAGAACCTGCAGCGAACGAGGGTGGGACGAGCGTTCATGTCGATCCGGGACCGGGACATCGCTGCCGAGATAATGGGCGTGGATGAATTCGGCTACAAGCTGCTCGCCTTCGGGATCTCCTCCTTCTTCGCCGGGATCTCGGGGGCCTTGCTCGCCTCGTTCGTGGTCCGTGTCATCCCGGAGCGATGGGACCTGTTCCTCTCCGTCCAGTTCATCGCCATCATCCTCATCGGCGGGGCCGGCACGGTTACTGGCGCCATCCTCGGCTCGGCCTTCGTCGTGCTGTTGCCGCGTCTGGTCGGGGACTTCACCCAATGGCTCCAGTCGGTGGCACTGGGAGAGGGGTTCGGCTCTGCGATCGCGAATGTGTTCGTGGCCACAACGCCCAACGACTTCGGCCTGGTGAACACATTCGCAGGCATCGGGCCGGGGCTGTCCGTGGCACAACTCAACCTCGTCATATACGGTCTGCTGATCATCGGCTTTCTCATCTTCGAGCCGCTCGGGCTGTACGGGATCTGGCTCCGCATTCGTAACTATTGGAAGGGTTGGCCGTTCACCTATTGAGCGGTCAGACGAGGGCTTTGCCCTCGAAGCAAAACAGAGGAGGAAGGAACGGAATGAGAAACAAGCCCAAGTGGCTGGCCCTTTTCCTGGTCCTCGGCCTGGTGCTCGCCGCCTGTGGCGGCGGTGAGGGTGGCGATACGACCACCACCGCTGCCGCGGAGGAGGAGGCGACAACCACGGCTGCGGCGGAGGAGGAGCCGACGACCACGGCTGCGGCGGAGGAGGAACCGGCGGCTGAGATCGCCACCGACGTTGGCGTCGACCTGGAGGCGGGGACGATAACGATCGGGCTCTTGTCCGATCTGAGCGGGCCCTTCTCGCCTTTGGTGCAGGTGATCAACACCGGTCACGATCTCTACTGGGCATCGGTCAACGAGGCCGGTGGGATCAATGGCCTGAATGTCCAGCTCGAGGTCCGGGACACCGGTTATGTGGTGGACACCCATGTCCAGCTCTACGAGGAGCTCAAGTCACAGGTCGTCGCCTTTGGCCACTCCACAGGGTCGCCACACACGGTCGCGATCAACTCGTCGCTCCAGGCGGACGGGATCCTGGCCATCCCCCTCACCTGGTACTCGGGCTGGTCCGACCCGGCGATCAACGCCAACCTCGTGCCGCACGGTGTGCCCTATTGCATCGAGGCGATGAACATGATCGAGTACCTGACCACTCAGGCTCCCGATGCGACCACCATCGCCATTGCCTCCAGTCCCGGGGACTACGGGCAGGATTCGAATGCGGGTGCGGTCCTGGTCGCCGAGGCTCTCGGTCTCGAGGTCGTCTACGACGGCACCGGCACCATCGTCGCCACCGACCCGGCCACCCTGGCCGAGGCCGCCAATGGCATCGCCGGCTCGGGTGCTGAGCTGGTCTGGGTCACGACCGACCCGACCTCGTTCGGCGGCGTCTACGGGCAGGCGCTGGCGGCAGGCTTCTCCGGGGCGCTCTGGTCCGGGGCCGGTCCTTCGTGGAACCCCGCCCTGATCGGGCCGGACTCTCCGATCGCCGAGCCACTGGCCAACGACTTCTACATCTCCCAGTACTACGCCCCATGGGCGGCGGATTCGCCAGGAAACCAGATGGTTCGCGACCTCGTCGAGGCCGCCGGCGCTCCGCCACTCGACTACTACGCCGAGGGCGTGATCGAGGCCAAGATCATGCACGAGGCGCTGCTCGCTGCCTACGAGGCGGGCGACATGACCCAGGCGGGCGTGCTCGCTGCGGCGAAGAGCCTGGAGTCGGTGACCTTCGACGGGCTCGCTCCTGACGAGACCTACGTCGGTGAGGCCAACGACAGGCTGCAGAGGCTGCAGTTCATCTCCCGGCCCGACCTCGAAGGGCTGGCTGGAGGCACGTCGACCGGCGCCACGCTGATCGAGTCCGACTACACCTCGCCGACGGCTGAGGCGTACCAGTTCGACGCTGCCTGCTTCGCCCTCGAGGCGGGCTGATTCGATTGATCGTTGTGGGCGGCCTCGGGCCGCCCACAACGCTTCGATGAGAGGATCGGATTGCTAGCAGTCGAGAACCTGGAGGTCGTCTACAACGACGTCGTGCTGGTGCTCCGCGGCGTGTCGCTCGAGGTGCCCGACGGCAAGATCGTCGCCCTGCTGGGCACCGATGGCGCCGGGAAGACGACCACGTTGCGAGCGATCACCGGGCTGCTCGACATTCACGAAGGCGAGGTGACCAAGGGGGAGATCAGTTTCGACGGTGCAACGATCACGGAGGAAGATCCCTCCACCCGGGTGCGGCGTGGGATAAGCCAGGTGATGGAGGGCCGCCGGGTATTCGTCGAGATGACGGTGGAGGAAAATCTGCGGGCCGGCGCCCACACCAACCGTGACGGAGAGCGGGTCAAGGAGGCGCGGGAGCGGGTGATGACGCTGTTTCCCAGGCTGGCCGATCGACGTCAGGCAACCGCCGGTTACTTGTCCGGGGGTGAACAGCAGATGCTGGCCATCGGTCGTGCCCTCATGCAGGACCCCAAGTTGCTCATCCTCGACGAGCCATCGCTGGGTCTGGCCCCACTCCTCGTGCAGGAGGTGCGGGACATCATCGTCGAGATCAATCAGCAGGGCACCTCGGTGCTTCTCATCGAGCAGAACGCCAAGATGGCCCTGTCCATCGCCGACTATGGCTACATCATGGAGACCGGGAAGGTGGTGATGGACGGTGACCCGGCGAAGTTGCTGAAGGACGAGGACGTGAAGGAGTTCTATCTCGGTCTTCACGCCACCGGTGAACAGAAGTCGTTCCGGGATGTGAAGCACTACAAACGACGAAAGCGGTGGTTGTCGTGATTCTCGTGTCCGAGCCAGTGTGGGAGCGGCAGCCCCGGCCGACCAGCGTCTGTTTGGCCGATATCGCCGCCTCGCGTGCGGACCGGTCCAGTGGTCCCCGGCCCCGGTTGGCGTCTGATTCGACGAGCCTGTCGGCCAAGGTCGGCCGGCAATCAAAATGAGCGGCAAGTTGCTGCAGCGCCGGGCAGAGAGATCGGGCCCGAAGAGCTACGAGCACCTCCTCGAGGTGAAGGACGTCCATCTTGCATTCAAGGGGGTCAAGGCCATCGCCGGTGTGTCCTTCCACGTCGACGACGGGGAGTTGTTCGCCATCATCGGCCCCAACGGGGCCGGGAAGACCTCTCTCTTCAACGTCGTCAACCAGGTGTACGAGCCGCAGCAGGGTGACGTGCGCTGGAAGGGGGAGAGCCTCATGGGGCTCAAGCCGAATCAGACCGCCGAACGGGGAATCGCCCGCACCTTCCAGAACATCGCCCTGTTCCCCCACATGACGGTGATCGAGAACCTCCTCACCGGGCGCCACGTCCGGATGCGCACCTCATGGCTCGCCGGCAGCGTCTGGCTGGGGAAGGCGAAGCGCGAGGAGATCGAGAATCGGGAGATCGTCGAGGACATCATCGACTTCCTCGAGATCGAGCAGTGGCGTAAGTACCCGGTCGGTCTCCTGCCGTATGGGATCCAGAAGCGGGTCGAGCTGGGCCGGGCGCTGGCGATGGACCCCGAGCTCCTCATGCTCGACGAGCCGGTGGCGGGGATGAACCTGGAGGAGACCGAAGACATGGCCAGGTTCATCCTCGACGTCCAGGATGAGCTCGGCATCGCCGTCCTCCTGGTCGAGCACGACATGGGCCTGGTCATGGACATCGCCGATCGCATCCTCGTCGTCGACTTCGGCAAGCCCATCGCCGAAGGGACCCCCCAATCGGTTCAACACAACCCCAATGTGGTCAAGGCCTACCTGGGGGAGGAAGTGGAGACCGTCTGACCCGATTCGAATTCTCCGATTCGCGTAGAGGATTCAGCTGCGGGTCGGGTGAGTGCGTCGTCACCCTCGAAACCAGACACTCAGCGACGCAGGCTGAAGCGTGCGTGCCAGTGTCTCCCGCAGATCCGACTCGAGCACCGCGGCGTCGGTGATGGCCGTCATCCGGTGCGAGAATGCTTCTACCTCCCGTTCCACGTCGAAGCTCGTCCGGTTGAATCTGCGATCCATCCACCGCTGCACGCGCATCCGCAACGGAGCGAACACTGCTGCCGAGGCCAAGGTCGCCGCGGCCACGGCCAGGTCGTCCGAGGCCGGGACCATCAGCTGGATCGCGATGACCCCGATTGTGTAAACGACGGCCAGAGCCCCGATCAACAGGGCATAGGTGAAGGTACGGCTGACGATGCGGTCGATCGCATACAGCTGATAGCGGTTGATGGCCAAGGCGATGGTGCCGGGAATCGAGGAGAACAACAGAACCGAGACAAAGGGAGCCCATTGTGCCGCTTCGTCCCTCCACGTCCCAAGGGCTGCGGCGCCGATGGTAGCGGCCACGATCACGCAGACCAGAGCCAGGGAAAGCGCCACCCACTTGATCTGGAGACGCTCCACGATGTCCGCCTTTCGGTATCTGGCCACGGTCGAAGCCAAGGCCCCGGCCGCGCCCAGCACGAGCAAGGAGGTCAGGCCAAGGTAATAAGGGGAGCCTTCGGCGAACACCTCTTCGAAAGGGCCGGTCAACGCTTCGATGCCGGCTGCGATAAATCCAAAGAGGAGAGCACCGACTCCAGTACGAGAACCCAGCCCCATCCCCGTCGGACACGGCCGGTCGGGAAGATGAGAGGCAAGACCACCGTCATGAGGATCAGGGCGGGGAACCAGCTGAAGCCGAGCCAGACCGAGCCCAGGGTCCTGATAACCCCCGGCTCGCCCGCAACCAGGTCGGGGTGAAGGATCTCTCCGACCCAGGTGAAGGCGAAGCAGGCGCCGATGGCATGGAGGATCCAGCTCACGGGGTTGGAGCCACTTCTGCGGATGATCCAGCCGGCGAGCGAGAATGAGAGCCCGACCACGCTCGTGGTCAGCGTGGCGACGGGCCGGTACCCCAACCTGGCCAGGGGTTCGTCCCAGGTCGGATAGGTGAGGAACATGAGGGCGAGGGAGCACGACACCACCAGCAGGGCGGCAGCCGAAAGCCGCCGGCCCGCCGGATGGTCTATGACGCCCCGTCCCGTTTGGTGCATGGTGCCGATCATGCCCGCCGGCGTTACGGAGGCGTTACCGCCGAAGGCGGCTTAGGGCCGCGGATACTCCCCGACCATCTTCCAGGCGGCAGGGAGCAGGAGGCCGGCGGCGGTGGCCTTGATGATGTCGCCGAGGATGAAGGGGACGACCCCGGCGAGGACCGCCTCGGAAAGGGTCATGTCGAGCAGGATCATCAGCCCGGCGACACCGAAGGCGTAGATGATGAATGAACCAGCGATGAACGCGGTGAACATCGTGGGAAACGTGCGATCCTGGCGACGTTCGGCCAGGTGCCCGACGAGCCCTGCAGCCACGATGAAGCCGATCAGGTACCCGCTGGTGCCTGCTGCGCTTGCAGTGTCCCACCCCGACGCACCTCCGGAATAGACAGGAAGACCCAGGGCACCGGCCGCAACGTATACCCCTTGTCCCGCCGCTCCCAGGGCAGCGCCGAGGGCGGCGCCGGTGAGAAGGACGGCGAATGTCTGACCGGTGATCGGGACGGGAGTGAAGGGGAGATTGATCTTCCACTGGGCGGCGAGGGCGGTCAGGGCGGCGGCGCCGATTACGAGCAGGACCGAGCTGGTCCGGGATCTAGGGATCACCCGCTGAGAGAGAACTGCCGATGTCATCTTTATCTCCTCGAAACGCAGCCTCTGCCACCTTAAAGGCCTCAGGCTGTCGCTCGCAGGCCACCGTTACCCTTTCATCGTGGAAGCCCAGGACAAACGCGGAACGCATTGGCCCCTGTTCCTGGTGGGGGCACTATTGGTAATGGGCGCCCTGATCCTGGCGGTTTGGAATCTGGAACTGCCCTATCTCGCGTTCTCCTCCGGGCCGGTCTCCGACGCCGCCGACGCAGTGGATGCCAGTGAGGTCGAGGTGTATCCCCCTGACGGCGAGCTGCTCATGCTCACGGTGGTGAGCCAGGACGTGAACATCTTCGAAGCGATGATCGCAGGCGTGGACCCAAGCATCGACCTGGTGCCCAGGGAGGCATATCGCCCGCCGGATGAGAGCGACGAGGACTATCGCAAGCGTGTGCTCCAGCAGATGGACGACTCGGAGACCCGGGCCATCACCGTCGCCCTCGAGCATCTCGGTTACGACATGATCCCGACCGACGTGTTGGTCACGGATCTCGTGCCCGACAAGCCTGCCGCCAAAGTCCTCCGAATCGGGGACTCGGTCGACTCCCTGAATGGTGTCGAGATCGTGCGGAGCACCGATCTGACCGACGCCCTCGAGGGATTCCAGCCGGGAGAGCTGGTCGACCTGGGTGTGACCAGGGACGGGACGGCCCAGACTCTCGAGATCGAGCTAGCCGAGCGGGATGACCCGGAAGGAGGGGCCATGATCGGTATCACCGTGGGCGAGCTCAGTGAGCCACCTTTCCCGGTCTCCATCGAGGCAGGAGACGTGGGTGGGCCGTCGGCGGGGATGATGCACGCCTTGGCGATCATCGACATCCTGACCCCCGGCGAGATGACGAAGGGGCACATCGTGGCCGGCACAGGAACCATCGCCTATGACGGCACGGTGGGCGCGATTGGGGGCATTCGCCAAAAGGTGGTGGGGGCGGAGGCCGCCGGCGCGGAGTACGTTCTTGTGCCGGAGGGCAACTACGAATCCGCCCTTACCGCACCGCGCGAATCCATCGAGATCGTGCCTGTGACGACCATCCAGGACGCCATCGACTTCTTGGATCAGCTTGAAGAGGCCTGATCGTCGAATGTGCCAAACCCGGTCGGAATCCGGCCCGGTCGGTATCTTCTAGGGCCGATGGCTGCTGAGCTCAACCCCGAGCAGATCAGGGCGGTCGGGTTCCGAACCGTTCGACGTGGGCTGGATCCGGACGAGGTGTCCGCGTTTCTCCAGAGGATCGCAGCCACGATGGAGCAACTCGAGTCGGATCGGCAGCGTCTCGCCGCCAAGGTCGGCGAGTTCGCCGACAGAGACCTCGAATCGGAGTTCGAGAGCCTCGGCCGCGAAGTGGCGGCCATTCTGACCACTGCCAAGCAAGCCGCAGGCTCGATGAGGGAGAACGCCGCCCTCGATGCGGCCCGATGGCGATCCGAGGCCATGAGTGAGGTCGAGGTCATGCGGAAATCGGCGCGCAGTGACGCCGAGGCGCTGCGTGGCGACGCCTGGGCCACTGGGACCGAACTGCTCAACCAGGCGTCGGCCGAGGCACGCCGCATCCGGGGCGAGGCCGAGCAGGATGTCCTGTCCGTGATGGGGGAGGCGGAGAGAGAGGCGCATCGTCTCACGTCCACGGCACGGCGTGAGGCCGAGGATGTCCTGCGGTCGGCGATGATGGACGCTGAGAAGCTTGCATCGGAAGCCAAGAAGCGGCACGACGATCTGATCGAACAGGCCTACCGGCAGGCAGAGAGCGCCCAGGAGCGGACAAGGGCCCTCGAAGAGCGCCGCGAGGAGCTGATGCTGGAGCTGGAGACTGTGCGGTCGACCCTCAGTCGTCTCGAGGGGACCTTGGAAGAGCGCCGGGAGGACCTCGAGCTCTCCCAGGAGACGACGAGTGTCAGGGTGGTGCCGGCCCGGGTGGATCCGGGCGAGGTGGAATGGGAGCTGGGGGAAACAGTGCGAGTGATCGCTCCCGTCGAGCGAGACCCTGGTGTCCTTGAGTCTCGGGCCCGCTCCCAGCCCGACATCGACGAGATCGACGAGGCGGCCCCGGTCGATCGGTATCCCCCTCCAATGATCGATGAGCCCCGCCATGTCCCCGAGCCCGAGCCCGTCGTCGTGCCGGAGCCGGCTCCGGGTGAGCCGGACATGGAGCAGCCAACCGGGACGGAGGAGCAGGACCTGGCCGAGCCGCCGGTGGTGGAGGAAGAAGAGTCTCAGGCCGACGATGTGGGAGCCCTGTTCGCCTCGTTGCGGGGGTCTTCGCGGCCTGTGATCACCGTCCACCGCACGGCGGAGCCAGCCGAAGAAGAAGCTGCGACGGCTCCGGCCGCCTCCCTAGGGCCTGCGGCTCAGCCGGTCGCCCGCAGCGAGCATCTGGAGATGCGAGATTCCCGGCTACTCCCCATCACCAACCGTGCCCTTCGAGGCGTGAAGAAGGCCGTGACCGATGCCCAGAACGTGGCCCTGGACAGTCTCCGAATCGACGACTCCTGGCAGCCGGAGAGTCAGGTCTTGGCCGAGATGATGCAGGCCGACCTAAAGGGCCTGTGGGCGGAGAGCTACGCCGCGGGGCATTTCGCCGCCGAGGAGATGACCGGGGAGAAGTTGGAGCGAGGGGACACTCCAACGTCCAATGCAGCCGATGAGTTCGCAGAGGACCTGGCGGGAGCCGTGTCCCTTGCCTTGGTCGATGCCGGGGAGGGGCTCCGGGCGAGACAGACAGCCGTCTCCCGCGTGTTCCGTGGATGGCGAACCGATGAGGTCGAGCGTCGCGTGCGCCAACTGGCTATGACCGGCTACCACCGTGGCCTTGCCGACTCGGTCGGCGAGACCGACGGTTTGGAATGGGTTGCCAGTGGCACACCGTGCAGCGCTTGCCGCAACGCTGCCTCCGAGCCCGAGACACATCTGCCCCCGATTCATGCGGGCTGTGAGTGCACCCTGGTCCTGGTCGGAGCCCAGACCTAGTCGGCCCTCGAAATCAAGAACCTGGCAGGCATTAGCCTCATCGCCAATGTTCACAAGGGTCCCGACCGACTATCGGGCGGATCGAAGACGGCCGATCACGCTCATCCTGATCATCGTCGCCGCGATATACCTCTTCTTCACAGCCTTGGGCACGCTGTGGACGGACTATCTATGGCTGGGCTCGATCGGATTCGAGGAAGTATGGCGGCGCCGGTGGGGCATGTCGCTTGTACTCGGCGCCTTGGGGATCGGCATCGCCTTCCTGGTGATCTGGGTGAGCCTGCGTCTCGTCGATCGAATGTCCCCACGCTGGGCGCCGTTCGATCTGACCGAAGAGGAGGAGATGATCGAGCGCTTCCGGGAGTGGGTGGAGCCCCGGATCCGCCAGATCCGTGCCTGGATCACCGGTGGCCTCGCGGTTCTGCTCGGCTTGAGCGTCGCATCCTGGCGAGACGAAGTGTTCCTCTTCATCAACGCCAAGGAATTCGGCACCGTGGACCCGATCTTCGGGCTCGATGTCGGGTTCTATATCTTCCGGCTTCCGTTGCTGGGCACCATCACAGACTGGGTCTTCAACCTACTGGTCCTGACCACCGTGGTGGTGCTGGTCGGCCACTACTTCAATGGTGGCTTTCGTCTCAGCGGGCGAAGGCTGACCGCCACCCGGCGGGCCAAGACCCACATCTCGATCATGCTCGCCCTGATCGCGCTGGTGCGAGCGGTGGTCTACCGCCTCGACATGTACGAGTTGTTGTTGTCCGATCGGGTGGCCGACCAGTTCTTCGGCCCGGGTTTCACCGACGTCACCGCTCGTCTCCCCGCATATCGGTTGCTGATCCTTGTCGCGGTGATGGCGGCGATCCTGTTCATCGTCAACATCTTCAGGCCGGGGTGGAGCCTGGCCCTGGTCGCCGCAGCCTCATGGCTGGTGGTGGCTGTGGCTGCAGCGGCCATCTATCCGGTGATCATCCAACGTCTCCAGGTCAGCCCACAGCCCCTGGCCCGGGAGACCCCCTACATCCAGAACAGCCTCACCTTCACCCGGGCGGCCTGGGGGCTCGACCAGGTGGAGGTCCGCGGCTTCCCTGCCTCCGACGACCTCGAGGCGGGCGACATCGAGGCCAACCGACTCACCATCGACAACTTGCGTCTCTGGGATCCGTCGGTGCTGCCCCGCACCTACCAGAGCTTCCAGGAGCTGCGCAACTATTACACGCTCTCGGTCGTCGACACCGATCGCTATCTGAACGAGGGAATCCCGGTCCAGGTCATGCTGTCGGTGCGTGAGCTGGAAGAGGTGAACCTGCCCCGTGAGGACTGGCTCAACCAGCGGCTTCTCTACACGCACGGGTTCGGCGCCGTGGTGAACGTCGCCAACCAGGTGGCCGACGACGGCCAGCCCAACTTCCTCCTACGTGACGTGCCGCCCGAGGCGGCGGTGCCGGCTCTCGAGCTGGAGGAGCCCAGGGTCTACTTCGGCGAGACCTATCAGGAAGGTCGGCCGGTGATCGTCAAGACCGGTGATTCCCCCCAGGA
>JAICRU010000104.1 GCA_025937235.1 Acidimicrobiia bacterium
CGCCATCGCCATCGAGGCCATCTATGGGGCCCGGACCTCGCTTCGGCTGGAGCACATCGGCGAGGTGGCAGAGACGGTGCGCCGACTCTCCGGTTACGACCTCGCCCCCTGGAAGCCAGTGACCGGCCACAACCTCTTCATCAGGGAGAGCGGGGCGGTCGCCGCCCAATTCCACGACCCGTCGGCCATCGAGCCCTACTCCTCCACTCTGGTCGGAGCGCGCCGCGGTCTGGTCCTGGGCAAGAAGAGTGGCCTCGCCAGCATCCAGATCAAGGCCGACGAGCTCGGCCTCGCCGTGTCCGAGGATCAGCAGGCACGTCTCCTCGAGCAGGTGAAGGAAGTGGCCATCCGGAACGGCGGTCTCGTCTCCAATGAGCAGTTCACCGCGATGGTCTCCGCGATGGGCACCGCAGCGGGAGACAGCCCCTGATTCGGTCGAAGGGGACCGGTGCCAGCCGGCGAGAGGAGGCTGCTCCTATGATCGCTCGGTCGGCGCACGATCTCCTCGGTGGAGGAAGGAGAAGGATCTGATGGCCCTCAAGCCGGGTGACGGTGCCAGGACCCTCGCCGACGTAGCTCTCGCCGCGTTGCGTGAGGCCATTGTCTCCGGCGAGATCCCCCCCGGCACCCCCATTCGGCTCCAGGAGTACGTCGAGCGGTTGCAGATGAGCTCGGTCCCCATCCGGGAGGCACTCCGCTTTCTCGAGCAGAAGGGCCTCATCGAGCGCTCGCCCCATCGCGGGGTCTTCGTTTCCCCGATGTCGGCCCTGGACCTCGACGACACCTACCGGATCCGGCTCGATCTGGAGAGCAGGGCGGTACGACTCGCCAGCGAGAGAATGACCGATCAGGACCGGACTCGCATCACCGAGATGGTGGACAGGTACGCCAAGGCCTCGTTGGCCGGGGATCCCATCGCCCGAGATCTCCACGGCGACATCCACATGTCGCTATACGAGCTCTCCGGGTCGAAGTGGCTGCTCCTCCTCCTCCCTATGCTGTGGGACAACTCCGAGCGCTATCGCCGTCTCTCCCTCCCTCTCCGGGGAAGCCCCGAACAACGCATAGAGGAGCATCGCCACATCGTCGAGGCGGTTGCCGCCGGCGACCCCGACCGGGCAGAGGAATTGCTCCGGACCCATCTCTCCAACTCGTTCGAGGCAGCCATTGCCGCCCTTCACGAGCTGGAGGCGTCGGAGTCTCTGGCCGGGGAGAGCGTCTGACCCAACCGGGTCGTCACGGCTAGCCCCAGCCCGTCGAGACCCCTGATTCGACAGGGCTGCTAAATTTGATCAAATCTCAAATCTTTCACCCGATGAGGAGGTTTCATGAAGCTGGTCACATTCGACGATGGTCGGGTGGGTCGGATCGAAGAGGGCGAGACCATCGTCGAGCTCGATGTCCCCTCGATGCGGGCTTATTTCGAACAGGGGGGTGGAGCTAAGCCCACCGGTCGGGAACTGCAGCTTTCCGAGGTGAAACTGCAGGCCCCTATCGTCCCCAAGAAGTTCTTCCACACCGCGGGCAACTACCGGGAGCATCACGAGGAATCGCTCCGCGTCAATTGGTCCCACCCGGTGCTGCCCTGGATCGTGTTCTTCCAGAACATCGACGCCATCATCGGGCCCGACGACCCGATCGTCTATCCCCATCAACTGACCAGTGAGCTCGACTATGAGCTCGAGCTGGCGGTGGTGGTGGGCAAAGCCGGCAAGTTCTTCTCCCCGGAGGAGGCCAGTGAGTACATCGCCGGTTACCTGGTGTTCAACGACATCACCGCCCGAGACATCCAGCGTGAGGAGATGAAATCGGGCGTCTTCTCGCTGTGCAAGGGCATCGACACCTTCTGCCCTGTCGGTCCCTGGATCGTGAGTCCCGACGAAGTGGGCGACCCCCACACCCTCGATGTCGAGCTTCGTGTGAACGGTGACGTCCGGCAGAAGTCGAACACCGGCAACATGTCGGTCACCATCGAGGAGATCCTCTCCCACTACTCCCCCATGGGCTACTCCCCCGGGGACATCGTCTCCACCGGCACCGTGTCCGGCGTGGCCGGCTTCAGCGAGGATGCCCAGTCCCTCTATCTCCGGCCCGGTGATGTGGTCGAGGCCGAGATCGCGCGGGTTGGGATATTGCGCAACCCGATCGTCTCCTGGGACGAAGCCCACCCTGCCTGAGCGAAGCCAGGCTCCACTCCGCGCTCGGGTGACCGGATGACCGGCCGGCGACCCCTGACCGCCCTCCGACAGAGCCTCCGCAACCAGGAGCAGGTGGTCGCCGTCTCCATCTCGACCATGCTGGTGATGATGGGACAGGGCATCCTCGGTCCCGTCCTCCCCCTGTTCACCGTCGAGCTGGGATTCGGCGCCGCCGCCGCCGGGGCGGCGGTGGGCGCCTTCGCCCTGGCTCGGCTTCTCTTCAACGTGCCGCTCGGCGCCCTCTCCGACACTCGTGGACGCCGGCTGCTGATCGTGGTCGGCCCGGCGGTGGTTGCGGTGGGGATGATCGGGTCTGGCCTGGCGACCGGGTTGCTCTCGCTGATCGTGTGGCGGTTCATCGCCGGGCTGGGCTCCTCGATGTACATGACCGGGTCGCTGGCCTACGTGATCGACATCGCCACCCCGGGCAATCGGACCCGGCTGCTGGCGGTGAATCAGGCGGCGCTGCTCCTTGGTGTCGCTATCGGGCCCTGGCTTGGTGGGTTCGTCGGGGCCAGGTTCGGTCTCCGCGCCCCATTCTTCGTGGTCGCCGCCGCCGCCTTGGCCGCCGCCATCTACGCCTACCTTCGCATGCCGGAAACGCTGCCCGAGCGTCATATCAACTCCGAGCATCATCCAATGCAGCCGAAAACGGAGCGCGGAATGCGATCCTTGCTGACCGCCCCGTTCATCGCCATCGCCTTCGTCAGCTTCGCCCAGTTCCTGACCAGGGGCACCTCCCCTCAGGCCCTCATCCCTCTGGCCGGGGCAGAGACCTTCTCCATGGATGTCGACACCATCGGTTTGCTTCTAGGTGCCATGGCCCTGATGAGCCTGCTCTTGTTGCCCCCCGCCTCCACGGCGGCAGATCGATGGGGACGCGCCCGGGTGATCGTCCCCAGCCTCTGGATCGTGGCCGCGAGCCTGGCCATCATCGGATCGGCCACGACCGCGGCGCTGTTCGTGGTTGGATCCCTCGTTTTCGGGTTTGGCAACGCGGTGAGTGGGCCAGCGCCGGCCGCCTACGCGGCCGAAGTCAGCTCGACCCAGTCACGTGGGTTGGCGATGGGGGCCTTCCGCACCGCGGGCGATCTGGGTCTTCTCATCGGACCGCCTGTGCTCGGGGCGGTGGCCGATTCCAATGGGTACCACTGGGCCTTCTGGGTCAACTCGGGGATCGTCGCCGCCGCCGCGGTGATCCTCGGGCTCGCCACCAGGGCCCAGTCGCGGCGAACAGCCGGCTGAAGATCGCCGCGCCGACCTCAGGTGTCGATTGGCGGTAACGGCCTGGTGGTCGGCCCGTTGAGGACGGCGCCGTCGTACTGGTATCGAGAGCCATGACAGGGGCAGTCCCAGGTCCGTGCCCGGCTGTTCCAGTCGACGACGCATCCCATGTGCTGACAACGGGCGGAGAGGAGATAGGACGTGCCATCGTCGTGGAGATAGGCCGCCACCGTCTCCCCCTCGAGATCGACCACGGCGCCCTCTCCGGGACGCAGATCGAAGAAGGAGCGGCTCACTGTCTTGGCGACGAGCACGTCAGACGATGCCTCATGAGCCGCCTGGTCGGGCACGACCTTCCGGAAGAAGCGCCTGGACCCGGTCATGCCCTTGTTGCCCACCACCAAGAGGTCATAGTCGCCGGCTACACGGGTGATCTGAGAGCTTGGGTTGCCCTTCAGGACCACGCGCTCGATTCCGTCCCCGCCGAGCCGGGAAGCGGCGTCACGGAGCACGATGTCACCGATCAGCTCGTCGCCGACGTAGATCAGAGACACCTGCGCGCCAAGACCCTGGGCCAGGGCATTGCCGCGACGGGCCGCCTGATGCGCGGTGAGAGAGCCATCGGTGGCGATGAGCACCCTGGCGTAGGGGAACCGATGGGACTCGGGGTCGGCAGTGCGCACGATCAGGATGTCGATCGGTGAATTGTGGGCCACCTCGGCGGGGATGCCTCCGAATTCGATGCGACCTGCCGGGCCGATCCCGCGGTCGCCGACCACGAGCAGGTCGGCGCGGAGCTCGGCGGCCGCGTCCATGATCGTGGTGGGGACGTCGCCGCTGCGCTGCTCGGTCCGGGCCTCGACTCCGACCTGTCGTGCCCGTTCCGCCGCCCCGGCGAGGACGTCGGCATCCCCGACGTGGAGCAGGATGAGCTCCGCATCTAGCTGTTTGGCGAGCCGGGCGGCGGTGTCCTCGGCCAAGGCCGACGTCGCCGACCCGTCTGTACCCACCAGGATCCTCCGGTAGGCGCTCAAAACGGCTTCAGGACCATCAAATAGACGATTAGCAGTACCGCGACGAACCCCGTGCCTGCGGTCAGGGCCGGGCTGCCTGCGCTGAGCACCCGGGCAAAATCGTCACCGGAGACCGCAGTCCCCGTCTCCATGAGCTCGAGCACCATGCGGATCCTCCGGAAGTGGCTCCGGGCCATCGGGAACATCAAGATCCCGACCCCGATGAGAAGGCCGAGGGACACCCAGATCCATCCCTGGTCGAACCACTGGCCTACCACGCCGGCACCGATGCCTCCCGCCAACAGCACCAGCGTCGAGACGTAGAAGGCGGTGACGGTGGCCGCGCTGAGCTGGAGGATCCCGGCCACCTGTTGCGGCTCGCGGAACCGTCTCAACATGACCGTCGCCGCCATCGACGTGCCATGAGCGGCGACGAATCCGACCACACCGGCGAGATGGATGAACTTCCACCAGCCGTAACTCATCTTGACGAGGCTAGGCGGACCCGGAGTGGACGCGAGACGAGAACAGCTCTGCTCACATTCCCAGCTCGTCCAAACGGGTCTGGGAGACCATCCGGGCAGCCTCGATCTGGCATCTCGTCGACTTGACGGCATCGAGAAAAGGCCCTCTTTCCAAGAAGAGGAGATCCAACTCGCTGACGGCCTCGACCGTCGCGGTGCGCGGGATGTCCCGCAGCAGCGCGATCTCCCCGAAGAAGTCACCGGTGCCCAACGAGGCGACATCGTGGCCGTCACGCACCACCCGGGCCGTCCCCCGCTCCACCAGATAGAACCGCTTCCCCGGCTCTCCCTGCACGCAGACGGCAGTGCCCGGGCCGACCGACTCCTGGTCCAGAGTCCTGGCGAGACGCTCGAGCTCGGCAGGGCCCAGGGCGGCGAACATCGGAGCCGACCTCAATAGATGGAGGTGCTCGATCGGGACCACCACTCCAACGTCGGCCCCCTGGAGAGGGCGGCGGTTGACCAGCAGCACGACGAGGACGAAGAGCGAGCCGACGACTAGTGCCCACCCGACGCCGACCTGGCCGATGAGCACGGCTCCTGCCGCCGAACCAAGCCCTTCGGCGGCCATCGATGTTCCCTCGAGGACCCCAAACGCGCGGGAGAGGCCGCCGAGGGGGATCACCCTCTGCAGCATGATCCGGCTGGAGACATCGACGAAGGTCCATCCGACGCCGGTGACGCCCAGGGCCAGGAGTGCGATCGCCTGTGATCCGACCATGGGGATGATCGCCACCGACACGGCAACGAGCACCAGGCCGCGTCGCATCGACGGTGCGAGGTGCCGCCTTCCGATAAGAACGACCGCGAGTAGAGAGCCCGCCGCCGCACCGACACCGACTACCGCGTTCAGCCACGCCGTGCCTGCGTCATCCGAGCCGAAGACCTCGAAGGCGAGGACGACGATCGCGACGTCCAGCACTCCGGCGAGGAAGACCACGCTGGTCAGCAAGACGAGGATCACCCTCGGTCTGGTCTCCCGGAAGGGGACGAGCCCTTCGAGCGTCATCCGGATCGCATTGACGTTGGTGTGCCTGTCGGCCGCCGTCCTGGTCTGCACCCGCCAGACCAAGAAGGCACCTGCGAGCAGGAGAATCGTTGTGATGACAAAGACGACACCGGTACCCCAGGCTGCCGCGATGAGCCCGGCGAGGAGTGGACCGGCGATCAGGCCCAGGTTCTCAATGGTCCCGCCCGCCACATAGCCTGCGGTGAGCTGTTCCGTGCTCCGAGCGAGGGCCGGGAGCAGCGACTCGTGAAACGGCCGCACCAAGGTCAGGACCGTGGCATTGAGGGCCGCAAGGAAATAGATCACCCCCACAGGCCACTCCAGATACAGGGCGATCGCCACCGAGGCCGAGGAGGCGGCGAAGACCAGGTACGCCACTGTAAGCATGACCTCGCGGCGGAATCGATCTCCGAGGGTGGCGCCGATCGGGGCGAAGATCGCCGCAGGTGCGAGCTGGAGGAAGGCGACCAGACCCAGGGCCGGCGATCCTCCCACTTCGTAGGCATAGATCAGGATGGCGATGAAGTTCGCCATCTCGGCGATGGTGAAGCCGAGATAGGCGGCCAGCACCTTTCTCATGTCCGCGACACGAAGTGCCTCTATGAGATGACGAAAGGCGGCAACCGTCTCGGCGCGTACGCCATCGAGACGCTCTGTCAGACCAACCCTCCGCACCCAGGGAAGCTACAGCGTCGTCGAGTCCCCGGGGGAGTGCCTGCCGGTCTTCACGACCACTTTGCCCAGGGCACGTCCCTCACCCACGTGGGCCAGGGCTTGGGGCACCTCATCGAGCGAATAGGTGCGATCGATGGGGACCCTCACCTCACCCGAGACGCAGAGATCGGCAAGGGGCTGAAAGTTGGCCGGACCGGGTCTGACCGCCAGCACCCCCATCCGGCGACCGGTGAGTCGGCCGAGGATCACTCCGATGGTCAAGACGCGCAGCAGCGCCGGCACCGAGCCCCCGACGCAGCGGTACCGACCACCGGGAGCCAACGCTCTCCGATAGGCGAAGACGGAACGGTGAGCGACCATGTCCAGCACCAGGTCGAACGGCTCGAGCCTGGTGAAGTCTCGGGTTCGGTAGTCGACCACGTCGTCGGCGCCCATCGCGCGCATCTGATCCAGCTTCTCTTCGTTGTCGACACCGGTGACGTGCGCCCCGGCCCGCTTGGCTAGTTGGATGGCGAAGGAGCCCGACCCACCGCCGGCGCCGTTGATCAGCACCCGCTGCCCCGATCTCACGGTGGCCGTCCCCTGGATTGCGATGGGGCCCGGCTGGGGGATCGTCGACGCCTGGGCGAAGGTCAGCCCCTCGGGTTTGTGTGCCAACGCCGATTCGGGAGCCAGGGCGTAATCGGCGAAGCCACCCATGGGGATCTCGCCGTACACCTCGTCGCCGGGCCGGAACGTGGTGACACCGGGACCGACCGCCGCGATGTTCCCGGCCACATCGGATCCGAGTGTTCGGCGACGCGGCTTGGTCAGCCCACCAAGCCGGGCGTAGAACGGTGTCCCACGCAGACACTCCCAGTCGGAGAGGTTGACCGATGTCGCCACCACGGCAACGAGCACCTGCCCCGCACCCGGCGATGGGACCGGCACCTCCTCTACCCGAAGCACCTCGGGTGGGCCGTATCGGTCATAGACGACTGCCCTCACCCCGTCATGAAAGCCGGTCTGGGATCGTCTTGGTTTTCCCGGCCCACCTGCTGGGTATGACATGGGCCTCGACATCAAGGAGGTCGAAGATGGGCGGAGTCACCCATTCCGTAGATGTGGCGGTCGACACCCGCACCGCGTACAACCAGTGGACGCAGTTCGAGGAGTTCCCGCGTTTCATGGAAGGCGTGGAGTCGGTCGAGCAGTTGGACGACCGCCATCTCAAGTGGAAGGTCGACATCGCAGGGATCGACCGTGAATTCGAGGCGGAGATAACCGAACAATCCCCCGATCAGCGGATCGCGTGGCGATCGAGGACCGGGGTCGACCAGGGAGGCGTGGTCACGTTTCACCCCTTGGACGACGAGCACACTCGGGTGACGTTGCAGATGGACATGGAGCCCGAAGGGATTGCCGAGCAGATCGGTGACAAGCTGAAGATCGTGTCCGCCCGGGCCAAGGGCGACCTGGAGCGCTTCAAGGACTTCATCGAAGAACGCGGCTCCGAGACCGGGGGCTGGCGTGGGGAGATCGATAGGGATACGTGACGGTAAGGTCGCTCGTCTCTGATGCTCAGGAGGACCTCTTGACAATGGTGACCGACCCCGTTTGCGGGATGAAGATCGATACGGATGATGCTGCGGCGACAGCCGAGTACGAGGGGAAGACCTATTACTTCTGCTCCCAGGTC
>JAICRU010000040.1 GCA_025937235.1 Acidimicrobiia bacterium
GAAACGGATCGATAGTTGCGCGGCCCGCTCGCCTCGATCAGACGCCTTCTGTGGGGCCTGTGTGATGTTCATGCTCACCTCGTCTCGTAGATTTCACACCTAGTACCTGAACCGGTGGCCCGATAGAGGACGAAGACTCTGGAGTGTTGAGGTCGAGTTATCTCGCTCCGTCCAAGAAATCTCGATCCCCTCGGCCACACCTACACCACCCGGCCCGACCCACCCTGACGTGTCGCGCTCCCCCACCCCGGGTAACGGATATCCATGGCAGGCAAGATCAGAATCGGGCTGTCGGGCTGGTCTTACCAGGATTGGCGTGGCGACTTCTACCCGGACGGACTGCCCCATGACGAGGAGTTGTCCTACGCCGCGGCGCGATTCCCCACTTTGGAGATCAACCGGACCTTCTACTCACTTGTGAAACCGAAGACGATGAGGGCGTGGTACGACGCCACTCCGTATGACCTTCGATTCTCAGTGAAAGGCAGTCGCTTCATCACTCACAACAAGAAGCTCGCCAATACCGAGGACCCGATGAAGCGGTTCGTGGAATCTGGGCTCGTCGACCTGAAGCACAAGCTGGGCCCGATCCTCTGGCAGCTGGGGCCGAATCTCCGTTTCGACCCGGGACGGGTGGAGCGGTTCTTCAGCGCTCTTCCCCACAGGTTGGGCGGGCGCAGGCTCCGGCATGTCTTCGAGCCACGTCACGAGAGCTTTTTCGTTCCGGAGATGGCGCGGCTGGCCCGCGATCATGGTGTTGCTCTCGCCTTCTCCCACTCAGCGGCATGGCCTTACACCGAAGAGCTGACGGCCGGGTTCGTGTACATCCGCCTGCACGGGCCAAGGGCGGTTTACTCCAGCCCCTACTCAGGGCGCGAATTGGAACTCTGGGCGGCGCGGATCGAGAGATGGTCCGAAGGGTCGGAGCCCGAAGACGCCAGCCGCATCACGGATCTCGATCCACCGCCTCGGAAGGGCCGATCGGTCTATGTCTACTTCGACAACGATTCAGGTGGTCATGCCCCCCGGCAGGCAGCCGACCTGATCAGCTTGCTGGCTCCAGTACGAACCACGGGATGAGTGAGTACGCAGCGTGGGGTAGCTCTCCTACGGGCCGTTTCTTCGGCCGATGGTGGTCAGCCGATCTGCGAGGGGTCCGAGGGCACCGGCTAGGGTCGAGCGCATGGACGAGACGCCCGCGTCGACCAGGTTGGACCGGCGCGGGGTGGAGGCCGGCGTGGCGATCTTCCTCGCCCGGCGGTTGAGAGGGAGGGGCGCTCTCGCGGTCGAACGAGCCGGCGACTCCGCTGCCCTGGCCGGTTGCTCGCGGTATCGGTGACCGGCCTGATGCTCATCGCCTCCAGTTTGTGGATGGGGGGTCAGGGCTTGGTCATCAATCGCGTGGCTGGCATCGACAACCCGATGTGGCGGCCCAGACAATCAGCTTGAGGCCCGCAGACCGTGCCGGAAGGGTGACCGGCTCGCACATCATCGCCCGCCGGGCCCTGGCAGCGGCGGGCGCATTCGCCCTCGTCGCTCTGGGTTGGGGTGTCTTCGTGCTCGTGCAGGGAGGGTCCTGGTGGGGACCGCTCCACGCCTTTCTCGCCGGCACCGTCCTCTTGGCCATCTCCGGCGCCAGCCAGATGTTCACCATCACCTGGGCGGCTGCACCCGCTTCTCCTGCCTGGCTGGCCCAACTTCAGCTAGGGCTCGTCGTTGCCGGCGTCATCGCCGTCCTGATTGGCGTCCCGGCAGGAATCGACCTGCTGTCGTGGATGGGGGCGATCGCGGTGATAGCGGGCCTAGCTCTGCTGTCGCTCACGATCATCCTCGCGGTGCGCCGCAGCCTCCTCCGGCGATTCGATCTTTCCGCTCGCTTCTATCTGGCTGCCTTCGCGGCAGGTGGGATCGGGGTTCTCCTCGGTGCCGTGATCGCGTCAGGCTCCGTGAACGAGGCCTCAACCACCATCCGCTTGGTGCACTACCACCTGAACCTGATCGGCCTGGTCGGGTTCACCATCATCGGCACGCTTCCCACGTTCTTGCCCACGGTGGCGCATCATCCCGCCGTGAGTGGACGGGAAGCCGTCGTGGCCTGGTGGCTATGCCTTCTCGCAGGAACACTCTTCATCACCGGCCTTGGCCTGCCATCTGTGGTGGTCGGGCTGGGCTCGATCATCGCCGGTTCGGCCGGCGCCGTCGTCCTGGCCGGGATCGTATGGCGTCTGTGGCGTCGCGGGCGTTCCAAGACCGCCTTCCTGCAGATAACTGCGGGCGTCCTCTGGTTGATCGTGTGGGCCCTGGTCGACGGGATCGGACTGATCATGGGACGGGAGCCGATTCACTTCAGCACGTCGACGAGCGCGGCCGTCGTGGCCGGGGTCGGCCAGGTGCTTCTGGGCTCGGTGGCTTACCTGGTCCCGGTGCTCCTTGGCCCGCCTCTGACTGAGCGGTTGAGCTTGTTCTCCCGACTCGCCGTGATTCCGTTGGCAGCGGCCAACCTGGGCGGGATCGCCATCCTCGCCGGGCTGCCAGTGCTGGCGACCGTGGCTGTGTCACTCTGGCTGGCCGACTTCGCCTGGCGGCTGTTCAGACAGCCGGCATTGGGGGCTCGATGAACCAATGCGGATTGCCCGGTCACCCGCCGAGCAGGTCTTCGAAAGACGTGACGTCGTCGTACGGGTCCACCGGTGCGGGTCTCTGATCCGAGGCGACCAATCGGGCCAGCTCGCTGGCCGCCCGGTCGATACGTTCCGAGAGCGCCTCGCCTGCGCTCCCGGCACCCCAGTCCTCGGATGCAGCGAACACCGTCGTGGGCACGACGACTGCGTGCAGATAGCTGAACAGGGGCCGGACCACGTGCTCCAGCGCCAGCGAGTGGCGCGCGGTGCCTGCCGTGGCGGCGATCAGAGCGGGCTTGCCCGCCAAGGCATCCACTTCCAGGACGTCGAAGAAGGTCTTGAACAGACCGGAGTAGGAGGCACTGAAGATCGGTGTGGCCGCGATCAGGCCGTCGGCCTTGACCACCTTGTCGATGGCCGTCGCGAGCTCGGGGCCGGCGAAACCGGTCAGCATCATGTTGGTCAGCTGATGCGCGTTGTCCCGCAAGTCGACGACATCGACTTCCGATTCGACGTCGAGATCGGCGAGGGCCTCCGTCGCGGCGGTGGCCAGGCGATCGGCCAACAGCCTCGTCGACGACGGCTCGTTGAGCCCGCCGCTCACCACGGCGAGACGTCGCTGCTTCACAGGATCTCCGCCTCGACGACCTGACCCTCGGCCGCCGCCCTGAGACCGGCGTGCGTGGGGCCATCGGGCACATGCGGCGGCCGATGTGAGTCGAACTCCATGCGCAACGCCGGCACCACCTCGCCGCCAAGCATCTCGAGCTGTTCCATCACAGTGCTCAAGGGAAGCCCGGCGTGGTCCATCAGGAACATCTGCCGTTGATAATCGCCGAAGTACTCGCGGAATCTCACGGTCTTCTCGATCACCTGCTGAGGGCTGCCAACCGTGAGCGGTGTCTGCTCGGTGAACTCCTCCAACGAAGGTCCGTAACCGTAGACCGGGGCGTGGTCGAAGTAAGGGCGGAACTCGGACACGGCATCCTGGGAGTTCTTGCGCATGAAGACTTGGCCGCCGAGACCGACGATGGCCTGATCGGCGCTCCCGTGCCCGTAGTGCTCATAGCGGCGCCGGTAGAGGTCGATGAGCCGGATGAAGTGCTCCTTGGGCCAGAAGATGTTGTTGGCAAAGAACCCATCGCCGTAATAAGCGGCCTGCTCTGCGATCTCCGGGCTGCGGATCGAGCCATGCCAGACGAATGGGGGGACACCGTCGAGTGGACGTGGCGTCGACGTGAAGGACTGGAGAGGTGTGCGAAACTTGCCCTCCCAGTCGACCAGATCCTCCCGCCAGAGACGATGCAGCAGGTGGTAGTTCTCGATGGCGAGGGCAATCCCGTCCCTGATGTCCTGTCCGAACCACGGGTAGACCGGGCCGGTGTTGCCTCTTCCCAGCATCAGATCGACTCGGCCATCGGCGAGGTGCTGGAGCATGGCGAAATCCTCGGCGATCTTGACCGGGTCGTTTGTGGTGATGAGCGTCGTCGCCGTCGAGAGGATGATCCTCTCGGTGCGGGCCGCCAGATACCCGAGCATCGTCGTCGGTGAGGAAGGGACGAAAGGGGGATTGTGATGCTCGCCGGTGGCGAAGACGTCCAGACCTACCTCCTCGGTTTTCAGACCGATCGCCACCATCGCCTTGATCCTCTCCGCCTCCGAAGGGGTCCGGCCCGTGGTGGGGTCGGTGGTGACGTCGCCGACGCTGAACACTCCGAACTGCATGCGCGGCCCAAACTAGGGGCCAGCAGGCTATACCTCCGATGGCGGCCCGTACACTCCCAGCCACGTCTTGTGGCGCAATCGATTGCCGGGAGGACCCTTGAGAGTTGGCTTCATCGGCCTGGGCGACATGGGCCAGGGCATCGTGCCCCGTCTTCTCGACGCCGGGCATCACGTGACCGGTTGGAACCGGACACCGGAGAAGGCGGGCCCCTTGCTCGACCTCGGCATGGACTGGGCCGATACACCCCGTGAAGTGGCCCGAGCCTCCGAGCTCGTCCTATCGATCGTGACCGACGCCGGGGCCGTGGAAGCGGTGGCCCTCGGTGGTGACGGAGTCATCTCAGGGCTGGGTCAGGACGCGGTCTATGCGGACATGAGCACCATCGACCCCGATGCCTCCCGCCGGATCGGTTCCGCATTCGCCGAGGTGGGGCGCGTCATGCTCGACGCCCCCCTCTCCGGGAGCCCGATTTCGTTGCAGCAGAGCAAGGCATCGGTGATGGTTGGCGGCGATCGGAAAGCCTTCGACCGAATCAGGCCGGTGCTGGAGGCGATCGGTCCAGCAGTCACTTATATCGGGCCGAGCGGCATGGCCATGCAGATGAAGGTGGCCATCAACCTCTGTCTCATCGTCGAGATGGTCGCATTCAGCGAGGCGGTCGCGCTCGCCGAGAAAGGAGGGGTCGATCGAGCCGTGGCCGTCGACGCCATGTTGAAGAGCGTGGTCGCCTCTCCGGTAATGGGATACAGAGGGCCATTCATCCTCGAGGGGGGAATGCCGGACAAGCCACTCGCCGATGTGACCCTGCAACAAAAGGACATGCTGCTGGCGCTGGACCTCGGGCGCCGCCAGGGCAGCCCGGTGCCTTTGGCCGCGGCGGCCAACGAGATGCTCAATGCCTGTCATGGCCTCGGTCTGAGCCACCGGGATTTCGTGACCGTGTTCGACGCCTACCGGACCCTGGGTGGGGTTGCGTGAGCGGCCGGTTCCGGGTCAACAGACACGATGTCCCCATCGAGGCGGGACTTCGCCGCGACGAGGGATGGGTCGACATGCAGGTCCAGTTCCTCGTCGATCAGGCTCGTGCCGGGTCTGAGGACCTGCTCCTCGGCTGGACCGTTCTCCCCCCGGGGGCCCGACATGACCGCCATCGTCATCCCAATGCCGACGAGTTCTTCATCGTCCTTTCCGGACGGGGCATGGTGTACACCGACGAGCAGGACCAGCCGGCCGGAGAGGGAGATGTCGTCTTCACCAGACGTGGTCACTGGCATGGCTTCAACAACACCGGAGACGTCGACGTGACTTTGGTGTGGGGATGGAGCGGAGCCGGCTCGCTCGACACGGCCGGATACGAGTTGCCCGAATGACCCCGTCTCCCCTCGATCGGGGCCTCGAACGTCAGCTGGAGACACGAGCTGCACTCCTCGGCGACGGAGCCAAGCCTCTCGGCTGGAAGGCCGGGTTCGGCGCCCCGGACTGGCTGGAGAAGTTCGATCTCGAAGGGCCGCTCGTCGGGTTCCTCACCGACGCCTCTGTCATCCCGGACGGCGGCACCGTCGACGTGTCGGGATGGGCCCGAGCGGTGGCCGAGCCGGAGCTGGCCGTGGTCCTCGGGTCGGATCTGGCCCCTCCGCTCGACATGAGGACGACGGCGGCCGCCATCGCCTCGATCGGGCCCGCCATCGAGTTGGCCGACATCGACCCGCCACCCGAGCTGGTCGAGGAGATCCTCGCCGGCAACATCTTCCACCGGGGCGTGGTACTAGGCCCGTCCGATCCGCGCCGGGCAGGGACAGACCTCAACGGGCTCGAGGCCAGGGTGCGGCTCGACGGTTCGGAGGTCGGGCGGACCGAGGCGTTGGAGACCCTGACCGGACGCGTGGTCGATGTCGTCACCCACCTCGCTTCTCTCCTCGGCGGCCACGACGTGACGATGAAGAGGGGAGAAGTCGTGATCTGCGGGTCTGTGGTGCCGCCGATAGCCCTGACTCCGGGTTCTCGAGTGGAGTTCGAACTGCACCCGTCGCCGACAATTTCGGTGCGGACCGCCGCCCTCTAGTGCTCCAGTCTGCGCAGCACCAGCTTCCTCACCTCGTCGAACCAGAGGACCAGAGAGGCCAGGGCGGTGCAGATGAGCCAGTCGGTCGATGACAGCGGAGTGGTGTCGAACGCCCGATTGAGAAACGGCAACTGCACGACCGCCACCTGGAGAATGACGGACAAGGCGATGGCGGCCCAGAGCAAGGGGTTGGTGAAAAGGTGGCGGAAGGCCGACTCCCGATCGGAACGGGCACAGAGACAGTTGAACAGTTGCGCGAGGACCAGCGTGGTGAAGGCCATGGTCCGCGCTTCGACGATGCCTCCCGAACCGGGGATGAGACCACCCTCCAGACGCAAGTCGAGAGCGGCGAGAGTCACGAATGTCATCAGCGAGCCGATCCAGAGGATCCCGATCCACATGCGTCGGTCGATGATGCGATCGGTGAAGCGGCGGGGCGGGCGTTCCATGATGTGGGGCGGCGGGGGGTCGACACCGAGGGCGAGTGCCGGTCCCGTGTCGGTCAGGAGGTTGATCCAGAGGATCTGTGTGGCGAGAAGCGGCACCGCAAGTCCCTCATCGGCCATGTCGAGCCCGATGACTCCGGCCAGCACCACTCCCAGGAACATCGTCAGGACCTCACCGATGTTCGAGGAGAGCAAGAAGCGGAGGAACCGGCGAATGTTGGCGAAGATGGCACGGCCCTCCCGCACCGCGGCGATGATCGTCGCGAAGTTGTCGTCGGCCAGAACCATGTCGGCGGCTTCCTTGGTGACATCCGTCCCGGTGATGCCCATCGCCACCCCGATGTCAGCCGATTTGAGAGCCGGTGCGTCGTTGACCCCGTCACCTGTCATGGCCACGATCTGATCGTCGGCCTGGAGCGCGTCGACGATGCGGAGTTTGTGCTCTGGCGACACCCGGGCGTACACCGACACCTCCTTCACCGTGCCCTCGATGCCCGCCTGGTCGAGATCTTCGATCTCGGGGCCGGAGAGAACATGAGCTCCCTCGTCGGCGATCCCCAACTCCGCCGCGATCCGCGCCGCGGTTCGGGGATGGTCACCTGTGATCATCATTATCCGAATCCCGGCCGACCTCGCCTCCGTTATCGCCTCCCTTGCCTCGGGTCGGGGCGGGTCGATGATCCCCACCACACCGAGATAGACCAGGTCGCTCTCCGTGTCCTCCGTCTCCGGCGGCTTGTCCCTGTCCGGCAGGAGTCGATATCCGACGGCGAGGGTCCGAAGCGCCTGGTCGGCCAGGCCATCCACCGTCGACATGATCTCATCGCGTCTCGCCGAGGTCAGCGCTCGCTCCTCACCCGCCACCCGCTCATGGGTACAGAGTCCCAGCAGCACGTCGGGAGCGCCTTTGGTCACGATGTCGATGCGACCGTCACGATCGGCGTCGACGGCGACCGCAGTCATCAATTTGCGCTCCGAGGTGAAAGGGATCTCGCCAACACGGTCGAATCGGGCATGGCGTGAGCGAGCCATGCCCAGCTTTGCCTCCGCCACCAGGAAAGCGGCCTCGGTGGGATCACCCTGGACGGCCCAGCCCTCGTCTTCTTCGCGGAGGACCGCGTCATTGGCCAGGCTGCCGCCCATCAGCACCAGCGACACCTCGTCCACCAAAGCGTTGTCCTCGACGGTCCTCCCGCCCGAGGTCAGCTCACCCTCGGGCTCATATCCGGTCCCGGTGATCTCCACTCGACCCGATGGTGTGACCACCGAGACGATGGTCATCTCACTCTTGGTGAGAGTCCCGGTTTTGTCGGAGCAGACCACCGAAGCGGACCCGAGCGTTTCCACGGACGACAATCGCTTCACGATCGCGTTCTGACGAGCCATTCTCTGCACGCCCAGGGCGAGGACCACCGACAGGATCGCGGGCAGGCCCTCGGGGACGGCCGCCACTGCGAGCGACACCCCGAGAAGCATGACGTTCACCACATCGGCCACCCCGGACACGCCATTACTGATCAAGATCGCAGCGATCACGATCCCGGCGATCAACAGAACCGCCCAACCCAGGGCGCGCCCGATCCCATCGACCTCGCGCTGGAGTGGGGTTCTCTCCTCCTCCGTCTCCCCGAGAAGCCTGGCGATCTGGCCCATCTCAGACCGCATGCCGGTCGCGGTGACCACCGCTCTGCCCCGGCCCCTGGCCACTGCGGTTCCGGCGAAGACCATGTTGATCCTGTCGGCGAGACCGGCCGGCTCGGACAGCGCCGCCACCTGTTTGGTCACTGGCTCGCTCTCCCCGGTCAGGGGCGCCTCTGCCACCATGAGGGATGCGGCCTCCAGGAGACGGGCATCGGCGGCGACGGCATCGCCCTCAGACAGCAACAGTACGTCCCCCGCCACCACGTCGGTGGCGGGAATCCGCTGCTCGTGGCCATCCCTGAGGACTCCCGCGGTCGCCGCCGCCATGCGCTGCAGAGCGGCCACCGCCTGCTCGGCCCGCGCCTCCTGCACATAGCCCAAGAGCGCGTTGAGGATCACGATCACTCCGATGACCACTACCTCGAACGGGATCTCCTCGGCGCCCTCGACCAACCAGGCCAGCAACGAGACGACGATGGCGCCCAGCAGGAGGTAGACCAGGGGATCGTGAAACTGGGAGAGAAATCGTCGCCAGCCGGGCACCGGTGCCGCCGAGTCGAGGCGGTTGGGTCCGTGGCGGGCGAGCCTCGCCGCGGCCTCTACGGACCCGAGCCCAACGGTAGGGCTCGTGTCGAGAGCAGCCGCCACCTCGGCGGCCTCCTTCAGCCATGGTTCGGCGGATGTCATGGTTTGGTTCGGACCCACGAGCGAAAACCTACGTGTGACGGCGGGCAGACCCCTTCATGGGGCGACCAGATCGAGAGCTACCTCCCGGGGGAACGCGGACACGAACACAGATCAAGCCGATGGCCTCACCGGCAAGATCAATGGATGTTCTCCTGAAGATCCACTCTCACGCCGAGATCCGGTGCCACGGCACCGGATCTCTTGGCGTGTCTCCGTCTACGGCTCGACGATGACCTTGGCCCGCATCCATGGGTGCGGGGTGCACAGGTACTCGAACTCACCGGCATCCTCGAAGGTGTAGCTGAAGGTGTCCCCGGTCTCGAGGAATCCGGAGTCGAACGATCCGTCCGCGGCGGTGACAGTGTGCATCTGCCCTTCGTCGTTGTTCGTCCAGGTCACCGTGGTCCCGACCTGTACCGTGAGCTCGTTGACCGAGTAATCGGCCGGGTCTTCTGAAGCCGCGAACTCGTCGGCGGAATCCATGTCCTGAGGGCTCCAGGCGCCGGCCAGGATGGAAACGCTCTCCCCCGCCGCACCAGCGACGGTGGAGGTGGTCATGTCATGGCCGCCGGTTGCCGGCTCCCCGCTTCCCGTGATGTCGTCGAAGATCTCGGCGTCCTGGTCACCAGAAACCACGATCTGGCCGATCGCGCCCTTGTCCACGGCCCGGGCCAGGGCGTGGTCGACCAACACGATCGTGGAGGGGACCTGACCGATCAGCTCGACGACCGTCCCGCCACCGGCCGGCACCAAGGTTGTCTGCGAGCCCCGGAGCGGCGAGTTGAGAAGTGCCGCCTCCTGATAGACCTTGTCCCAGTGCGAGCCGATCGGGTGGAAGTTGGAGTCGAGATTCAGGCCGGCGTTGATGAAGTAGATCCTGGCTCGCTCCGTCACGGCCATCTGAAGCGCGTTGTCACCGGTCAAGGCCCCGACCGCACCGTTGAAGACGACGAATTCCGGGCTCTCGTCGGTCACCGCTTCCCGATCGAAGGCCACCACTCCTGGCACGCGCCCGTCCACGTAGTACTCGGACTGCACCATGTACCACTCATGGTCCACCTCGGACAGGGGCGCCTCCGGGTCGACCAGGATTCCCCCGAACATCCCGTGCGAGATGTGTGCCGGGATGTCCCCGTAGGCGCAGTGATACATGAAGAACCCCGGATAGAGGAGACGGGCCTCGATCGTCTTGGTCTCCCCGGGGGCGACGGTGGTGGCTTCGGCCCCTCCCCCTTGACCGGTCACCGAATGGAAGTCGACGTTGTGCGGGTTGTGACTGGTGGCGGGGTTGGTGATCGTGAATCTGAGGATGTCCCCGACCCTGGCCCGGATGACAGGTCCCGGGGTCCCGACCACGAGGCCGTCCGGCCCGTCGACGACCCGATAGCCCCATGTCTCCGTCTCCACACCCGTGGCCGGGTCGATGACCGAGACCCCCTCGACTACCTCGAAGTGGACCTCCACGATCGCCTGAGTGGCGCGGTTCGTCGGCGCCGGCATCTCGGGGGCGACGGCCACGTTCACTTCATCGGCGGGTACGGGTGAGAGCTCGTCCTTGGGGACGAAGGCGGGCAACACGTCCTCCGGCAGCTCGGAGGCAGACCCAGCCGCGCCAGTGCCCAGGTAGGTGTCGACCTTCTCGGCCACCAGGGCGTCGTCTACCGAGTTCCGGTTCGCCGTGATCATGAGGGAAGCGACTCCGATGCCCACTGCGACAAGTGTGCCGACGATCCCCAAAGCGACCAGAGTCCCCAGTGTGTAGTGAGGATGTGGCGGCGGGGTCGCGGCCCGATCGGGTTCGGTGGAGCGTCTTGTGCTGAGCTGCGTCATGGATTGATACCTCCGCAATCGAATCAAAACGATCCATAGGAGATATCACTAGGGCCGAAAGGCCCTGGTGGGTCAGGCCCCGAGTGGTACGCCCTGGTCCATGTCCGGGGGCCCCCAGGTGCCGGCGGCATAGCCGACCAGCGTGGGGGGGACCTCCAGGAGGGGGTCGTACAGCTTCCATGAGGCCTCTACCTCATCCGCCCGGACGAACAACGTCTGCTCACCCATGAGAATGTCCAGGATCAGTGTCTGATAGGCGTCGGGGAGCCTTCCGTACACGTCCGAGTAGCGGAAGTGGAGCGATTGGGTGTCGATGGTCGTGTCCTCGTCCGGCGACTTGACGTTGAAGCGCAGGGAGAAGCCCTCGTCCGGCTCGAGGATGATGAGCAGCACGTCGGGCTCGTGCACACAGTCGTCACGCCGACCGTGGAAGACGCACAACGCCGGCTCGCGGAACGTGACCGTGATGTGGGTCGATCGCTGGGGCAGTCTCTTGCCCGTCCGGAGCAGGAAGGGGATGCCCTGCCATCGCCATGAGTCCACGAAGAGCCTGAGCCCCACGAAGGTGGGTGTGGTCGAATCGGGGCTGACTCCCGTCTCGTCGAGATACCCCGGGACCGTCTGACCGTTCCGTGTCCCGGCCTCATAGCGCCCGTACACCACGTCCTCCGGTTCGATCGGGGCTACAGCCGTGATCACCTTTACCTTCTCATCCCGGATGTGATCCGCCTCGAAGAAGTTGGGCGGCTCCATCGCCACCAGGGCGAGCAGCTGGGTGAGATGGTTCTGGACCATGTCCCTCACTACCCCCGCCCGTTCGTAGTAGCCCGCCCGCCCTCCGATCCCAAGGTCCTCGGCGACGGTGATCTCCACCCGGCTCACCCGATCGCGGTTCCACAGACGCTCGAACATCGGGTTGGTGAACCGGAAGGTGAGCAGGTTCTGGACTGTGGCCTTGCCCAGGTAATGGTCGATCCGATAGATCTGGCTCTCATCGAACTGGGACAGGAGGAGGTCGTTGAGGGCACGAGCCGATTCCAGGTCGGTGCCGAACGGCTTCTCCACCACCACCCTCGCCCATCCCGGTGCCTTGTTCAAGCCGGCGCCGCCAAGTCCCTCGATGGTCGGGGTGAATGCCCCCGGCGGGATGGCGAGATAGAAGACCCGATTGCCGGGCAGTCCTCGCTCGGCCTCGATCGACTGGATCCGGTCGCGCAAAGCGTCGTATCCGGCTTCATCTCCTGCCAGGACCTGATGATTCAGGTTGGCCTCACACCACTGCCGCACATCCGGGTCACTGAGACCCGACTCGACCAGGGCCTCTATGGCCCACTCCCGATACGCATCGTCCCCGACGTCGTGTCTCGACACGCCGAGCACCACACACTTGTCCCCCGCCTCCTCGTCCCTGATCAAACGGACGAGCGACGGGAGCAGTTTCCGCTCGGCGAGGTCACCGGTGGCGCCGAAGATCACGAATAGGTGGGAGTCGACTTTCACCCGAGCCAAGTTAACCCGGGCGAATCTGATCTCGGCCATCGGGATGGGCCGGGATCGCACCCATGGACCCCGCCGGTACGACCGGCCCGGCGGGGGAGAGCGCCAGACGTGCTAGTTGCCGAGTTCTCTCCACCCGAAGGTCTTCAGCAGGATCTCACGGCACCACTCCCGGTAGAGGGCGTGGTTGGTGCGCCAGTCCGCCGTCTGGACCCACTGAAGGAACATCCCCTCGATCACTGCCCGCATCTGGATCGCCCCCGCCGTCGGGTCGTCGACGCTCAACATCCCCGCCTCGACCCCGGCGACGATCACCTCCCGGTAGAAGCTGTTCATGATCGAGGCCGCCTTCCCGGCGAACTCGTCGAACTCGGGGGAGCGCGCCTCATGCTCCACCCCGTCCATGTAGAACCGGAAGAAGTCATGATTGGCCTCCGGCCCGACCCACACCGCGTCGACAACGGTGGAGATCGCTTCTGCGGGGTCGGATGAATCGGCGAGAAGCTCCCGAATCCGGGCCTCGGTCGTCTCCAGGACCCATTCCAAGGCAGCGAGGACCAGGCCATCCTTGGTCTGGAAGTGGTAGATGAGAAGACCTTTCGAGACCCCGGCCTCGGATGCGATCTGCTGGAGCGGGACACGATGCACGCCGTCCCGGGCCATCAGCCGGTAGGCGGCGCGGATGGCCTCGGCGCGTCTGTCCTCGGTCTGGCGGGGCGCCCTGGTCTGAGTCACGGGAGTTTCACGTACTCGAAGTCGGTCGGCTTGCCCTGGATCCCCCGGGAGGGTGCTGCGATCCAGCCGGCGAACTCGCCGGGCACCAGCTGTGGTCGCATCAAGCTCTCGATGTACGCCTGGTCCTCGGTGGTGGGCAGCCAATCGCCCCGACCCCCGTCGAACTCCCCTCGAGTCACAATGCTCCCATTGGGGGTGACGGAGATGTCGCCGAACTCGCCGATGCTGCGGTTGAAGGCGACATGGGGCAGGGTGATCTCGAAATCGATACCACGATCGGCGATCTCCCTGTTCCAGCGGGTGATCCCGGCCTGGCAGTCTTCGATGAAATCGTCCCTCAACCGGGCGTTCAAGGCATTGAGCGCCGGAACCTCGACCTGGCGCAGATCCCCGTCAACCTTCTTCATCACCGGATAAGTGGAATCCACCAGACGATGGTCGTCTTCGAGCCGATCCTCGTGGAAACGCCCCTTGACGCCGGCGTTGAAGAAGTTGGCGGCATTGGTCGACTCCTCGGATCCGAACAAGTCGAGGGTGAGCGAGAAGTGCAGGTTGGTCTTGCGCTGGATAGCGGGCAGGTCGATGACGCCGAGACGTCGCACCGCATCCGTGTCGTAGGGGTCCTCGACACCCCCGTCGGCCATGGCCTGAGCGGTTCTCTCCACGATCCGCTTCACACCGGTGTAACCGACGAACATGTGATGGGCCTCCTCAGCCAGCATGAAGCGGCAGGTCCGGGAGAGGGGGTCGAACCCGGATTGGGCCAGGGCCTCCAGCTGCATCTTCCCGTCGCGGTCGGTGAAGTAGGTGAACATGAAGAAGGAGAGCCAATCCGGTGTTGCCTCGTTGAAGGCGCCGAGCATGCGTGGCTTGTCGGCGCTACCCGACTGTCGTTCCAGAAGCTCCTGGGCCTCCTCACGGCCGTCGCGCCCGAAGTATTTCTGCAGCAGGTAGACCATCGCCCACAGATGCCGGCCCTCCTCCACGTTGACCTGGAACAGATTGCGCATGTCGTAGATCGATGGCGCGGTGGAACCGAGGAACCGCTGCTGCTCGACCGAGGCCGGCTCGGTGTCGCCCTGGATAACTATCAGCCGTCTCAACATGGCCCGATAGGCACCCGGCACCTCGGTCCATACCGGCTCGCCGACATGCTCACCGCACGGGATGGTGCGATCCTCGACCTCGGGGGCGAGGAGGATTCCCCATCGGTACTCCGGCATCTTCACGTAATCGAACTTGGCCCATCCCTCCTTCTCGACGCTGATTGCGGTCCGCAGCCACACGTCAGCCATCTGAAAACCCTCAGGCCCCATGGACATCCACCAGTCGATATAGCCAGGGTGCCATTGCTCGAGGGCGCGTCGCAGCTTGGGATCGCCGGCCAGACCGACGTTGTTGGGGATCAACAGGTCGTAGTCGACCATCTCGGTGGTCATCACACCCTCCTCTGGTCGTAATCGGGACGGAGACCGGTCCCGTAGCGTCGGAGCGCCCCGGCCTCACCGGAGGCGTTGGGGCGCTGGAACACCCAGTTCTGCCAGGCGGTGAGTCGCCCGAATATCTTGGTCTCCATGGTCTCCGGGCCCGGGAAACGGAGATTCGCCTCCATCCCGGTCAGGCTGTCCGGGGAGAACCCGGCCCGCTCCTCGAGCATCACCCTCAGCTCGTCGTCCCAATCGATCTCATCCATGACATCTGTGACCAGCCCGGCCTCATATGCGGCGGCCGCGTCCAGGTGCCGGCCGATGACCTCTGTGGCCTTCTCGAGACCGGCGGGGTCACCCCAGAATCTGGTCGCGAGCCTGGTCAAGCCGTTGGCCATGGGGAGCGGCCCGGCGGAGGCGCCGGTGAGGATGATCAGCGCCTCGGCCCCTCCGTCGTCTCTCGCCCCCTCCAGCATGTAGCTCCGGTCCGCTGCCAGCATCAGCTCCGCGAGGAACCCGACGAAGCAACTTCCCGGTTCGATCAGGCAGATGGTCGTTCGCGAGGTCGCCTCCAACCGCTTGAGGAGACGCTTCCAGTAGAGGACCACCTCCCGTCGGAACCAGTCGCCTTCCTGGTCGATCAGGAGCCGGTCGTAGGCCTCGACCAGGCTGACATCTCCCTCGCTGCGCAGGATCAGGGTGCCGATCTCCAGCTCGTTGACCCGGAGATGGAGGAGGGCGTCATCCATTTCACGGGCGAGGCGGAGCGGCCAGAACCGGGCCCCCTCGCCAGGAGGACCGTCGGGGCAGAGGACGACCAGGGTGGCCGTCCGCCCCATCCGGTCGATCTCGACCCGTAGCGAGCTGTAGGTGAGGGCGGAGTCGTCGATAAGGCGCTGAATCGGGGTCAGCTCCACTCCGGGCGCGTTGGTCGGACGATCGGTGGCCTCCGCCGCCTCCATGGCCCGGGACCGCACCGTCTCCTCGAAGACGGACGATGGGACCAGCTCGTCGACGAGCCGCCATTCCAGGGCACGTTTGCCCTTGATGCCCTCTTCAACGGTGCAGAAGACGTCGGCCCGATCCCGGCGCACGTGCCGCTTGTCGACGAGACGGGTCAACCCCCCGGTCCCGGGAAGCACGCCGAGCAGGGGAACCTCGGGCAGGGCCACCGAGGAGCTCCCGTCGTCGACAAGCATGATGTGATCGGCGGCGAGGACCAGCTCGTATCCACCGCCTGCGGCGTTGCCCTTGACCGCGGCAAGATAACGCTGTCCGGAATTGGCACTGGCGTCTTCGATCGCGTTGCGGGTCTCGTTGGTGAATTTGCAGAAGTTGACCTTGAGCGGATGGGCCGCCGAAGCGAGCATGCCGATGTTGGCACCGGCACAGAACACACGCTCATTGAGAGATCCGATGACGACTGCCCCGACCTCGGGATGCTCGAACCGGAGCCGCTGCACCGCGTCGGCCAATTCGATGTCGACTCCCAGGTCGTACGAGTTCAACTTCATCTCGTACCCCTCGTGCAGCCCCCCATCGGGGTCGACATCCATGTCCAAATAGGCGATAGGCGGCTCGAAGCGGAGACGCCAGTGGCGGTATCGGGTCGGATCCGTCTGGAAGTCGATCAAGCCAGAAATCCTAACCGACCGGTCAGTCAGGCGCCTCGGGTCGGATGGTCGATTCAGTAGCCCCAGACATCGCGGGCGACCTCGACGGTGCGGGCCAGCTTCCGCCATTGGTCGTCGGGGCTGATGGTGTTGCCGTGCACCGTGGACGAGAACCCGCACTGGTGGCTCAGGGCCAACTGTTCGAGCGGGGCGTAGGCAGCCGCCTCGTCGATGCGGGCCTTGATCTCGTCGGCGCTCTCGACCTCGCTGTGTTTCGAGCTCATCAGACCGAGGACCACCGTCTTCCCCGCGGGCAGGAACCGGAGGGGGGCGAAGTCGCCGGACCGCTCGTCGTCGTACTCGAGGAAGAAGGCGTCGACGTCCATCTCGTTGAGCAATGTCTCGGCCACGGGCTCGTATCCGCCCTGAGTGACCCAGGCGCTCTGGAAGTTGCCCCGGCACAGATGGACCGCGGCGACCATGTCATCGGGCCGGTCGCGGAACGAGTCGTTGATGAGACGGCAGTAGAGACGGGTCAGCTCATCGGGGTCGTCTCCCCTCGCTGCGGTCCGCTCCCGCACCTCCGGGTCACAGAGATAGGCGAGGTTGGTGTCGTCCATCTGCACATAACGCGCCCCTCGGGCAGCGAGGTCGGCGATCTCGTCCCGGTAGGCGGCGGTGAGGTCGTCGAAGAACTGCTCGATGTCGGGGTAGACCTCTTCGCTGATGCCTTGACGTCCACCACGGAAATGCAGCATCGAGGGGGCGGGGATCGAGACCTTCGGGGTCTGGGTGACCTGAGACGCCAGGTAGTCGAAGTCTTCCCCCTGGATGGAATGGGAATGACGGATGGGGCCATCGACCCCCATCGTGGGCGGTGAGAACTCGATCTCGGAACCGTCGGTGCGATGGAATCTGGCCAGGAAGTTCCCCTCGGTGACGGTCACCCCGTCGAGCTGCTCCAGGAAGTCGACATGGAACATGAAACGGCGAAACTCACCATCGGTGATGCCTTTGAGGCCGACCTCCTCCTGTTGACGCACGACCTCGGCGATCGCCTCGTCTTCGACCTCTCTCAGCTCCTCCGGGCCGATGTCACCCTCGGCTCGCTGGGCCCTGGCGTCGACCACCGTCTTGGGCCGCAGGAAGCTGCCCACATGGTCCGCCCGGAAGGGTGGTCGATCGGTCATGTCATCTCCTCGCTCAACGGCGATCCGCAGCGTAGGCCAACGCCGGGCCAGGGGTCAGGCCGGGACGATCAACGGCCGTCACGCGATATGACGAAGGCCTCATCGTTGAACCACACCCCCTCGTATTCCTGGATGACCCTCCTCGTCGCCGGGACGTACCGACCCGAGCTCAGGGCCTCCGAGAGGCGCTCCTCGTCGATCTGGGCGACATACGCCGCCGCGTTCCATGCGGCGACGATGAGCGAGGTGCCGATGTGCTCCTGGACCTCGGATGGCATGGCGTGGAGCTGATAGCGGATGATGGCCTCCTCGTCGGGGATCGATTCGAATGTCAGGTCCTCGTCACCGGGTTCGACGAAGTGATCCCCGGCCGCATCGGCCAGGACATGTCGATTGGTCTGGAACGGATCCTCATCGGGCCACACGCCTCGAATGATCTCGAGACCCGGATCGTTGCCGTGGGAATGAACCACGACCATCCGTCCCGCCGGGGCCAGTGCCCTGGCCAGGGGAGCCACGACGGTTCTCATCTTCTGGTCGACCGAGGTGCGGGCTCGATAGGGTTGTGAGGCGATGATCAGCTGGTAGCCCGACCCGAGCGAGGTGTCCGGCTTGGGGATGATGTCGTTCAGGATGAACTCCCGGTCCCTTCGGTATAGGACCAGCACAGACGGCCGGAGATACACCGGATTCCCGGTTTTCTCGCTGGTCCTGACCGCCCAGTCGTCGACTAGCGACGGATATAGCTCCCGGATCTGGCGCGAGAAGTCGAAGGCCGTCGACCCTTCGAGAGGCACTGTCGTCCAGCTCAGCGCGGCTCTGGCCTCCTCTCGCAGAGGCATCAGGTGCGGTGCCTCCCGGTAGGACATGTTGGTGACGACGAACACCATCTCCGGGTGCTCCAGCAGCCGGTCGGCCACCTTGTCGAGCGAGAGCCGAACGTCCTCGAGGCTGATCTCCTTGCCGACGATCAGCCAGGGGATATGGGTGAAAGCACGGTGGAGACGTCGCATGAGCTCGGTGAGGACGGTCGCGTCTCCCATACCGGCGTCGAGGACCTGGAGGGCCCTCTCGCCGGGTGCGATCTTGTCCAGCTCGTCCCCGATTCGATCCGCCACGACGGGCTTCTCGTTGGTGGCCGTGCTGAAGAGCAGGTACGCGGCTCGAGAGTCGAAGAACCGGGCGACCGCGGTCACGACTCGGAGACCGGGGGTGTCCCGTGGGTGTGGAACGACTCGATCGTCTTCAGACCCCAGGCCTGCCCTTTGGCCCGCTCGGCCTCGGTCCAGGTGATCAGCTCCCAGTCGGGCGCAAGAACCAGTCTGGCGCCGGCGTTGACGATTTCGACCCGGTTCCCGCCCGGCTCCCAGACGTAGAGGAAGAAGGTCTGCTGGATGGCGTGTTTGTGGGGCCCGGTCTCGATGAACACACCGTGCTCGAGGAAGATGTCGGCGCCCCTGAGTATGTCCTCACGCTGGTCGACCGCGAACGCCACGTGGTGCAGGCGGCCATTGGACCCGGTCCAGTCGTTGGTGTACACGACGTCGTAGCCCTTGTTGGTGAAGGTCATCCAGAGGGCAGCGATCCTCCCCCCGTCCAGCTGGATCTGCTCGGTGGGCATGGCGCCCAGGACCGGGACCACGAAGTCTCGGTTGGCCTCGACATCGGCGGCGAGGAAGTTGACGTGGTCGAGGCGACGCACCCCGATCCCGTGGCTGGGTCTTCGTTGCGCCTGGTTCTTGAGGGCGGGTCGCGATCCCTCCGGTGCGGCGTATCGCTCCGACTCGAAGTAGATCTCCCAGTCGTGCCCGTCCGGGTCCACGAAGGTGTAAGTGGGCCCACGACCCGGCTGGCCCTCCACCCAACCCTTGCCCCGCCCCGAGGCCTCGATCTCATCAACCCGTCTTCGCAACGCTTCCTCGTCGACCGCCCGGACGCCGACCCGGCCCAACCCCGCCTCGGGCCGGGCGGAGAGCTTGAGGCTGAACCGCTCGTAGTCGTCCCAAGTGCGAAGGCACACGCTGTCGCCGGCCGTCTCGACGGGGATCATGGAAAGAACATCGGTGAAGAATCGGGCGCTCTCGTCGAAGGTCGGGGTGAACAGCTCGATGTACCCGAGCTGGGCGACGTCGCGATTCGAGCGCATACGGCTCCTTTCAGGTCATTCCTGTCGTCGACGCATCAGATCCCCAAGCGTCGGGATGATCCCCCGCGGCACCCACAGGAAGAGGCCGATGATGAGTGCCCCGTATACCAGCAGACGGAGCTGGCCCAGATCCTGGATCAACTCGTCGATGATGGTGAAGACAGCCGCGCCCAGGACGGGGCCGAAGAGGGTGCCGATCCCGCCGAAGGCCAGCATGACCATCGTCTCCACGTCGATCTGGGCGAACCCGTACGTAGTCGGGCTGATGGTGCCCTCGGTGAACGCGAAGAGGGACCCGGCCAGGCCCAACATGGCGGCACCTATCACTGCGGCATAGACCCGGTACCGAGACACGTCGACCCCGGCCAGCTCGGCCGCCACCTCGTCGTCACGGAGGGCGCGAAAGGCCCAGCCGATGTGGGATCGACGCAAGAGGCCGTGGGCAGACACGTAGACGAGGAGGAGGGCCAGCATCAGGTAATAGGGCGGGATGGTCTGCCTGAGGAACGTGCCCGCCCCCGTCTGGATATGGAAACCCCCGTCGCCCCCGGTGACGCCTCCCGCTCCGAGTAGGAGATTGCCGAACACCAGCGAGAAGATCAGGGTGATGATCCCGGTGAAGATCACCCCGAGAGAGCGTCGGACGGCGATCCAGCTGAGCAGGCCACCGATGAGACTCGAAGCGACGGTCGCCAACACCATGCTCAACAGCAGGGGCAGACCCACCCGATCGGCGAGGATGGCCGACCCATATCCTCCGATCCCGGCCAGGGCGCCGACGCAGAGGAAGAGCTGGCCAGTGCTGCCGAAGATCAGGTTGAAGCCGACGGCGTAACACGCGAAGGTCAGCCCGAGGACGGCGACACCCATCATCACACGGGAGTCGCCGAGCCAGAGAGGGACAAGAGACAGCAACGCCCCGACTGCGGCGACCGTCCAGAAGAGCGCCACTAGCGAGCGCGACGACCGCCGCTCCGTCCCCCCGACGACCGCGGTCCCGGTTCCCTCGGTGTAGTCCTCGATCATTCCTCGACTCCGAGGAGGCCCGATGGCCGGATGAGGATGGTCACCGCAGCAGCCCCGAGCAGGATGATCAGGGAGAGGACGGTGCCGATCGAGGAAGCTGCGACGGTGCTGATTATCCCGAGGATGACCCCGGCGAGAACGGCCCCCCCGACACTGCCCAGCCCGCCTACCACAGTCACGATCAAGGCCGAGACCGTGAGCTCGAAGCCTGCCGTGACCGCGACCGGGGTCACCAACGACCGGGTCACCGCCACCAACGCAGCCAGGACGCCGGTGAGGATCAGAATGAGACGAAGCATCCGCTGGGGATCGATGCCGACCAGACGGGCCCCTTCCTCGTCCTCGATCACCGACCGCACCGCACGGCCGAGCGTGGTCTTGCGGAAGAAGAGAAGCAGTCCGCCCAGGACCAGGATGGTTATCACCGAGGCCACGACCCCGCCCCTCACCATCCGCACTCCCAACAGCTCCACCGGGCCGCCACCGATGCGGAGGGTGAGAGCCTTGGTGGGATAACGCCAGCTGAGAAATCCGTCGACCATGAAAGCCAGGCCCAAGGTCAGGAGGAGGCTGAGCAGGACCCTGGCCTCACCGTGGAGCCGATAGACGGGACGCAGGAGGGTCAGGTCGAGCAGGAGCCCGAGAAGCCCGCCCGCCACCAGACCGACCGCCACCGCCGGGATCGGAGACAGCCCGGCCTCCATGGAGAGCACGACGACCATCGCCGATACCACAGCCATCTGCCCGTAGGCCAGGTTGAGCACCCCGCCCAGCCCGTAGACCAGAGTCAACCCACCGGCAAGCAGCCCGAACTGCAGGCCGAGGACGATGCCGTCGAGGAGGTTGGCGATCACACGACTCCCAGGTAGGACCGGCGGACGTCGGGGTCCTTGGACAGCTCCGCCGAAGTCCCCTCCTTACGGATCACCCCATTCTCGAGCACATAACCCCGATCGCTAAGCGCCATGGCCAGCGGGACCTGCTGTTCGGCGACCAGCACCGTCAGACCGCGCTCCTTGAGTATCCCCAACGCCCGATATGCCTCGGCCGCCAGTTTCGGTGCCAGCCCCGTCGTCGGCTCGTCGAGCACCAGGAGCCGTGGCCGGGACATCAAAGCCCGTCCCACCGCCAGCATCTGCTGCTCGCCGCCACTCATCGTTCCTGCGCGTTGACCACGTCTCTCCGCGAGACGCGGGAACAGGTCGAACACCGACTGAACGGCCGCCGCGTCGGGCCGGTCCGGGTATGCCCCCAGCGAGAGGTTCTCCGAGACGGTCATCCGGGGGAAGAGATGACGCTCGGCGGGCACGAAGCTGATGCCGAGCCGGGCGATGCGTTGTGTTTGCCTCCCGGTGATGGCCTCTCCCTGGAACTCGACTGTTCCCGAAGATGGTCGAAGGAGACCGAGCACGGTGCGGAAGAGTGTGGTCTTCCCGGCGCCATTGGAACCGATGATCATCACCGCCTCACCCTCATCGACATGGAAGCCGATGTCCCTGATGACATCACCCCCTTGGTATCCGGCGGTCAGGTCTCGCACTTCAAGCATCGTCGCCGCCCCCGGACGCCATGCTCGCAGTCCCGAGATAGGCCTCGACCACGGCCTGGTCACGCATGACCGTCTCGGCCGGCCCTTCGGAGAGGACTCGGCCGAAGTCGAGAACCACCACCCGCTCGGCGAGCTGCATCACCGCTTGCATCACATGCTCCACCCACACCACGGTGATCCCGAAGCGCTCGCGGACCGTCCGCACCATCTCGATCGAGGCGCTCAACTCGGACTCGTTGAGCCCGGCCATCACCTCATCGAGGAGTACCAACTTGGGCTGCCCGGCCAACGCTCGGGCCAGCTCGAGAAAGCGACGTTGGTGAAGATTCAGATTCCCCACCCGATCCTGATGACGATCACCCAGGCCGACGATGGTCAGCATCTCACGACCGAGATCCATTGCCTCACTCTCCGCACGGTGGCCACGTTCGGTGCCGAACACACCCCCGAGCGTGGCGTTTTCCAGGACGCTCAGGCTGGGAAAGACTCGGGGGGTCTGCTGGACCATTGCGATCCCCATCCTGGAGACGGCATGGGTCGGGTAGCCGGCTATCTGCCGGCCGTCGAAGGAGATGCTGCCGCTGGTGGGGCGCTCCAGACCGACGATCAGCTTGAGCAGGGTGCTCTTACCAGCGCCGTTGGGGCCGACGATGGCGAGGATCTCGCCAACGTCGACCCGAAGGCTCACCACGGCGACGGCGGGGAGGCCCCCAAAGTGCTTCCCGACCTCCTCGAGCTCGAGAAGTGGCACCTAGGTTCAGGACCCTGGCTGGTACGGCTCCAGCGTCTCTGACTGGGTCAACCGCTCGACCCACCACTCGCCGGCCTCGTTCAACCCCTCGGGAGCCGGGCCTGCGCTGATCGTGTGTACCACGGGAGCCGACGAAGCCAGCTCGCCCCACTCGGTCCAACTCACCGGATGGGCATAGCCCTCGAGCTCGTAGGTCTGGCCGTGGAGGTACTCCGCGATGGCCACCGGGTCATCTCCGGCGTTGGCGACGGCGTCGGCCACCATCGTCACGATCCCGTGCCCGGCCACGGCGTCGTCAGACATCATCGCGTTCTCCGAGAACTCCAGGTAACGCGGGGCCAGAGCGGCGTAGCCCTCACCGGTGTAGTCGGCGCAGGCAAAGTCGACGTAACGGTCGATGGCCAGGTCGGCGAGGCCCCCGGCCGCCAGGTCGGGTGGGATCCAGGCACCGGTGACCGGGACGTCGCCGATGAGATCGGCCGACAAGGTGACGATGGCCGCGTTGCCTGGCGGATGCCCGGTGGCGATGACAGCCTCGGCGCCGGCGTCGGCGATTGCCCTCACATATGGCGTGAAGTCGGTGTCCGGTGGCACCGGAGCCACCTGGATCTCGCCGTATTCGATGTCGGTTCCTTCGAAGGTCGCCTCGAAGGCCGCGGCGAAGGACTGACCCCACGGGTAGTCGGCGACGATCACGCCCACGTTGGCGACGCCCAGCTCCTGGACGTACTGAAGAACGGGCCCAGCCGTCATCGGGGCCGCAGGCAAACAGGTGCGGAACATGAACTGGCTGTCCGGGGTGAGTGCTGCCTCGGTACCCGACTTGATCAGGAAGGTGGGTATCTGCAGCTCCTCGGCCAACGGAGACACCGTTCCCCCGACCGTGCTGGAGATGATTCCGCCGATGGCGACCACTCCTTGCTCGGCCAGCCGTTCATAGCCCGAGGTACCCGCGTCGGCGTCGTTGGCGGAGTCCTCGACGACGAGCTCGATCATGCGGCCGTCGACCCCGCCCTCGCCATTGATCTCCTCGGCGGCCAGCATCATCCCATCACGGGCCTGGACCGCCCAGGGGGTGAAACCCGTGAGGTCGGTGAGAATGCCGATCCTGATTGGTTCCCCGGAGGCCGCAGTCGTCGATGGGGCCTCGGTGGTGGCCGGGGCCTCGGTCGTGGCCGTGGCCTCGGTGGTGCCCGGGGCCTCGGTGGTCGCGGACGCCTCGGTGGTGTCGGTGCTCTCGCCGCCGTCGCAGGCCACCAGGAGCAGAGCCAGCACGGCGACGAAGACGAGCGGCCTCCCTCTCGCGTGTTTGTTCCTCATTCGATCGTTCCTCCTCATCGGCCACGATGCTGACCCGGGGACTCGCCGGTCCGTCCCGCCGAGATGGGCCACGGCCCGTGGCAGTGGCGCCACCCTAATCCTCGGACCTGCTCCGGGCCGTCCGCCCTCCGTACGAGTGTGCGATAGGCGAACACCGGCGAGTGTAACAAGCCCCCTATGGGCGGGCCGAGGAGCCTTCAACGATATGTCCTCGGAAAGACCACCCCGTCCATCAACTTGCGAGCCGTGCGCACGATCCCAGCGCCGCGGACCTCCAGCCCGGGGCCCGGTCCGAGACGGACCGTGGCGTCGAAAGACCCGGTCGGATGTTCGAGACGCACGATGTCCGAGCCCGGCGTGATATCGGCCAACCCCGCTGCGGCGGAGCCGGGCAGAAGACAGGCAGTGGCGACGCTGACCGCCCCCAGCACGCCGATCGCCTGATGACAGCGGTGAGGGATGAAGGTCCTGGTGGAGAGGGCGCCCCCCTCTCGGGGTGGAGAGACCAGCGTCAGTTTGGGACCGGTGGCGTGGGTGACGTCGCCGAGGTTCATCATTGGGCCCGCCGCGATCCGAATCGTCTCGAGCTTCTCCCGCAAACCCTGGTTCGCCTCGAGCTCGTCACAGCCCTCGTAACCGGTCACCCCGACCTCACTCGCCGGCAAGACGACCACTGGCATCCCGTTGTCGACGAGGGTGACCTCGACCCCGTCGACCTGATTGGACACCTCGCCGGTGGGGAGCAATGCCCCGGTGCTTGAGCCGGCGATGTCCTCGAACTCGATGACGATCCCGGCCGCCGACCCCGGCACGCCGCTGATCTCGGTGTCACCGGCGTAGACCGGCGCACCATCACTCACGGGGAACGTGGCCACAGCCATTCTCCCGGTGTTCTCCATGAGGATTCGGACCGACACCTTTCCCTCTCGCCGGCCGAGCAGCCCGCGCTCGACTGCAAATGGCCCTACTGCCGCCAGCATGTTCCCGCAGTTCTGCCTGTCGCTCACCTCGGGCCGATCCACTGACACCTGAAGGAACAAGTACTCGAGGTCCACGTCTTCTCGTGGCGACGTACCGACCACTGCAACCTTGGTGGTGAGGGGGTGGGCGCCACCCACGCCATCGATCTGTCTCGGGTCGGGTGAGCCCATGACCTGGAGCAGTAGCTCGTCACGCCGACCCGGGTCGGGTGGGAGGTCTTCGGTCAGGAAGAACGCTCCCTTCGATGTGCCGCCCCGCATCAACATGCAGCGAATTCCTGAAGGATGGGTGCTCATCGGTGAATCCCATTCTGGCGCGCCGCTCTCCACCTGTATGTCGAGGTCGCCTTGGGTAAACGGGCCATGGATATCGTTGCTCCAATGAGTGACCAGTCGCTGCTCGTGGTGAGTGCCCACGTCGGGGACTTCGTGTGGAGAGCCGGAGGCGCTATCGCCCTCCACACGGCCCGGGGCCACCCCGTCACCGTCGTATGCCTCGCCTACGGGGAACGCGGCGAGTCGGCCCGCTTCTGGCGGCAGGGCCTGGGCCTCGAGCAGGTGAAGGAGGCCCGCCATGCCGAGGCCGAGGCCGCGGCCAAGGTCCTCGGCGCCGAACTGCTCACATTCGACGCCGACGACTATCCCCTGGTGGAGACCCGTGAGTTGCTCGACCGACTCGTCGTCGTATACCGGGATGTGCGCCCCGCAGTCGTCATCACCCACACCGAGCGAGATCCATGGAATCGCGATCACGAGACAGCACACTCGATCGCGACCCAGTCTCGCATCATGGCCCAGGCGGCCGGCGTCGAACCGGGCACCGAGGTGATCGGAGCGCCCCCTGTCTTTCTCTTCGAGCCCCACCAAACGGAGTACTCGGGGTTCATGCCCGACGTGTTGCTCGACATCAGTGAAGTGTGGGACCAGAAGCTGGAGGCGATGCGATGCCTCGGAGGCCAGGAGCACCTCTGGGACTACTACACCGACGTGGCGACCCGGAGGGGGGTCCAGGCCATGCGCAACTCGGGGCCGAACCTGGGGTTGGTGACGGAGGCCAAGGCCGAGGCTTATCAGCGAGTCTTTCCTCAGGTCACGCGGGAGCTGGCCTGACATGCCCGGCGACGTGGTGGTGCGGCAGGTGCCCCGGGTCGACGGAGCAATCGTCGGTGAGCTGGGCTCGGCCGGGGTGGCAACGGTCCATGAAGCGGGAGCCGGCGGTCTGCTCGACCCCGGGATAAGGCCCATCCAGGGCGGCGCCCGCATCGGCGGCCCTGCAGTGACCGTCTCGTGCGCGCCCGGTGACAACATCATGGTCCACGCCGCAGTCGAGCTCATCGAGCCTGGGGACGTCCTCGTCATCGCCACGACCTCGCCCGCCGACAATGGCATGTTCGGCGAGCTGCTCGCCACATCGGTGATGCAGCGGGGCTGTGTCGGGGTGGTCGTCGACGGTGGGGTGCGTGACGTGTCCGATCTTCGTCGTATGGGCTTGCCTGTCTGGGCCAGGGTGATTCACGCCGCGGGGACCGTGAAGTCGAGCCCTGGCTCGGTCAACGTCCCGATCCGGTGCGGAGGCGTCACCATCACAGCAGGGGATGTTGTGGTGGCCGACGACGACGGGGCGGTCGTGGTCGAACGGGCGCGTGCCGCCGACGTGCTCGAGGCGGTC
>JAICRU010000083.1 GCA_025937235.1 Acidimicrobiia bacterium
CCGCAGATTGGCGAAGAGCACAGGCGGCCCTCCGGTCGGGGTCTCCAACTGGGCCAGGATGGCTGTCGCCTCGTAGACTCCGGGGTCGACGGTGTCTTCGACGGTGAGGAGACCCGTGTCGGTGGAGTGCTTCACCAGCCAATCACCAAGGGACGTTCCCGCATCCACGCTCACGACCGCAACTCCCGGTTGTTTGCACCGTGTGCTGCTCGTTCTGGGCGACACCGGGCCTGCGACATATGGTATACCGTAGTCGTCGGTGGCGGCCCGCCACCTGCCTGAACAGGGAGGAAGAGGAATGAGAACCCGATCGATCACCGCCCTCTTGATTGTGACGGCGGTGGTGGTGGCGGGATGTGGTGGTGACGGTGGAGGTGCCACATCCACCGCAGCACCCGACACCACACAAGCGACCGAGGAGCCGGCGACCACAGCCGGAGAAGAGCCCGAGGCCACTACGACTGCCGCTGCAGAGCCGGTGGAGCTGACCGCAGTACACGGAAGCAGCCCCGACTACATCGCGCTGGTGCCCGCCGCGGGCTGGGACGTGTGCGCCGATCAGGGCATCACGGTCGATCAGCAGTACGTCGAAGATGGCTCGGTCGCCATCCAGGCCATCGCCCAGGGTGAAGGTCAGATCGCGACCAACATCGGGGTCAACGTGGGACTGCTCGCGGTCGACGAGGGTGCGCCCATCGTCGATGTGATGGCAACGCAGAGACCCACTTGGGCTTTGGTCAGCCGCAATGAGATCGGCACCATCGAAGAGCTCGCCGGCCTGACCATGGGCGTGCACGGGGAGACGTCGTTCACCAAGGCCATCGCCGACTTCTACGACGCCGAGTACGGGCTGGGGATGACCCAGGTGATCATCCCGGGTAGTGAGGTGAGAGCCGAGGCCCTGGCCAACGATCAGATCGACGCTTCGGTCATCGACCTCCCCGACATCGTCGCCCTCGAGGCGACCTACCCGGACTCGTTCGTCGTGCTCGACACCATTGGGGAGAACCTGCCCGATCTCATCGAGCAGGACATCTGGATGAACCGGACCTGGGTCGAGGAGAATCCCGAGCTGGCACAGCAGGTGACCACCTGTCTCGTCCAGGGTCTGCGCAACCTGATCGACGACCCAGAATACGCACTCGAGCTTGCCTCCGAACTCCTCCCGGACGTCGATCCGGCGATTCTCGAGGAGCTGATCGTCGAGTACAACGAGCGGGGAATCTGGGATCCGAATGGTGTGCTCAACGAGGAGACGGCCCAGTTCACCGTCGAGTTCTTCGCCGACCTGGGCGAGATCGACGTCGATCCAGCCACCGTCAACCTCGAGGACTACTTCAACTTCCAGCTGCTCTCCAATGCGGTCCAGGAGCTGGGCGAGCGGTGACAACTGATCACATGATGCCGGCCCATCGACCACGATGGGTCGGCATCATGGTCCTTATGCATGGCGACTTCGACTCGGGTAGCGGGTAGCCAGTGGTAGCCCAAAGCGGTCCTACGCTCGGAAGCGGCGAGTCCCAAGTCCCCGAGGCCGGACCGAGAGCGAGGGCGAATCGCTGGACCCCCTGGGTATTCCGGATCGGCTCGGTCGGTCTGGTGCTAGTGATCTGGGAGCTGTACGGGCGAGCCCAGGAGACCACCCTGTTCTTCGTGCCGGTCTCCTCCGTCCTGGCGGCGCTGTGGGGACAGCTACAGAGCGCGGAGTTCTGGGACGCGTTCGGCCAGACCTTCATCCCATTCATCTGGGGTTGGCTTCTCTCGCTGGCGGTGGGGATCGTGCTTGGCCTCCTCATCGGCAGGTTCAACACCTTCGATGCCCTGACCAAGCCATACGTCACCTTTCTCAACGCGCTCCCGGTGTCGACCTTGGTCCCGATCGCGGTGATTCTGTTCGGCATCGGATATGCCTCACGGATCCTGGTTGTCTTCCTGTTCGGTGTCGTCGAGGTGACTCTCAACACGGCCGCCGGCGTGAGGTACGTCAACAAAGACCTCATCGAGATGGGCGAGTCGTTCAACGCGTCGCAGCCTCGGCTGTTCCGCAAGGTGATCTTTCCGGCGTCGTTGCCCGGGATCATGGCCGGTGTCCGTATCGGGACCGGGCGAGCCGTCGTCGGCATGGTGGTGGTGGAGATCCTGCTCGTGGCGGTCGGGATGGGCCGGCTCATCCTCCGCTACCGGGGGCGTTTCCAGAGTGCCGACCTCTATGCGGTAGTCCTGGCGTTGATCATCTTCGGCATCCTCCTCCAGGTTCTCGCCAGGCAGATCGAGCGCAGGGTGTCGAAGTGGAAGCATGAAATGGAGCAGATAGCTTGATCGAGATCGAAGGAATCGGGCGCCGGTTCAACACCAGGGACGGTGGCAGTTTCGAAGCGTTGAAAGACGTCAGTTTCTCGGTGAAGGACAAGGAGTTCTTCTCCATCATCGGGCCCAGTGGTTGCGGCAAGACCACCCTGCTCAAGATGGTCGCCGGTCTGGTCAAGCCCACCGCGGGTCGCATCGACATCGATGGCCAAACGGTCATCGGTCCCGGCGAGGACCGAGCCATGGTCTTCCAGCAGTTCGTGCTCCTTCCCTGGGCGGACATCCTGACCAACGTCGGCTTCGGCCTCGAGCTGCGGGGGATGAGCCGAAAGGAGAGCCGCGAAGCGGCAAAGCCATACCTCGAGCAGGTCGGGCTGACCCGATTCGCCGAGCACTATCCCCATGAGTTGTCCGGCGGGATGCAGCAGCGGGTCGGGCTGGCCCGGGCCCTGGCGGTGGGACCGGACATCCTGCTCATGGACGAGCCTTTCGGAGCCCTCGACGCCCAGACCCGGCAGCTGATGCAGGAAGACCTGATGCGACTGTGGGAGGTGGAGCAGACGACGGTCATCTTCGTGACCCACTCGATGGACGAGGCTGCCTACCTATCGGACCGGGTGCTGGTGATGGACACCCATCCGGGAAGGGTGCGAGAGATCCTCGACGTCCCCCTTCCCCGCCCCCGGGAGGAGAGTACGCGTCGATCACCGGTGTTCAACGAGTTGACCTCGCATATGTGGCATGAGTTGCGCGGGATGATGGGGGATCCCACCCTTCCCGCCCCGGAGTAGCCCGATGCGATCAATGAGCGCCAAGAACAGAAACCGGGTCCTCTCCATCATCGGTCTCGCCGTCGGGTTGGCCATCTGGGAGGTGATTGGCCGCCTAGAGCTCTCGCCGGCATTCCCACCGGTCACTGCGGTGATCGGGGCCATCACCGAGGTATGGACCAGCGCCCGGTTCCTGGACGCGCTCAGGGAGAGCTTGATCAGCATCGCCATCGCCCTCCCACCATCGCTCATCTTCGGGATCGGTGTCGGCCTGCTCGTCGGCCGCTACCGACCGGTCGAGTGGGCCCTCGACCCCCTGATCAACACCTTCCTCTCCCTGCCTTTGGTGGCGCTGATCCCGGTGCTCTTCCTCATCTTCGGGCTGGGGCGGGGCAGCATCCTCGCCACCATCGTGATCTACACCTTCTTCATCGTGGTGGTGAACACGGCAGCCGGGGTCCGCACCACCGACCCCCAGATCGTCGAAATGGCCACCTCCTTTGGCGCCGGGGAGCAACAGGTGATGCGGAGGGTGGTGTTGCCTTCGGCACTTCCCCTGATGTACGCCGGCGTTCGCATCGCCACCGGCCGTGCGATCCGGGCGGTGATCATCGCCGAGCAGGTCATTGGGTTGATCGGGCTCGGAGGGCTGGTGCAACGCCTCGGTGGGGCATTCGCCGTCGAGCAGCTATACGCGGTCATTCTCTTCATCGGCCTGTTCGGGCTGGTCAGCATGGAGGCGGTCACCGCGGTGGAGCGGAGGGCGCTGCCCTGGGTGATCGCACCCGAGGACACCGAGCCGGCCTTCCAGGGTGCCTGAGATGGCCGTGTCAGGCTCGGACATCGTCGACCTCCACGTCCACTACTACACCGACACCTATCTGAAGGCCGTCGAGGAGGCGCCGAGCACCACGGTGTATCGGAGGGAGCACGACGGCCGGTTCGTGTGCAGCTGGCGCAGCGGAGTCGCCCTCACCGTTCCCCAGCCCCACCCCGGGGTCGAGCAGAGGCTCGAGATGATGGACCAGACCGGCATCGCCACTCAGGTCCTCTCGATCCCCTCGCCCAGCACTTACTTCCTCGAGCCCGAAGCGGCGGAAACACTCTCTCGAAGTGTCAACGAGGAGCTCACCGAGATCTGCCGGGGCCATCCTGGGCGATTCGACGCGTTGGCGGCGGTGCCGCTGCAGGACACCGATCGGGCCCTGTCCGTCCTTGGCCATGCTCTCGACGAGCTGGAGATGCCGGGGGTGATGATCCTGACCAACGTCGATGGGCTGCCGCTGGACGACGAGCGGTTCGAGCCCTTCTGGGCGGCCGCCGACGAGCGAGGCCTGCTCACCTATGTTCACCCCACCGTTCCCGAGGCAGGTCACGTCGACGACTACGCCCTGGCCATAGGGGTCGGCTTCCTCGGCGACACCAACCTTGCGTTGGCGCGGCTGTCGTACTCGGGTGTGTTCGAGCGTTATCCGCGGATTCGCTGGGTGTTCTCGCACCTGGGTGGGACCCTGCCCTTCATGCTCCCGCGCTTGGACAACTACTACCGCCAATTCCCGGAGTGCCGGGAGCGGGCGCCGAAGCCAACGACCAAGTACATCCGTGCGCTCCTCTTCGACACGGCGACCAGTCATCGCCCGGCCATCCGATGTGCGATCGACACCCTCGGCCTCGACCGGCTGGTATTCGGGAGCGACTTTCCCCATGTGCCCGGGGGCGTCGAGCCTTTCATCGAGGCCCTGGAGGATGTGACAGGTGGCGAGGACGCCGACGATGTGATGAGGGGCCGGGCCCGGCGGCTCCTTGCCGGCGAAAAGGTGTAGGCATGTGCGGCCCGGCGCTGATCGATGAGCAGACACGGAATCGCATCGCTGCTTTCTCAGCGGTGATCGGTGAGCCGTCGTCCAGCCCTTTCGGAGCAGACGACCAGATCGGGATGCTGAACCTGCTCACCCCGGATCTCGCCCGCGATCAGCTGGCCCGCGCCGACGGTGGGAAGGTGTTCGACCTCTCGGTCGATCTGTTCATGGGGATGCCGACCTGGACCGCCGGCGGCGAACCGCCCTACAACATCTGGATGGTGCACACTCCTCGGGGGTCCGTGGTCGACGACCCGATCGGGGTAGGGCCGGAGCAGAACGACTACGTCGCCTGGTCGGCCGACGCCGTGTCGATGTTCACCCACTGCGGCACTCACATCGACACTCTCAACCACTTCGGCTATTCCGGCCGCATCTGGAACGGGTTCTCCGCCGACGAGCACTTGGGCAGCCTGCACTGGACCGTCGCCGGGGCCGACAAGCTCCCTCCGCTCATCGGCAGGGGGATCCTCATCGATGTCCCGGCCGCCCAGGGGGTGGACGTCCTCCCCGACAGCTTCGCCATCGGCCCGAGCGAGCTCGACGACGCCCTGCGTCGTCAAGGGACCGAAGTGATGCCGGGGGACATCGTGATGGTGCGCACCGGACGGATGCGCCACTGGCCCGATCCGGCCGCGTATCTACCCCGAGAGCCCGGCCTCGACCGTGCCGGTGGGGTCCACCTGGCCGAGATGGGCATGTCGATGATCGGCTGCGACAACATCGCCGTCGAGCAGTTGCCCGCCGACGACCCGGACAACTGGATGACGGTCCACACCTACCTGCTGGCCGAGGCGGGCGTGCCGATGGCCGAGGTGGTCAACCTCGAAGAGCTTGCCGAGGAGCAGGTCTACGAGTTCGTGTTCATCGGGGCCAGCCTGCGACTGCGTGGCGCCACCGCCGGACCGGTTCGCCCATTGGCCCTGCCATTTATGTAACAAGTGAGGGGGCCGCAAGACCCCTCCGGCCCTTTGGGCCACCTCCCCCAACGTCGTTGCGCTCCTGGCGGAGGAACGAGGAGTCCGTTTCTCCCCCCGCAGGGGGGAGTACCGCGGAAGGTGGGGAGGGGGAATCCCGGGGGAGATCACTTCATCCCGGTGGTGCTGGTGGCTTTCGATCGGGGGTCACGGTTCGCCCAGGTGCCGGTCATCACCGAGGAGAGGAAGGCGTCGACGGTCGAGTTGAACAACGCCGGCTCCTCCAGGTTGAGGGTGTGCCCGCTCTTCGGGAAGACCACCAGCCCGGCGCTGGGTGTCATCCGCTTCAAGGCGACTGAGGGCTCGATGGCTCCTTCGTCCTCGTCGCCGACCAGGATGAGAAGGGGCACCGAGTATTCGCTCAATCGGTCGGTGTAGTCGAACAACGAGGGCCTCTCCTTCTGAAACCCGCGCATCGTCAGTGCCGAGCCGACACTGGAATGCTGGGCCAGGGCCTCGGCAAACTCGGCGTGTCCCACCGGATCCTTATTCTGGAACTGGACCCGGGCGGGCCCGACCGCGTAGCGCTCCGCCACCGCCGCCGAACCCTCTTGCTCGAAAGCCTTGGCGATGACCTCGCACTCTTCGCGAAACGCCTCCCTCTTCTCGTACTCCGCGCCGTATCCGACCCCGGCGATGACCGCCGAATCCACTCGCTCCCGTGCTTGCAGCCCGAGATGGAGGGCGCAGAAGCCCCCCATCGAGAGCCCGACGACGTGAGCTGACCCCACTTCCAGGGCATCGAGGACGTCGAGGGCGTCCTGCACCGCGTGTTGCTGGGAGTAGGCGGACGGATCGTCCGGGACCGATGAGGGCGGGTAGCCGCGAGCCGAGTAGGTGATGCATCGGAATCGTCTCGCAAAATGGCGAACTTGAAGCTCCCAGCCGCGGTGGTCTCCGGCGAACTCATGGATGAAAAGGAGCGGAGGCCCGGAGCCCACTTCTTCGACATGCAGGGAGACGTCGGGGTCCACCGAGGACGCCACGCGGTGCACTTCCATTGTCAGGGGGCCATCGCCCGATGGGCCTCGACAATGTGCCGGTGGGTTGCCTCGGCGGCGCTATCGCCATCCTTCGCTCGGAGGGCCTCGATGATCTCCTTGTGCTGGCGCACCGACTCGTCGAGGGGGCGGTCGACATGCGGCCCGCTTCCCAGGGTCTGCCAGAGAAGCCGGAGTTGGGCCAGCAGCACCGGTGAGTCGGTCAACTCGTAGATCCTGAAGTGGAATCTGCGATTGGCGGAGCGGGCAGACTCGAGATCGGTGCTCTCCGCCAGCTCCCGATTGATGGCCTCCAGTTCCTCGAGCGCCTCGTCGGTGACATGAGCGGCGGCGAGCGAACTGCCCAGGCCTTCGAGAGCGGCCCGGATCAATGCGTTCTCGTACAACCGAGAGTTCTCCGACCGAACCACCACCGAGGAACGATGGGGCTCGGTGACGATGTAACCCTCACCCTCGAGCCGTCGGAACGCCTCACGAACCGGGGTGGGGCTCACCCCGAGCAGCTCCGCCACGTCGCGCTGACGCAAATGAGACCCGGGCTCGAGCTCACCGGTTTCGATCATCTTGCGCAGCGCATCGGCAACGAGATCCGACTTGCTCTGGTATTGGACATAGGTGGTCGGTTGAGCCGCGCTGATCCCAATATGATATACCAGCCCTCCGGCACGACCCCGGACGCCGCCACATGACTGTTGCCATCAGCCACCCTCTGCCCGGAGTCGTCCAGGCCCTCCTGGACCGTCCCGCCGCCCGGAACGCGATCAACCTGGACATGGTGCGCAGGCTGGCCGAAGTGATGAACGACCCTCAGGCTCGCGTCATCGTGATCGGCTCGACCAGCCCGGAAGCTCTTTCCTCCGGTGCCGACATCAAGTTGGACGACGCCGAGCGGGCCGAGGTGAGCAGGGAGCTCTATCGGCTCTACGAGATGATGCGGACCACCGACGCAATCATCGTGGTCGCCCTCTCCGGGCATGCCGTCGGCGGGGGGGCACAGCTGGTGGTCGCAGCCGACTTCACGGTGGCGAGCCCAGGCGCCACCATCCGCTTCCGGGGGCCGGGCCATGGGCTGGCCGTCGGCGCCTGGGCGCTTCCCGGCTTGGTAGGCAGGGGGAGGGCCATCGATCTCACTCTCGGCATGCGTTCTGTGGATGCGCTGGAAGCACTGGAGATCGGCCTCATCCAGCGGATCGAAGACTCACCACTTCCCTACGCGCTGACCTTCGCCGAGGAGATATCAGCGTTGTCCCCGTCGGCAGTCGCTGCAGTCAAGCGGATATCGGGAATCGCCGATCCGCTCGAAGCCCTGAAAGCCGAGCGGGAGCACAACGATCGATGGGACGGTTCCATCCCCGCCAAGCACGGAGATGACTCCAATCTCCCTCGATGACCCGGCCCCTTCTGCGGAGATGGTGGCCGCCTGGTCGAAGCACCTGGGCCATCCCGTGGAGGATCCGGCATCGCTGCGCCGTCAGCTCATCGCGGGGCCGACGCTCCACGCCGCGTTTTCTGCCACGGCACGTCGTTTTGGGGGATCGAAGGCACTCACCGTCGGTGGTGTCACTCTCACTCATGGCGAGGTCGAACAGGAGTCCAACCGCACCGCCGGTCTTCTGACTGCCTGGGGGTTCGGTCCCGGGACCAGGGTCGCCCTACTCGCCGACACCCGGATGCCGGTGGTCACCGCTTATCTCGGCGTCCTCCGGGCTGGCAACACCGTGACTCTGGTCCATCCCGGCTACACGCCTGCGGAGATCGCCCTAGCGCTCGAAGTCAGCGGGGCACAGGTGGCGCTGGCCACCGGCGACACCCTGGGCAACCTGATTGCCGCCGACCCGGACAGCGTTGTCGTCGGACTGGAAGAAGCGGATCACGAATGGGTGGGTGATGTTCTCGACTCTCGCCAAGCTGCGCCGATCGCCGCTGCCGCATCCAATTCGGACGCCCCGGCAATCCTCGCCCTCACCTCGGGGACGACGGGGGATCCCAAGCCGGTGCCGCTCTCGCATGGGAACCTGTTGGCTTCGATTCGGGGTGTCATCTGGGCCTGGCGATGGACGCCCGAGGACCTGTTGATCCATTGCCTTCCCATCGCCCACCAGCATGGGCTGGGTGCAGTGCACGTGGCACTACTCACCGGCAGCCATGCGGTCATCCTTCCCCGCTTCGACCCCGAAGGCCTGATCACAGAGCTGCGTCGAACGCGGGCGTCTGCCATGTTCGCCGTCCCCGCGATCTACGAGCGCCTCCTTGCCGAAAGCCCGGAGCAGATGGCAGCGCTTGGATCGCTTCGCGTCATGACCTCCGGCTCGGCGGCTCTGACTGTCGAGTTGGCCGAGCGCATCGAGGAGGCCACCGGACAGCTTCCGGTGGAGCGGTACGGATTGACCGAGACGGGTCTCGACGTGTCCAATCCCATCGACGGACCGCGTATCCCGGGAACAGTCGGGCTGGCTCTGCCGGGGGTCGAGTTGGCAGTGATCGATGAGGGATGGCAGGTTCTCGACCCGGGCCAGACGGGGGAGGTCGTGTTTCGGGGCCCACAGGTGTTCGACGGATATGCCGGCGACGTCGACGCCGAGTCCTTCATCGGTGACTGGTTCAGGACGGGCGACATCGGTGTAGTCGATGAGGACTCAGGGCACCTGCGACTGGTGGGCCGCTCCAGAGAGGTGATCATCACCGGTGGCATCAACGTCTACCCCCGGGAGATCGAGAGCGCCCTGCTCCGTGTGCCTGGAGTGGTGGACGCGGCGGTGATCGGGGTGCCCTCGACCAAATGGGGTGAGGCCGTGACCGCCTTCGTGGTCGCCACCGGGGTCACGCCAGGACAGATCTCAGACGCGCTCCGAATGACTCTCGCTCCGTTCAAGCGCCCCAAACAGGTGATTCGGGTCCAGTCCATTCCGCGGACCGAAGTGGGGAAGCTGCAACGTGACGTGCTGGCCTCGTCGCCTTCGATCTCCCCATCCTGAGCCGAAGCCCTCCGACATATGGTATATCATCGGCGACCCGTAGTCGGAGGCATATGGATCTCGGTTTGACAGGCAAAAGAGTCCTCATCACAGGGGCGAGCAAGGGCATCGGAAGGGCATCCGCACGCCTTTTCGCCGAAGAGGGCGGTCGGGTCGCCATAGTTGCCCGGACCAAAGAAGATGTCGAGGACACGGCGGGGCAGATCTCGTCCGAAACCGGGAGAGAGGTCATCCCACTCGTGGGTGACATGAGCGTTCAGGAAGACGTGGAGCGGGTGACCACTGAGGCCATCGACCGGCTCGGCGGGATCGATGTCCTGGTCACCTGCGCTGGTAGCTCGCCGGGCGGTCTGATGGAGGAGCTCACCGACGAGCAGTGGTACTCCTCGCTCAATCTCAAGTTCATGGGCTACGTCCGGTCGATGCGGGCGGTGCTGCCGCACATGCGGGAGCGGGGCTCAGGGTCGATCGTGCTCGTGATCGGCAACGACGGGATCAAGCCGAGTTATTGGGAGACCACCGCAGGTGCGGCCAACGCCGCCGGGATCAACGTTGCGGCGTCGATGGCGGAGCAATACGCCCCTCATGGGATCCGGGTCAACTCGGTCAACCCGGGGCCGGTGAACACCGATCGGTGGGACACCTTGGAGAAGGCATTCGCCCGGGACAAGGGGGTGAGCCAGGAGCGGGCCCACGAGCTCGCCGTGGCCAGCATCCCGCTGGGCCGCATCGCCGAGCCCGAGGAGGTGGCCGACCTCGTCGTGTTCCTCGCTTCGGAGCGGGCTTCCTTCATCAACGGCTCTCACATCCTGATCGACGGTTCCCAGCGCAAGGGGATCATGGACACCTGATCCCGAGGGTTGGCAGGTGGCATCGACCATGATGATCCTGTGCAACCAGACAGCCCGAGCCCGAGAATGAGAGCGGTACGACTGACGGCCGCCACCGGCGTTGATGGCGTGGCAGTCGACGAGGTGCCCACGCCACTACCAGGCGAGGCCGAGGTCCTGGTCGAAGTCCACGCGGGAGGCTCCGGGCAACGGCTCCGCCCTGACGCCCGGTAGCCCCACAGACAGCGATCAGCTGATCCACCGACACCATCCAGCTTCTAAAAGAAGGATGGTGGGAAGCTGACAACTACCGATCGGCAATCGGGCGGTGCCAACAGTCATCCTTTCGGCACCTACCCTCCCGACGTTCTTTCCTCCTTGGATTCCGACCCATCGGAAACCCGTCAGAAGGCCGGTTGAAAGTTCTCGGCAGGGGGCGCCTCCCTGCCGGCCGCTGACCCTGACAGATGGGTCGGCCCGGGCATCGCCTGGGCCGGTGATGGCCTTCGGGGGCGGTGAACCTAAGGCGAGGCTGGTTTCGATAGGCACCGATCTCGACAGGCAATGCCCAACGGGGGAGGTCGCGATCACCTTCCGGTGCAGCGCCTCGATCGCTTCGCCCTCAGCATCGGCTTCGATTCGGACCGTGGCCCCAATCGAGGAGGACCCGGCATTCCCTTCACCCAGGCCAAGGAACGTCTGCAGGTCGAGATCGCCATGAAGCTCGATCCGCAGGTCCTTCAAACTCGATGCCGGCAACGCTGGCATTGGCCGCGTAACCGATCACGAGGCAGGAGCCGAGGCCTCCGAGAGGTCCGAAGACCTTCTCATCAAGTCTTGCCTCTGGATCTGAAAAACGGCCAACCTGATTGGCGCCAGGGGCCGAGGTTGGAAGGCCTGGCTTGAGCCGATGACATCTGTCACTTCGAATTCGTGATCGATCTCACTACCCGTGGCCCGGTCGTTCCGCATGATCAGTGTCGAAGGAGGTAGTAGATGGAACATGTGCTCGAAGTACGAGGTCTCGTTCATCGATACGGTCACCACACGGCTCTCGCCGGAGTCGATCTGATTGTCAAGTCGGGGGAGTGTGTTGCACTTCTCGGCCCAAATGGGGCCGGTAAGACGACCCTTGTCCGCAATGTGATCGGGTTGATCGAAGGCAACGCCGACCTCATCGAGGTGGCCGGTGGCAACCCTCGTCGCGCCGAGACTCGCCGCAGGCTCGGTGTCGTCCAACAGGCGGTCGGCTTTCCGCGGTCCCTCACCGTCGGCGAGATCGTCGGCGGTGCGGCCGCCCGCCGGGGTTGTCCCCCAGAAGCAGCCAGCCAAGCCATCGCTGAGATGGGCCTGGCCGGCCTGGAGAAACGGCGGGCGGCCAGGCTCTCCGGCGGTCAGCAGCAGCGGTTGCAGCTCGCGATGGGGCTGGTGGCGGATCCGGTTCTGCTGGTATTGGACGAGCCCACCGAGGGACTCGATGTGGAGGCACGGCGTCGGTTCTGGAACACGATTCGGCGGCGTCTCGACAACGGAGCGGGTGTGCTCATCACGACGCATCTCGTGGACGAGGCGGCCGCAGTCGCCGATCGGGTCGTTGTGATTGATCGCGGACGTGTAGTGGCGGAAGGGACGCCAGACGAGCTGCGTCGGACGCTCCCCGACCGTCGGATCTCAGTCCAGACGACGGTACCGGTGAGTGTGATCAGAGCGTTCGACTCGGTGGAGACGGTCGAGCTTCGTGACGGCCGCACCGTGATCGCAACAACTGACAGTGAGCAGGTCGTCAGGACGCTGCTCGACCTCGACCCCGAGGCCAACGATTTGACCGTGGCGACGGCGAGCCTCGAAGAGGTCCTCGTCGCGATGACCCACCATGAGGAGGTACTGATATGAACACCAGAATCTTTCGCACAGAGGTTCGCGACGAGGTCTTGGGAATCGTCAGGGAGCCAACCGCTCTCTTCTTCTCGGTGATGATGCCGGTGGCATTCTTTGCACTGTTCGCAACGATGTTCGGCGGCGA
>JAICRU010000014.1 GCA_025937235.1 Acidimicrobiia bacterium
GGCTACTGCGAGCAGTTCGCTGCGGCCATGGCCGTGCTCGGGCGCGCCGTGGGCATCCCGAGCCGGGTCGTGTGGGGGTTCACGCCGGGATCGGTGGAGCAGCAGCCCAACGGGACTGAGCTCATCATCGTACGAGACCGTAACGCACACGCCTGGGTCGAGATGTGGATGGATGGCTTCGGATGGGTGCGCTTCGACCCGACGCCCCGTAACGACGACGCCCTGCCCGACAGCATCACAGCCGACTTCGATCCGGCTCCATACCTTCCCCAATCTGATGGCCCGCTGACATTGGACCAGCCAGGTTTCTTCGAAAGCCAATTCGAGGAAGGGCTCACCGACTTCGCCGCGCCGACCGACGGCACGGGCCCCGGTTTCCGACTCTCCCGAGCATGGCTGGCGATCCCTGTGCTCGCCCTCCTCATCGGTCTGATCCCCATCTTGAAGGTCCTGCGTCGCCGGCGGCGGATCAAGCGTCTTCACGAAGGGGATGTCACCGCGGCGTGGGAAGAGATAGTGGACCGTCTGACCGACTTGAGAACGCCGGTCCCTGCCCATCAGACTCCGCTCGAGTTTGCTCGCGCCACCGCTGGGGATCTGGTCCCATTGGCGTCGTCATATTCGGCAACGGTGTACGGGAACCGGGCTGGGCTCGGCCATGTCTCCGACCTCACCCACGCCGAGATCTGGATCGGGAGGACCTACGAGACCTGGGACCGGGCGGTGGCGGTGTTCAACCCCAGGTCGCTCATCGACAGGGAGTAGCGGAGTCAGCCGCCGGCGGCGGCCTGCTCGTCGCTGATGTCGTCCTCCACCCTTCGCAGCATGGTCAGGAAGGTGCTGCGGTCGAGCTCGAACCTGGTCACGTCCTCTTCGACCTCTCGTGCGATCTCGTCGATCGCGACGAAGAAGGCCAGCTGACCGGTGCGCAGGGCATCCATGAGCTCGCCCTCGTCCGAGCCCACGTGGAAGATGGTCTGGCCATCGGTGACGAGCTTCACCTCGGCGAGGTGATCATCCATTCCGCCTTCCCGACGCAGATAGTCCCAAGCCCGCCGTACCCGCTGGAGTGACATCCCGTTGTCGAGAAGGCTGCGCACCACCCGCAGAGCCACCAGGTCCCGAAAGGAGTAGAGACGCCGCACCCCCGGTCTCCCACCTGTGGTCTGGACCGAGGGTTTGACCAGTCCTACACGATCCCAATAACGAAGCTGATGATGCGTGCAGTTCGTCAGCCGACATGCCTGCTCGGCTGTGAATGATTGGTCCACTCGTCCCTTCCTAATGCCAACCGCACCGGCCCGGAGTCGTGGACCGTTGCCCTCCACCACAAGCGTCGGAACCTCCGGAGACCGTCGCTGGGTCGGCAACAATAGCCGTTCGGAATTAGTCGCGACGGAAGGGATCCTGCCAGTCGCCGGGCTCCTGGCTCTGCGTCTCGTCACTGGCCGAGCGCCATGCGCGCGACCGCACCCCGGCGACCAGGGCAGCCGCCGATCCGACCAGGAGGGCGAACCCAAGGAAGGCGACAACGGTGTTGGTAGCGAAGAATCCGATCACCACGGCAAGACCGGCCACCACTCCGAGCATGGCCAGCCGGACACCGATGCGCGACGGCTTGGCAATCTGGCGGACAGCACGGGCTAGCTCCGGGTCCTCTTCGTAGAACTGCCGCTCTATCTCCGCCAGGATCTTCTGTTCGTGATCATCGAGGGGCATCATCGACCTCTCAACATCCTCCAACGGCCCTCTGACACAATACACCCGGCACGGAGACAGTTCACCGGGTAAGCCATGGCTTCGGCTGAGGGGCCTTCAGCAGCCGGGCCGGCTCTACAGAATGTTCACCATATCGATCACGAACCTCGGCTACCGCCTCGGCGATCCTTGCCCAGCTCTCGTCGGACTCGATGGGCAGCTGTCTCGGCTCATCAGCCAGCTCCAGCGCGGAGCCGCCCAACCCGAGCAGACGCACCGGGCGGTCCAATGCCACCTGGCCTAGTAGATCGGTGGCCGTCGCAAACAGAACACGTGGGCTGTCCACAGCACCGTCCGCGGTCACGCTCCGCGTGATGGTGCTGAAGTCCGAGAACCGGACCTTCAGCGTCACCGTCCTCGCGGCCAAGCCCGAGCGGTGTAGCCGATCGGAGAGCCGCTGCGCCTGAGCGAGCAGGGCGGTCGTCATCACCTCGACACCCTCGAGATCCCGGTCGAAGGTCTCCTCAACGGATATCGACTTGGCCCCGGTGTCCGGAGTGACCGGCCGGGGGTCGATGCCGTGGGCGAGGTCGAGGAGGTGGCGCCCCTGAGTAGGCCCGAGCGAGCTGACCACCGTTGCCTCGGGCAACTCGGCCAGTTCCCCAATGGTCCCCACACCGAGACGCTGCAGCCCGGCGAGCGTGGCCGGGCCCACACCCCACAGCGCCTCGACCGGGAGGGCGTGCAAGAACACCAATTCGGTCTCCTTGGGCACGTGGAGCTCTCCGTCGGGTTTCGCCGCCTCCGAGGCGAGCTTGGCCATGAACTTCGACGCAGCGACGCCGACCGAGGCGGGTAGCCCGACCCTGGCCCTTATCGCCGCCCGAAGCGTGGTCGCCACCTCCAATGGTCCCGAGTAATGCCGTCGCAACCCGGACACGTCGAGGAACGCCTCGTCGACACTCAAACCCTCCACCAACGGAGTGAACTGCCTGAAGATGGCAAAGACCGCGGCGGAGAGCTCTCCGTAGCGCCCGTGGGCGGGCGGCACGACGATCAGATCCCGGCACAGGCGGAGTGCTATCGAGGTCGGCTGTGCCGATCTGACGCCATGGGCCCTGGCCTCGTATGAAGCGCTGGCGATCACCCCGCGGCCGCCGGTGCCTCCCACGGCTACCGGCCTCCCCAGCAGCCCGGGGTCACGAAGCCTCTCCGCCTCGACGAAGAAGGCATCGAGATCCACGTGCAAGATCGACTCGTCCCACATGCCTGCACGAAGTTAACGGCGGAGTTACCTCTGGTCGCGTCTGGTTCCGACCACAATGAGTGGCATGGCTGCCCTGGCACATCTGGTTCGTCACGCCGAAGTCGACAATCCGGCCCATCTGGTCTATGCCGACCTCCCCGGATTCGGCCTCTCCCCGCATGGCATCGAGCAGGCGAAGCGGGTGGGTCGTTATCTTGGCCCCCGGCCGGTCGTGGCCATCTGGTCGTCGCCATTGGAACGTGCTTTGCGCACCGCCGAGGCGATCGCTGCCCGCACCGGTGTGCCGGTGAAAGTGGATGCCGGCCTGACCGAGTGGGCCGTTATCGGAAGATGGAAAGGTCATGTCTGGCGGGACATCCCGAACGTGTTCCCGGGCGACCTCGAGGCCTACCTGGAGCACCCGGAGAACCTCCCCTTCGCCGGCGAGAGCCTCATCGAGATGGCGGACCGTATGGCGATGGTGGCGAGGCGACTCGATCAGGAGCACCCCCACGGTGACGTCGTCATCGTCTCCCATCAGGACCCCATCCAGTCGGCCGTGTTGAGGCTGATCGGCTCGCCCCTATCCGGCCTGCACGACAGCAAGCCGGGGCACGGAGCCGTCGTCAGCCTTCGCCCTGGCCCGGCCTGGCGGGTCGAGACGGAATGGGACCCGGGAGACACACCCCGCTTCGGAGAGAAGCCCGGCCTCAGGGTTCTCGAGCCTGCCGGTAGCCCGGAGGGCCCGACTTCGGCTTGAAGGTGCCCGCTGCGAGACTCGGCAGGTGACGGTTCCGATCCTCGCCACCACCCCCCTCCTGGCCGCGTTGGCATGGGCGGCAGCCCTGGCAGTGGACCCTGGCCCATTCGCTCCGGAGTCGGTGCTGTTGATGATGATCGGCGTTCTAACCCTGGCCACGGTTGGCATGGTCGGCCTGACCGTGACCGGTGGAACGTGGGCCCATCGGACATCGCTCGTCGCGCTCACCGGCATGTTCGCAATCGCAATCGCCAGGCCGATCGACGTGATCTGGGTCATCTCCCTGATCGTCACCGTGATTGGCGCCGTGGCCCTGCTCGTCCCCCCACTGACGACAAGGCTCCGCCGTCTGCCTCCCGCGGCCGGACCTCCCACACGGGCGGTGCTCGTTCCGCTGGTCCTGATCGGCTTCCCATTCCCGCTCGGGCTTGCCGCCTGGGATCGAACTTCTACCACCACGCTGATCATCGGGATTACCGCTCCCCTCGCCGCACTGTGGTTTGCCCGGGTGTTCCCTGGGGGCCTGATCGCGGTCAGGATCGCCTGGCCGGCCCTGGCCATCGGGCTCGCCTTCACACAGTGGCTCGCCCCGGCGGTCGTCTCGCTATGTGGCGGAATCTCGGTTGCTGTACTGGCCTGGCATCGCACGGTTGCGATCGCTTTCCATCCGCCCCGTGAGCGAGGCACTGTCTACCCGATCCCACCGGAGCTGGCTCCACGTGAGGTTCTCGACTCCGCCGACCTGGACGAGCGGGGCCGCCGCAAACCTTGAGACGCCGGCCCAACCCGTGGATAGCGGTCCCGTCCCTGGCCCTTGGAATCATCGCGGGCGCGTTGGGCTGGATCATCACCGATCTCAGCTGTCGTCAGCCAGACGGCGCCGGCGGCTTCACGACTTGCTTCGGATGGGCTGCGCTCGTGGCGGTCATCTCGTTTATCGTCGTCACCATCGGGGCGGCCTTGATACTGGTCCTGGTCTATCGGTCGCTCGCCGAGTGGCGCGAAGGCCAACACAAGACGTGAACGTTGAAGCCCAGGCAGCCTTACACGCCCTCAGACTCTGCTGAAGATCAATGAGACGTTGTGCCCGCCGAATCCGAAAGAGTTCGACATCGCATGCTCGAGACTCGCCTCACGCTTCACGTTCGGCACATAGTCGAGGTCGCACTCGGGGTCCGGAGTCTCCTGGTTGATGGTGGGTGGGAGCACCTGGTCACGAAGAGCCATGATGCAGGCGATCGCCTCGACGGCGCCTGCTCCCCCGAGGATGTGCCCGGTCATGGACTTGGTCGAGGAAACAGGTGTGGAGTCGGCGACCTCACCCATCGCTATGCGAATGGCGGCGGTCTCTGTCGAGTCGTTTGCCTCAGTGGACGTCCCGTGTGCATTGATGTAGCCGACCTCCGACGGTGAAAGCCCGGCGTCTTCAACGGCATTGACCATTGCTCGAGACGCACCGGTGCCACCGGGACGAGGCAGCGTGATGTGGTAGGCGTCCGCCGACATCCCGTACCCGGTCAGCTCGGCCAAGACGGTGGCACCCCTCGCCGTTGCCTGTTCCATGTCCTCGAGCACCAGGGCCGCGCCCCCTTCGCCCATGACGAAACCGTCACGATCGGCGTCGAACGGCCGCGAGGCCCGCTGCGGATCGTCGTTCCTCGTGGAGAGAGCTCGCGCCTGGGCGAAGGTGGCAATGCCAAAGGTGGTGATGGCCGCCTCCGAGCCCCCGGCGATCACGACGTCTGCGGCACCGCGGCGGATCAGCTCGGCGCCATCGCCGATGGCGTTGGCCGAGGCGGAGCACGCCGTGACCACACACGTGACGGGGCCGAGCAGGTTGTGCTCGATCGACGCCAGACCCGCAGCCATGTTGGGAATGACTCTGGGCACCCCGGTGGGGCTGACCCGGTCAGGGCCACGCTCGGTCAGTGTGACGATCTCGTCGATGAAGGAGCCCATCCCGCCGAACCCGGCCCCGACCACGACGCCGGCTCGGGTCGCTGCAGGGTCATCGTCGGCATAGGAGATCCCGGCCTGTTCCATGGCTTGTCGGACCGCGACCAGGAAGAATTGAGCAAAGCGGTCGACACGTCTCACCTCTCGCTTGTCGAAGTGCTTCTCGGGCTCCCAGCCGCTCACCTCGGCGGCGATGGTGGTGCGATACCCGTCGGTGTCGAACTGTGTGATCGGACCGACGCCCGAGCGGCCGGCCAGCATCCCCTCCCAGGTCGACCCGGGATCCTCACCTAGTGGCGTCACGGCCCCGAGCCCGGTGACGGCGACCCGCCGTCGCTCCGGTGCCATCGAGATCACCCCCCGAGCTTCCCGTGGACGACGTCGATCGCCTGCCCGACGGTCATGATCGACTCCGCCTCCTCGTCGGGGATCTTCACCCCGAACTCGTCCTCGAGCGCCATCAATAGCTCCACCACGCCGAGACTGTCCACGTCGAGGTCTTCCTCGAAATGGGCGTCCTCGGTGATCTTCGAGGCATCCAGACCGAGCTCGGAGACGAGCACCTCGCCCAGTCGATCGGATATCTCGTTCCTGTCCATTTCTTCCTCCTTATCTCTTGGGGGCGGGAAAGTTACAAGGCAAGACCGCCGTCCACGGCCAGGACCTGACCCGAGACGTATGAGGCGGCGTCGGAAACCAAGAACTCGACGGCCGCCGCCACTTCATCCGCCACCCCGAAACGTCCCGCAGAGATGCGGCCGACCGCCTCCTGTTTGACCGCCTGGCTCAAGTCCTCGGTCAGCTCCGTGGTGATGAAGCCCGGCGCGACCACATTGACGGTGATGCCACGGGATCCGACCTCTTTGGCCACGGCCTTGGAAAAGCCGATCATCCCCGCCTTCGAGGCGGCATAGTTCGACTGTCCTGCGTTGCCGGTGATCCCGGCCACCGAGGCTATGGACACGACCCTCCCCCAACGCGTCCTGATCATCGAGCGGAGGGCGAGCCGGGTGCATAAATACGTGGAACGCAGATTCGTGGCCAGGACCTGATCGAAGTCCTCCTCGCTCATTCGAAGCAACAACTTGTCCCGGGTGATCCCGGCATTGTTGACCAGCACTGCGACCGGCCCGAGGTCACTCCCGATCGATTCGAACATCATCTCGACCTGGGCGGCATCGGATACGTCCGCCCGATATGCCTTCGCCCGGCCACCCTTCTCTTCGATCACCCGGACTACCTCGTCCGCCGCCCCGGAGCTCTTCGAGTAGTTGACGGCGACGACATGCCCGGTGACAGCGAGCCGGACGGCGATAGCTCGACCGATCCCCCTGGAACCGCCGGTGACCAGGGCGACCCTCGCCCGGGGGTCTCCACTCACGTGAGCTTTTCGGGAAGGCCGAAGAAGTCGAAGTTGGCCTGCAACAGCTCCATCGTCGTGCGATCAGGCGGGGGAAGCTCGGCATCGCTCTCCCCCAGAGGTTCGACACGTTCCCCCCACCGGTATACGGCCGAGCCCCAGCTCAGCCCACCACCGAACGCGGTGAACACGATGTTGTCGCCGGGATCGACCCGGCCTTGCTCCAGGGCTTCGGTCAGGGCGACCGGGATCGTGGCCGCCGAGGTATTCCCGTACGAATGGATGTTGACGAAGACCCTGCTCTCGTCCACTCCGAGCCGGCGAGCGGTGGCATCGATGATTCGTGTGTTGGCCTGATGAGGGATAACCAGGTCGATGTCCTCCAGCGACAGGCCGGCGTCCTTGACGGCGCGGGCTGCCGAGTCACCCATCGTCGTCACGGCGCGGCGAAACAGCTCGGGTCCCTCCATGCCGATCGCAGAAGCCCGCGGATCGATCGGGCCCGGATCCCCGGCGGTGCCGTCCCGAGGTACGCCGAGGATGTGGCCCACCGACCCGTCCATGCCCAACTCCGAGGAGAGCAGGCCGATCGGCTCATCCGTCGGCTCCAGGACCACCGCCCCCGCCCCGTCTCCAAACAGCACACAAGTGGTCCGGTCGGTGAAATCAGTCACGAAGTGGAGCTTCTCGGTCCCGATCAGTAGCACGGTGTTGTTGGTCCCACCCCGGATCATGTTGGTCCCCACCACGACCCCGTAGACGAATCCCGAGCAGGCGGCATTCAGGTCCAAGGCCGCTGCGTTCCATGCCTTCAGGTGTCTTTGGACCACCGAGGCAGTGGAGGGGATGATGGAGTCGCCCGAGCAGGTCGCGACCAGGAGGAGATCCACGTCGTTGACCGTCTTGCCCGCTGCGGCCAGGGCCCGCAGACCCGCGACAGCAGCCAGCTCCGAGGCCTCGACGTGACTGATGCGGCGCTCCTTGATGCCGGTCCTGGTGGTGATCCACTCGTCGGTGGTGTCCACCAGTTGCTCGAGATCGTGGTTGGTGAGGACATTGGGGGGCATGCACTTGCCCCACCCGGTTATCTCGGCGTTCCGCATTCAGGTCTCCTCAGGGTTGCCCAATGCTAACGACGGCTTCCATCGCCGACCCGATGTCATCGATCCCGGAGATGGCCAACACCGTCGCTCGGTCCACGGTTCTGCGGGCGAGGCCGGCGGTTACGTCACCGGGCCCGACGTGCACGAAGATGTCGATCCCAGCCGCAGCCATGTCGAGCAGGGAATCCGAGAAGAGGACAGGCTCGACCAACTGGCGGCTCAGGATCGACTCCATCTCGCCGGATCGATGACGCCTTGCCGTCGTGTTCGACCAGACCGGGATTCGTGGCTCGGCCAGCGTCGTCGCCTTCAAGGCTGCGGTCAGGTCTGCCTGGGCGGGCGCCATGAAAGAGCTATGGAATGCGCCGGCGACGTTCAGCGGGACCACGCGCCTGATCCCGAATTCGGTGGCATTGGCTGCCAGCCAGGACAGGTCGTCCCTTCCCCCGGCCACCACTATCTGCCCGGGGGCGTTGACATTGGCCACCTGGAGGCTGCCACCCAACTCCCGGCGCGCACCGCACACCTCCTCAGCCGAGTCGCGGCCCGCACCGATGAGGACAGCCATGCCCGAGGCCTCCAGCTCGGCGGCGCGGCCCATGGCCCGCCCCCGAGCCGCGACCAGGCCCAAGCCCGCGTCGAATCCGAACACACCGGCGGCGGCGAGAGCGGTGTACTCGCCCAGTGAATGCCCGGCTGCTCCGTGCGCAACCAAGCCTCGCTCCCGGCCGGCCATGTCCCAAAGGGCGTAGGACAGCGCGAAGAGAGCGGGCTGCGCATGCTCGGTCCTGGTCAGGTCCTCCTCAGGGCCGTCCAGACACAGACTGCGAAGGGAAAAGCCGAGGATCTCGTCGGCTCTGTCACCGAGCAGATCATCCCGTGCGTCGAAGAGGTCGGCCCCCATGCCCACGGTCTGGCTCCCCTGACCGGGGAAGAGGATTCCGACACTCACCCGTATCCGACTCGGCCTGCCGTCAGGCGGTTACGGGAGCACCCCTAGCAGGCGCTCGACATCGGTCGAGTCGACGTCACGATGGGTCACGATTCGCCAAGCACCGCCGATGGGGGGATTCACCTTGATCCCGGCCCTGTCCAGTCGATCCTTCATGTCGGGCCAGTCGATCCCGAGCGCGGCGAAGTCCAGCCTCACCATGTTCGTCTCGACCTGCGAGGCGTCGAGTGACCCGGGGTAGCGCTCGGCCATGGCGTCTCCGAGACGGCGAGCCAGCGCATGATCCTCGATCAGGCGATCACGCCCGGCCAGGGCCACCCTGGCTGCGGCTGCGATCACCCCGGCCTGGCGCATCCCTCCTCCCAGTCGCTTTCGCAGGTAGCGCAGCTCGCGGATCAGCTCGGCAGGCCCGCAGACGATCGAGCCGACCGGTGCGCCGAGGCCTTTCGAGAAGCAGAACTGGATCGTGTCCGCCACCGCCCCGTATCGATCGGCCGGGACGCCACTGGCGGCGACGGCGTTGAAGATCCTGGCCCCGTCGACGTGGATGCTGAGGCCGTGGGCACGTGCCACTTCAGAGGTCTTCTCCATCACATCGATCGGGATGACCCTTCCCCCGGAGAGGTTGTGGGTGTTTTCCCAGACCATCAACCCGATTCGTGGGAAGAAACCGGAGAGGGCCATCGCCCGCTCGACGTCTTCGGGCTCGATGCGCCCGCCGTCACCGCTGACGGTGCGGAACCCGACACCGGACAGCGCCTGTGGGGCACCGGCCTCGATGCTGCGGACGTGGCTGCCTTCGTGGGCCAGGACCTCCTCACCGGGGTGGGTCTGCGCCATGATCGAGAGCTGGTTGCCCATCGTCCCGGTGGGGACGTACATGCCGGCCTCCTTGCCGGTGACCGCAGCCGACTCCTCCTCGAGGAGGTTGATGGTCGGATCGTCCGAGTAGACGTCGTCGCCGACCGGGGCCGAAGCCATCGCCTCCAGCATCTCTCGGGTGGGCCTGGTGACCGTGTCCGAGCGAAAATCGGCTGTCCCATCGGGAAAGGGCATCGGCCCAGGCTACAGACGATCGAGGGTGTGCCCGATTCGGGTCACTGCCTCCTCGATGCGGCCTGTATCTTCGACCAGGGCGAATCGGACGAATCCTTCGCCGCTCGGCCCGAAGCCGACTCCGGGGCTTATGGCCACTCCGGCCGTTTCGAGCAGATGGATGGAGAATTCGGCGGAGCTCATGTCCTCGTACGAAGCGGGGATCGGGGCCCAGACGAACATGGTCCCCCTCGGTCTTTCCATCTTCCAGTCGAGCTCGGCCAGACCGTCGACCAGGACGTCGCGTCGCAGCCGATAGATCTCGTTGACCTCGTCGACGAACTCGTCGGCTTCGTCCAGGGCGGCGGCCGCCGCGATCTGGATCGGCTGAAAGGTACCGTAGTCGAGATAGCTCTTGAGCTTGGCCAGGGCGGCCACCACCTCGGCGTTGCCTGCCATGAAGCCCACTCGCCATCCGGCCATCGAGTGCCCTTTGGTCAGTGAGTAGATCTCGACCGCAACGTCTTTCGCGCCCGGCACTTCGAGCACCGAGGGCGGGCGATAGCCGTCGAACCCGAGATCGGCGTATGCGAAGTCGTGGACCAGGACCACCTCGTTGGACCGCGCCAGATCGACGAGCCGCTCGAAGAAGCCCAGGTCGACCGTGTGAGCAGTCGGATTGTGTGGGAAGCTGACGATTATGACCCGGGGCCGCGGCCAAGAGTCGTGGAACATTCGGTGAACCACCTCGAAGTAGTCCGCATCCGAGCCGATGGGCGCAGTCCGCACCTCGGCCCCGGCGATGACCGGGGCATAGACGTGAATCGGGTATGAGGGGTCGGGGACGATGGCGGCATCACCGGGCTGGAGCAGGGCCCACATCAGATGTGACAGCCCCTCCTTGGACCCGATCGTCGAGATCACCTCGGTCTCGGGGTCGAGTTCGACTCCGAACCGTCGCCGGTATCGCCCGGCAAGGGCCCGTCGCAGGTCATCGATTCCACGCGATGCCGAATAACGATGATTTGCGGGTTGTCGGGCCGTCTCGACCAGTGTGTCGACCGCGATTTGTGGTGAGGGGATGTCGGGGTTCCCAAAGCCGAGATCGATCACGTCGACCCCGGCCTGCCTGGCCTTGGTCTTGAGACGGTTGACCTCGGCGAAGGCGTACGGGGGAAGCGAGCCGATCCGGCGGAAGTCGATCACGAGACCGGTCAAGGTAGCTCAGATGGGGAAGATCACCGACTCAATGCCTCACCAGGCACCGATACCGGCACCTATCCCGAGATGCGGTCCAGGGCCCTGGTCAGTCTGTTGGGGATGACACTGCGGGTGACACCGAGCACTTCCCTGATCAATGCGAGTAGGTCGCCGGGGCCATCCCAGTGCTCCTGCACCACCTCCGGGCCGGCCCGCTCCACGAGCGAGTCGATGGCGAGGAGGATGAAGATCACATCGTCGGCCCAACCGATCACCGGGATGAACTCCGGCACCAGGTCGATCGGGCTGGCCACATAAGCGGCGGCCAGGCCCAAGGCCACCTTCGACCGACGAGGCACCCGGGGGTCCCTGAGAAGCCGGGCCACCAGCTTGACCAGGTTCGGCAACATCAGCACGGCGTCCTTGACCAGCTGACGACCCTGCAGCGAAACCCCTTCCGGGGGCAGGACTTCGTCGGGCTTGACGGTGTTCGGTTCTTGGGTCATTCCACTTCGATCCTGGTTCGGGTGCCCTCGTCCCGTGTGTCGGGCTCGTCCTTGTCGCCGATCCGGCTCATCTCCTCGAACACCGCCTCGACGGCTTTCAAACCTTCGATCACTGCCTGGATGAGGTGATACCCGGCGCGGCGGCCGGCCCGGCCGAGGGCCTGCATGGTGTCGGACTGCTCCCTCATGACCTGGCGTCGGGGTCGGAGAACGAGACTCTCAGGGTGCCCCCGTCGAGGCGAGCACGGGTGACCTCCCGGCGATGGAGGGCGGCGGGGAGGATGAAGGACCGGCGGTAGGGCCCGACCTGGATGTAGATCTCGTGGCCATGGCGGTAGACGTCGAGGTCCGACTTGTCCACGAATGGGATGTCAACCTCCATCGCGACCCCACCTTCGTCGTCCAAGACCCGGAAGGGATGTGTGGCGGTGAAGTCGAAGATCGGATCACGCTCGCCATAGAGCTCGTCGGCCATGAACCGGAGACGGTCCACCCCGACCATTTCATCGTCGAACAGCCGTAGACGCAGACGAGGCACTTCGGCGAAAGCGTCCTCCACGGTGTCCAGATGACCCTTCTGGATCGCTCTCCACCGCTCGAAGTAGGGATCAGCAACCTCCTCAGGCAGGACGCGGTTGACGACGACGCCGTCGACCCCGTATCCGAACAACCCGAGGTAGCTGTACGTGCGCCTCGCCTCGTCGATCACCATCTTCTCCGGGTTCACCACCAACCGCGCCGAGGTCACCGCCGGGTTCGACATCAGCTCCTTGACTCCCTCGATCGACTCGAAGACCGACTGGGCGGTGGTGAACACCTCGTCCTGGGGCAACGGGAGGTCTGTGAGCCGGCTGAGGATGGGGCGGGCTGCCTTCATGAGACGTCTCTCGGTGGGCAGCACCTTCTCGAAATACCAGCTGAGCACCTCCGGCAGCGAGAGAAGACGGAGCGTTTCCGCCGTCGGGGCGCAGTCGACGACGATGACGTCGTAGACCCCCGAGCGGGCGTGGCGATTCACTTCGAGAAGGGCGAAGAGCTCGTCCATCCCGGGAAACACCAGGAACTCCTCGGCCTCGATCCCACCGGCTCCACCCCAATCGAGGACGTCCATGAGCTGGCGGCGTATCGATCCCCAATAACGGTCGAGCTGACGCTGAGTGTCGATCTGCTGCCCGTCCAGGTTCTCGACGATGCGACCGGGATCGGACCCGAGGCCGATTCCGATGGCATCGGATAGGGAATGAGCGGGGTCGGTGGACGTGACCAGGGTTCGATGACCGGCATCGGCCGCCCTCAGGGCCGTGGAGGCCGCCACCGTGGTCTTGCCTACTCCTCCCTTCCCGGTGACGAGCACGATCCTCATTTCAGGAGCTTCCCGTCACCCTCTTACGGAGGCCACGCAGCGCCGTGGTGACTATCTGCTTCTCCGCCTGGCGACGGATGAACCCGGGCATGGTGAAGTTGGGCTCCACGGTCAGGGCGTAGACGACTTCTGTTGCGCCATCGACCGGATTGAAGGTGTAGGAGCCCTCGAGCATCTTGACATCCTTGGAGTCGTCCTCCGCGACCCAGCTCAGCATGTTGGGGCGGTCGTGGGTGTAGCGAAGGACGTATTCGATCTCCTTGACGAACCCCTCCAGGACGAAGCGGGCGCGATGGACCATCCCATCCGAAGTCGTGTCCAGAACCTGGACTTCCTTCACCCCAGTCGCCCACTCGGGATATGAGCCGATGTCGGCGGCCACGTCATACAGGTCCTCCGCAGGGGCGTCGATCTCCAGGGTCTGAAAGGTTCCTTCGGTCATGGGCAGCCAACGCGAGATTAGCCGTCTGCCGTCTATGCGAGATCGGCCGGTTGAAGGCGCAGAGGACGCCCGGTGGCGCGGAAATAGCCGACGTTCCGGCATCGGGTGGGTCCGATTCGCCAGCTGCTGGCCTGCGGCTGGTGGACGTCGCCGAACAGATGGAGGCGGGGCCGGTTCGACCGGATGAAGTCGTATACCGGGGCCGAGCCACGCTCGGCCCGACCGGTGATGACGTCTGTCTGGAGCGGGTCGACGGCGGGCGCGACATGAGTGCAGAGGACATCGACCTCCCCGAGGCCGGCGAGGAGATCGGTCATGGCCTCGTCAGACACCTCACCGTCCGCCTGGAGCGGGGTGGCCGCCCCACCACCGACGAATCCGAAGCGCATTCCATCGATCTCCCTGGCCTCGCCGTGAACGTATTCATAGCCCTCCGGCAACACCTCAGCCAGCAACTGGGGGCGGTCGACGTTCCCGTGAATGACGAAGCCGTGCCCACCCTGGAGCGCCTCCGATACCCTGGCGTATTGGGCGCCAATCGCGTCGCCGATCGCTTCCCTGACCTCTTCGATGCGGTCACCGACCGTCTCCAGCCACAGACCCCTCATCCGCTGGTAGTCCCCCGAACCGCGTGCCGAAGCAGAGGCGCGGGCAAACTCCATCCCCAGGACATCCGCCACCGCACCCTCCCCGGTCCTGTAATCGGTGAGGTTGACCAAATCGCCGAGTATCACCAGCGTCTCTCCGGTGGCGACGACCCGACGCAAGGGCTCCAGGGCGAAATGGATGTCAGACAGGACCAGCATCGGAGTCCTGCTCCCGGGAGGAGTACCACGCCCACAACGAGCCAACTGCGGCCCCGACGACCGCCACGCCGAGGGCGGCAGGCCAATCGAGGTCGAGGGTGGAGAACTCGGCGGAGAGCCCCGCCATGCCGAACCCGACCAGGCCACCGATCGCTGCCCGCCCCGATGGGCCCATTCGGCGGCTCGGGTCCCGATCCCTCCTCCCCACATTCTCGGCGAGAGTCCCACCGAGGATGACGACCATGAGCCCGATCACTCCCAGGGCGAGGGCGATCGCATAGAACTTGACCATGTCCCGGCGAGCGTAACCCCGGCCCCGCCCGGCATCGGGACGTTCAGCCCACCCGGCGCTCGGCGGGCACCAGACGGAGCCTGGGCACCAAGCCCTCACCGGCTAGGTTGGCCAGGGCCATCACCTCGGTCTCGTCGAGATCCACCGGGCCGTCCGAGAGCAGGAATGTAACCACACAGTCGTCACAGGCGCTCGTGCCCTGCATCGCACACTGCTCGCAATCGATCAGCATCTCATACCTCCTGCCGACGAAGGTAGAAGCTGGCTATGACAGATTCGTTCTGTGAGGATTTCTTTTCGTGGGCTGAAAGAAAACCCTCACAGAACGGTTGATCAGCCCTCGATGAAACCGTTGGTGGTGAGCCACTCCTCGGCGAGCAGAGCTGGATCCTCCTGCTCCAGGTCGGCCCTGGCGTTCATCTCGGTCAGGTCTTCGGTGGTCAGCGCCTCTGAGAAGGAGTTGATCAGGGCGACCAGGTCATCGCCGTGGGCTTCTATCACCTCAGTCCTCATTGCGGGGACCACGTTCTCTGCCGGGTTCAGCCCCATGTCGTCCTCGAGCGATACCCAGCCGTTGGCTGAGATGACGCCGGAAGTGGTGAACAACAAGCCGACATCGATCTCGCCACCCTCCAACGCGGCGACGGTGATCGGGCCACCAGCGTCGAGCGGAACGAATTCTGCGAACTCGATGCCATAGACCTCGGTCAGACCCTGGAGGCAGAGCGGGCGGTCCGGGCACTCGGGTGGGCCCCCGAAGGTCAACTCCCCGGCCACAGGCTTAAGATCTGACACGGTTGCAAGGCCGAATTCCTCCGCTGTCTCACCGGTGACCACGTATGCGTTCTTGTCCTGTGCAGGGCTGTACGCGAGCAGGGTGACTCCCTGATCCTCCCAGGCCGCCCGGGCTGCTTCCCAGGTGGCCTCCGAGTCGGCGGACGCCTCGACTTCGAGGAATCCGGCCACCGTCCCGGTGTACTCGGGGACGAGGTCGATCTCCCCAGACTCGAGCGCAGGCTTGACCACTTCTCGGTTCCCCAGGTTGAGCTGGCGCTCCACCCGGTAGCCGTTCGCCTCGAGACCCTGTGCGTAGATCTCGGCGACGATCACCGATTCGTTGAAGTTGAAGGACGCAACCCGTATCGGGTCGCCCTCGCCGGGGCCGTCTCCTGCGTCGTCACCCGATCCACAGGCGGTGGCGATCAACGCCACGCCCAGGACCGCCCCAACGGCGCGGTAGCGGAGCATTCTCCGCATGGGTATCTCCTTACTGTTGTGATTGGGCAGCCGGGTACCACCCGGACCACCCACTCAAACGGTAGAGCGCTGTGCCGGATTCCCGACATCGCCCCGCCGGGCCCCCTTCGGTGCCGATCCACGCTGCAATGCCCCCAGGCCTAGCTCGGCGACGATGGCGAGCAGACCGACCAAGACCGCCCCCACGATCAGCCGACCCATGTCCTGGCGGGCGAACCCATCGACTATGTAACGACCCAGGCCACCCCACGCCACGAGCGCTCCCAGGGTGGCCGTCGCAATCACCTGGACTGTGGCGATACGCAGCCCTTCCACGATCAGAGGCGTGGACAGTGGGATCTCCACCGACGAAAGCACCTCCTTCCCGGTGAGTCCCATGCCTCGAGCCGCTTCGACCGTCCATGCTTCCACCGACTGAATACCGGTGACGGTGTTGGTGAAAAGTGGAGGGGCAGCCAGAGCGATCAGGGCGACCAGGACCGCCCACGGCTCTCCCACCCCTGCCCCCATCTGAACCAGGACTAGGAAGGAGATGGCGAGGATCCCGAACGAAGGAAGGGCCCGTCCGATGTTGACCACTGTCGAGGCAACGCCCGACCCACGACGGATGTGGCCCAGCCACACAGCCAGAGGCAGCACCAGGATGGATGCGACAAGCACCGCGACGACCGAGATCCAGACGTGCTCCCACAGCCTGGTCGGGATCGAGTCCGGGCCCGACCAGGTGTCCGGGGCCGTCAGAAAGGCCTCTAGCTCCTCCCAGAACGTCATTGCCGACCCCTCGCCCACGGGCTGAGCACCCTCTCCAACCAGACGAATCCGACGTCGAGCAGCGTGGCCAGGACGACCGAGAGCACCACGCCCACCAGGATCTGGGTCCAGAAGAAGGTGTTGAGACCGCGCAGGATGAAGAACCCATAACCTCCGAGACCCAGGACGGCGGTGACGGTGACCAAACCGACGGTGGTGACTGTGGCGATGCGGAGCCCGGCAATGATCGCCGGCAGGGCGAGCGGGACTTCCATCCGCCAGAAACGCGCCTGAGGGGTATAGCCCATGCCGTCGGCCGCCTCCGTCACCGAGGCGGGGACCCCATCGATTCCGGCGACGAGGTTGCGGATGATGATGAGGAGGGTGTACGAGGTCAGAGCGATGACAGCGTTGGTGGCGTTGAGGCCCACGATTGGCACGAGGAGGGCGAAGAGGGCGAGGGAGGGGATGGTATACAGAAGACCGGTCACCCACGTGATCGGGGCGTAAGTCCATCTCCAGCGGAGGGCGATGATGGCCAGGCCGACGGAGATGACCAAGCCGAGCAGCACGGAGACCGCGGTGAGCCCGAGATGCTCCCAGGTTCGCTCGACGATTTGATCCATGTTGCGGCCGATCCATTCCCAATCGATGAGGGGGGCGGCCTGCCCTACCAAGGTCATTCGGTGACCTCACCTGCGATGGCCTCGAGGTCGAGCATGCCGCGGTAGATCCCGTCATCGACCACCACCGCCACCCGGGCATGACTGGTGACGACGGCGTCGAGTGCGGTCCGCAGCGAGTCTCGACTGTCGAGGGTCACGAGGAATGACCTCGGCTCCAAATCGCGCAGCTGAGAGGAGCCCACACGAGACCCGTCCACCCAGCCGAGGAGACGATCGCCGTCGAGCAGCCCTAGCCAGTCCACCGCGTTGGCCTCCATCACCCGACGCGCCTCCTCCGGGCCGGCCGTGACGTCGACGAACGGGCCTCGCTCCAATCCCGCGTCTATCACTGCGAGGAGAGACAGGCGCTTGAGGCCGCGTTCACCACCGAGGAACCTCTCCACGAACATCGACGCGGGCTCGGCCAGGATCTTCTCGGGGGCGTCGTATTGGGCAAGGATCCCTCCCATCTCGAGGATTGCCATCCGGTTGCCCAGGAAAATGGCTTCGTCGACATCGTGGGTTACGAACACCACGGTCTTGCCCAGACTGTCCTGGAGCTCGTGGAATTCGGCCTGGAGACGATTTCTCACGATGGGGTCGACCGCCCCGAACGGCTCATCCATGAGCAGGACCGGGGGGTCGGCGGCCAGGGCGCGGGCCACCCCGACCCGCTGTTGTTGTCCTCCGGACAGCTCGGACGGGTACCGGCCGAGCATCTCGTGATCGAGCCCAACCGTCTCGACCAGCTCTTCGACCCGGTCGGCGATTCTGGTGTCGTCCCAACCCAGGAGGGACGGGACCGTGCCGATGTTCTGAGCGATGGTCCGGTGCGGGAACAAACCGATCTGTTGGATCACGTATCCGATCGACCGCCGCAGCTCGTGGACGGGGATGGCCATCGCATTCCTGCCATCGACGGTTATCTGGCCGGAGGTGGGCTCGATGATGCGATTGATCATCTTCAACGTGGTGGTCTTGCCGCACCCCGATGGCCCGATCAGCGTCACACACTCACCGCGGGCGATGTCCATGGTCAGATCGGTCACCGCGGGCCGGGTGCTGCCGGAAAACACCTTTCTCAGGTTCTCCAGGCGGATCATCACGTCATCGATCGACACACCTCCGGGCTCGGCGACACGGTACGCCGTCAGCTCCCCAGCCCACCGAGGAATGCGAGCACGGAATCGAGGTAGCCCTGACGGTCCACGTCGTAGGACTCGACATGACCTGCGCCCTCCACCTGGATCAGCCTTATCAGGTCGGGGTTGGTCGCCTGCAGGTCGAGGCTGGTCTCCATGGGGACCCTGAGGTCCATGGTGCCGTGGTGGATCAGAACGGGCTGGCGAATCGTCTCATCGGCGTCTGCGATGTAATCGAGCAGCTTCCAATTGACTCCGATCCGAAGCGAGGTGATGAACTTCGCCGTGGCCGAGATGGTGGCGGGCACCGGGAGAGGAACCACTGGCAGCTCGCGCTGGCTGGCGGCGTAGTCGACAGTGCGACCGAAATCCACGTTGGGGGCGTCCAACAGCATCCCGACCACGATCTCGCGGGGCTGTCTGGAGAGAAACGACATCGAATGGGCCGCACCGGTCGAGAACCCGCTCAGCACCACGTTTGAGGCCCCGTTGGCGAGCGCATAGTCCACCGCCCCTGACACGTCCTCCCACTCGGTGGCCCCGTATTGGTAGTAGCCGGAGGGGTCGAGAGGCTGACCTTGGTCATTCCTGTACGTGATCGACAGCTGCGGGTAACCGGCCTGCTGCAGGGGAGCGAATAGCGGCTCGGCCTCGGCGGGGGTGGCGCCCAGGCCGTGGACATGCACCACCCACGTCGTGCCACTGGCCGGGAGATACCAGGCATCCATTGGCCCGAGCGGGGATTCGTACCTCACCTCCTGCAACTCGTAGCCACCCTCGACTGCAGTGATCGGTTCGGGATCCGGGATGAAGGCGTCCGCCATCAGCTCATTGGAGAAATACCAGCCCCCCGCCAGATGGAAGATGACGACGAGCGTTATGAGCAGCCAGAGGACGGCCCGGAAGGAGAACCTGGATCTCACGGACGGAGATTCTGGCCGGACTCAGCCGACAGGCAATGACAAGGCACCCACCAGATGCTCGTCGTGGTCGGTCACCGGGATGGGGTCCCGACCGAACGTGGGCTCGAGGGTCATCGCCTCGGCGATGGTCTCGTCGACCTTGGCCGACATCGCCTCCTCCATGAGAGAGCCCACCGCCGCAGCGCCGGCCCCGAGCAGTCTCTCCCGACGGACCAACCCGACCAACAGACCCTCGGCGGCAACCGCCAGCACCTTCTCCTCATGGACCCGAAGGGTGTCGTCGGCGAGACGTAAAGGGCTGACGAAGACCGGGTCGCCCATCCAACGGAACACCCTATCGGGCGCACTGCGAACCATGATTGCGCCGGCCGGCGCCCTGCTCCTCAGCTTGGCGCCGGGACCGAACATGGACCGCTGCAGCCAGGATCCGCCTGGAGCCCCGAACACGACGAGTGTTCCCTCCTCCAGGCTCTCCACCAGCTCCGACATCCCGTCCACCTCGACCACACGGCCCCAGGTCTCGGGCACGGACAAGGCGATGTGATCGAGTAGCTCCTCGGCCACGCGTGGGTCTTCGCCCGGCCTGATGGCGGAGAGCATCTCGGCTTCGACACCCAGGCTCCGCCCCAGTCGGGACGCCGTATCCGCAGCCAGGAAAGAATGGGGGCCGCCGGCGACAGCAGACACGACGCGGGTCACCTTGCCCGGGACGAAGTCGAGGGGGACCGCCACGCTCACTAGGTCGAACGACCCCGGGAAGCGCCGAGAGACGAGCAAGTCGGCGCGATGGTCGATGCACTGCTGGATCAGGTCGCCGGTGATGCGGTCTGGCTCGCCTGCCGAGAGGAGAGTCGCCAACTCAGCGCAGCCGCTCCCCCGCGTCCACACCACCCTCATCTCGTTCCCCGCAGCTGGGGTCACTCGCCCCTGTCCTCCGTCTTCGCTCGCAGCCCCGGGCTGAGCCCCCGGACGGCGTCCCACACCATAAGGGATACAACGAGTGCTGTCACCAATCGGTTTCCCGTGGTGCCTGGGCCGGCGCCGGGTGACAACATTGGGGCATGGAGTTCAGAGATGTGATCCAAGAGCGGAGGATGGTCAGGAACTACGGGCCGGAGCCGGTCCCACCCGAAGCCCTCGACCGCATCGTCGATGCCGGGCTCAGGGCACCTTCGGCGGGCAACAGCCAAGGCCTCGCGTTCGTCATCGTGACCGATCAGGAGATACGCCGCGCTATTGCCGTCGTCGCCGACGAGGAGGAATACGTTGCCGCAGGATTCGATCCCTGGATCTCTCGGGCACCGGCCCACATCATCATCACCGTCAGCGAACAGGTCTATAGAGACCGCTACCGCGAGCCTGACAAGCTCGGCGCCGACGGTCAGGAGGTCGAATGGCCGGTCCCGTTTTGGTGGGTCGACTCCGGGGCCGCGATGATGGCGGTGCTGTTGGCCGCGGTCGACGAGGGGCTGGCCGCAGGCTTCCTCGGCGTTCACTCGGTGCCGCGTCTGGGGGCCCTGCTCGGGATCCCACCGCACCACACCCCTATCGGCGTGGTGACAGTTGGATATCCGATGGCCGATCGTCGCTCCGGCAGCCTGGCCCGTGGGAAGAGGCCCCGGGAGACCGTGGTCCACTACGAGCGGTGGGCCGGCTGATGGACATAGCTTCGGTCTCCAACCCCAGGATCAAGAGACTGGTCGCCCTCCGTGACCGCCGTGAACGCGATCGGGAGGGGGTATTCGTGGTCGAGGGGATCAGAGAGCTGGAGCGTGCCGTCTCCGCCGGGTTGCGGCCGCTGGAGATCTACTACGACCCCGGCCGGTTCCCCGGTCCACCGGTCCCGGCCGATGTGGCGCTCTCTGTCGCCCCGGACGGCATGGACCGCGCCTCCTACCGACGCCGATCGCAGGGTGTGATCGGCATCTTCGCCAGGTTCGACATGGACCTCGACCATCTCGCTCCACCCCCGAGCCCGCTCTATCTGCTGGCCGAGTCAATCGAGAAACCGGGCAACCTGGGGGCCCTCCTCCGCACGGCCGATGCCGTGGGCGCCGCCGGCTTGATCGTCACCGACACCGGAGCCGACCCCTTCAGTCCGAACGTCATCCGCTCATCGACCGGCGCGCTGTTCTCGATCCCGGTCGCCGTCGCCACCTTGGACCGCGCCGTCACCTGGCTCCGGGGCCACGACATCAAGATCTTCGCCGCCGACCCGGGCGCCGCCGATGTCCTCTGGAGCGTGGACCTGACCGGGCCGTGTGCGATCGTTGCCGGTTCGGAACATGCCGGCCTGTCGGACAGAGCGCGATCGGCCGCCGACTCCCTGGTGAGGATCCCGATGCACGGTGAGGGCGACTCCCTGAACGTCTCCGTCTCCATGGCGGTCCTCGCCTACGAGGCTCTGCGCCAACGCCGACCCCATTCCTGAGTTCGCCACGCCGTGACACAGCAGAACGTTGACATCGAACATATGTTCGCTTTAGCCTCGGAGGGGCGTGGCCGCCCTGCTCCAGCCCAGCTTCGACGATCTGTCGACCCCCCTCTTCGACGTCACCTTCTGCGTCCTCGACCTGGAGACAACAGGAGGCTCGCCACGTGACTCCGCCATAACCGAGATCGGGGCCGTCAAATATCGGGGCGGCCAGCTGCTGGGGACATTCCAGACCCTGGTCGACCCGGGCCTTCCCATCCCGCCCTTCATCACGATCCTGACCGGCATCACTGAGGCGATGGTGGTGAAGGCTCCCGACATCGCCACCGCCCTGCCGGCTTTCCTCGAGTTCATCGGCGATTCGGTGATCGTCGGTCACAACGTCCGCTTCGACGTCTCCTTCCTCGATGCCGCCGCCGTCGAGCACGGGTACCCCAAGCTGGGCAACGACACGGTCGACACCGCGGCACTGGGCAGACGACTCGTCCGGGATGAGGTCAGGAACTTGCGTCTGCAGAGCCTCGCCGCCCATTTCCGCAGCCCGGTGACACCCAACCATCGCGCGCTGGAGGACGCCCGTGCCACGGCTCACGTGCTGCATGGGCTCCTCGAGCGAGCGGGCAGCCTGGGCGTAACCAACCTGGACGACCTGCTCCAGCTCCCGAAGGCCCGCGGCTCGGCCCACTACTCGAAGATCGCATTGACGAACCATCTCCCCCGGCGGCCCGGCGTCTATCTGTTCCGCGACAGGCACGGCAACCCGATCTATGTGGGAAAGGCAACCAACCTGAGGGCCAGGGTCCGCCAGTACTTCTATGGAGACCAGCGCCGGATCATCGGGAACCTGATGCGGGAGCTGGACACGGTCGACCACATCGTGTGCCCCACCCCCTTGGAGGCCGAGGTCACGGAGCTACGACTCATCCACGCTCACCGCCCCCGCTACAACCGTCGGTCCCGGCCCCCGAAGACCTCGCACTGGGTGAAGCTGACCGACGAGGCATTCCCTCGTCTCTCTGTGGTGAGAACCCTGCGCACCGGCGCACTGGCCTATCTCGGCCCTTTCCGGTCGAAGTCGGCCGCCGATCTCGTGGTTGCCGCCCTCTGGGAGGCGACCATGATCCGGCGGTGCGCAACCAGGCCCGGATCGAGATCCGGATGCTGTGCACCTGCTCAGATAGGGGTGGCCTACTGCCCATGTGATGGGACACTGGACATCGCCACCTACCGAAGAGTCGTCGATCACGTCGTCGAAGGGATCAACGCTCATCCCTCGATCCTGCTCGATCCATTGGCGGCCAGGATGGGGCAGCTCTCGTCGGAGCTGCGTTACGAAGAGGCGGCGTGGGCCCGCGACCGCCACGATGCGCTGGCCCGAGCCATCGAGACAGCCAGGTGCTGGGTGGCGCTCCACACGCTGGGCGTTGCCGAGCTAGAGGGTGATGATGGATCTCATGTCGTGCTCGACCACGGGCATCTCGTGTGCTCGTGGAGCGATGGGTCGCCCCCGCCTCTATGTCCGGCCAGCGACGGCGGTGAGCACCGAGCAGCGGCCGTCCCGGATTCGGTGGAGACGGCCGAGGAGGCACGTCTGATCTGGACATGGATGCAGAAGACACCGCTCCGCATCGTCGAAGCGAGCGGGACACTGTCGCTGCCGACCGAGCCGGTGGCCCGCCTCCATCGGTCCTCAGCCTGGTAGAAGCTCTGCCCCGCTCCGCGTGATGATGGCATGTGCCAGGTCTTTACCCCCTGAGTGCTGGCGGCCATCGGACCCGATGTGCCACCCGTCCAACCGATCACCGAGCACGCCACACGAGTACCCCCATATCCGCTGTTCGGCGGCCACGGAAGCGGCGGTCGATCGCGATGTCCCGAGTCATCGCACACCCAAGCCGAGAATGGCCCCGACTTGAGTACGGCAGGGCGCCGAATGAGACTTGAGCCGGTGGGCGCCAATGTGACCCTCGACGAGGCCGGGGTCTCCCTCGGTGGCTTGGTCGTCCTCAGGGGCATCTCCTTGAGCATCGGTCCGGCCGAGGTCTTGGGGATCGCCGGCCCCAACGGGTCCGGCAAGACCACCCTGCTCCGCCTGCTCGCCACGCTGGCGCGGCCTGACCAGGGGTCGGGCAGGGTCTTGGGTGCCACCCTGGGGACGGCGGAGGTCTATGCGATCCGGCATGACATCGGTCTGATCGGGCACGTCCCCGCGTTGATCCAGGAGCTGACTCTCCGGGAGAACCTCCAGCACGCGGCCCGTCTTGCCGGCGAAGACGTCTCACGGATCGACCGTGCTCTGCGGGTGGTCGGCCTGGAGGCCGCCGCGGATCGGAAGGTAGGGCAGAGCTCTCACGGCATGCTCCGACGGGCCGAGACGGCCAGGCTGCTCCTGACCCGACCCCGTCTCCTCCTCCTCGACGAGGCGTTCTCGGGTCTCGACATCAGTGCCCGCGAACTGATCGACACTCTGGTCGAACGTTCTGTGTCGGCGGGGGGGTCGGTGGTGATGGTCTCCCACGACGCCACCCAGCTCGCTTCCCGAGCCGATCGAATCATGCATATCGCCTCGGGCCGGATCGAGGCGGCTGCATGAGCTTTTGGGACCAAGCGGTCGAGATCGCCAGGGTCGATCTTCAGGTGGAACGACGCATCGGCGACGTTCTTCGCATCATCCTCCCCTTCGCCGTGGTCGCCCTGCTCGTCTTCCCCCTGGCCCTCGGGATCGATCTGGCGGCGATAACCCGGATCGGGCCAGCCGTCTTCTGGGCCATTGGAGTGCTCTTCGGGATGCAGGTGGCGCTTCGCCAGGCAGCCGACGACCGCCCGGAGCGACGAGATCTCTACGCATTGCTCGGCGTCGACCCGGCAGCCCGATTCGTGGGCCGCTCCATGTCGGGCTCGCTCCTGATGCTCGGGTTCCTGCTCGCGTTGATGGTGGCGACCCTTCTCCTCTACAGTCCCCGGCTCCCCGAGGGCTGGCCGATCCCTGCGGCGGCAGCGATCCTCCTCACCTCGATAGGGCTCACCGAGCTGGGGACCCTGGCCGGGGAAGTCACGGCGGGTTTGAGGAATCGCACCGCACTGGCCTCCCTGATCGTGGCGCCCCTGGCCATTCCCCTCGTCCTCGGAGGCGCACAGACCCTGGAATCACTAGCCCGTGACACCGGTATCCTGCCCTGGTTGTTGCTGCTGTTCGCGACCGACCTGGCGCTGGCGGTGGCCGGGGTCGGGTTGGCCCGGCCCATCGAGGAGGCTTCGAGATGAGAACAACTCGCATCCTGATGGTGATCGCCGCGATCTCCCTCGGCGCCGGCCTCTATCTCACCTTCACCTCTCCCACCGATCGCCTCCAAGGGGAGTTCACCCGCATCGTCAACATCCACGCTCCCTCGATGTGGGTGGCCTTCCTCGCCTTCGGCGTGACGGCGCTGGCCTCGATCATGTGGTTGATTTTCAAGCGCACGGCCTGGGACAGGCTGGCTGAGGCCTCGGTCGAGACCGGTGTGATCTTCACCGCCACCGGTCTGTTCACCGGGATGGTGTGGGGTCAGGCGGTTTGGGGTCGTGCCTGGGACTGGGCCGATCCCAGGATGGCTTCGACCGCGGTCATGTTCTTCGTATACATCGGGTACCTCGCTCTGCGGAAGGCTATCCCCGACCCGATCATGAGGGCCCGACGCTCGGCGATCCTCGGGGCGATCGCGGTGATCCAGGTACCGCTCGTGTACTTCTCGGTCAACCTGTTCCGCAGTCTCCATCAGACCCAGTCGATACGACCGGACGGGGCCACCATGCCCGATGCCATGGTGGTCGCGCTGCTGGTCAACTTCGTCGCCTTCACCCTGCTCTACGTGGCCCTCACCGCGGCTCGGATCCAGGTTGCGAAGGCCGAAGAGGAGAGAGCCGCAGAGACGGTGCCGGCCGGGGATGCCGTGACGACACCCATGTTGTCCGAGGTGGAAGATGTCTGACGAGGTCGTCGTCTACGGCACCTTCTTCATCTGCTACGCCGTCTTCGTGTGGTACGCCGCCCGACTCCATCTCCGTTATCGGCGAGCCAAGGGCTGAACCGTGAATCAGCGTCGCTTCGTCTACCTCGGCATCGGGGGGGTGGTCGCCATCGTGCTCGCACTCACCGTCAGCGGCCTCGACGACAACCTGACCTACTACCTCTACCCCTCTGAGGCGGTCGATCAGCGCCCCGATTTCCCCGATGGCGAGCGGTTCCGCCTTGCCGGGATAGTGATGACCGGTTCGGTCTCCGAAGACGGGGACACCACCTCCTTTCAGGTCTCCGACGGCGGCGCCGAGATACCGGTCGTCCTCTCGGGGCCAAAGCCCTCCCTCTTCGCCGAAGAGGTGCCACTCCTCCTCGAAGGAGCATGGTCGGGCGACGTCTTCGAGGCGGACTCCGCTCTCATCCGCCACGACGAGAACTACGAGGTCCCGGAGGAGGGCGGGGCCTATCGCGACCCCGAGGATTGATGCTGGCGTTGCTCGGATCGGCCGGCGTCGCCGCTGCCCTCGCCGGATCGGTCCTCCTCGTGATCAGGGGGATTGGGCTCGCCCGAGGAGGTGAGGGCGACCTCCGTGGGCCGGCCAAGCTGGTGTTGGCCGGAGCCGTCGTCTCCATGGTCTCGATGCAGATCGCGCTGCTCACCGACGACTTCAGCCTGGCCTACGTCGCCAACCACCACGCCACCGCGACGCCCTTCCCCTTCGACGTCGCCACCGCCTGGGCGGCTCTGGAGGGCTCGATAATCCTCTGGGCCCTCGTCCTCGCCGTGTTCACCTGGGTGGTGGCGCGCCGCAGCGCCGACCGTCTCGGCGCGGCGGCGTTGGCCGTGATGGGCGGGGTCGGGATCTTCTTCTTCGGTCTCATGCTGACCGTGGCCAACCCCTTCGAGGTCTGCGTCGATGCCCTGACCACTGGTTGTGCGGCCTCCAGCCCGTGGCCGTTCGCCGCAATCGAGACACCCGTCGATGGACCGGGCCCCAACCCCCTGCTGCAGAACCACTTTCTGATGGCAGTTCACCCGCCGGTCCTCTACATCGGGTATGTCGGGCTGACCGTGCCGTTTGCCTATGCCATCGGTGCCTTGGCATTGGGCGTCCCCGGCCCGGATTGGCTCCGACGGAGCCAGCGGGCCACCCTGGTTGCCTGGTCGTTCCTCACTCTGGGCATCCTGCTCGGGGGATGGTGGGCATATGAGGTGCTCTCCTGGGGCGGCTACTGGGCGTGGGATCCGGTGGAGAACGCCTCGCTGATGCCGTGGTTGGCCGCCACCGCGTTCATCCACTCCGGACTGGTGCAGCAGCGCCGCGGCATGCTCCAGGCCTGGAACTTCGTGCTCGTGATAAGCGCCTTCGCCCTCACCATCCTGGGGACGTTCCTCACCCGGTCGGGGACGATCAACTCGGTCCACTCCTTCACTCAATCGGCGATCGGTCCCGCTCTGCTCGGGTTCCTGGTCCTCGTGCTCGCCGGCTCCTTCACACTGTTCGCGATGCGTTCGCACCTGGTGTCCTCATCACCGCGCATCGAGACGTTCGTCTCCCGCGAGGGGACGTTTCTCCTGAACAACCTCCTCCTGACGGTTTATGCGTTCATCGTCCTCATCGGCACCACCTATCCACTCCTCCTCGAAGCCTTCACGGGGACCCAGGTGGGTGTCGGCGAGCCTTTCTTCAACCGTCTCGCCGTGCCCCTCTCTTTCATGCTCCTGCTCACAATGGGGTTCGGTCCAGTGACCCCGTGGCGGGGGGCGCCGGCCGGGCTGCTCTGGCGGCGGCTGCGGGGGCCGGCCATCGTCGCTCTCGCCACCGGGCTCGTGGTGGCACTCACCGTGACCCGGGTCGCATGGGTGATCTTGGCCATCGTCCTCGGTGTCTGGGTGGCCGCCGCCATCGTCGGGCTCCTCGTCGAGCTGGCCGCGAAGAGATCGGCGAAATCGGGAAGGTCCCTGTACGGGGAGATGAAGACCGTAGTAGGTAATGAACAGCCCTTCTGGGCCGGTCAGGTGAGCCACATCGGGGTGGCCCTCGTCGCCGTCGGGATCGCCTTCGCCGCCAATCTCCCCCTTCACACCGAGGTGGAGCTCGCCCCTGGCGAATCGGTGGTGTTCGCCGGGTACACCCTCACCTACGAGGCGCCTTTTCGTCGTGAGGAGCCCAACCGCCTCGTGCAGGGAGTTCGGGTGCAGGTCGGCCGGGGTGACCGGGTGATCACCACCCTGGAGCCGCGGGCCAACTTCTACGACAACGAGATGGGCGGGATCATCACACCGGCGGTGATGAGCCGGGCGGGGGGCGACCTGTACCTGACGATGCGGGACCTCGATTCCGAGACCGTGCAGCTCGGGCTCGACACCTCACCGATGATCTGGCTGCTGTGGCTGGGTGGATTGGTGACCGCGGCCGGGGGCTTCTGGTCCCTGGCAGCCCGACGCAGGGACCGCGTCATGACTTCGCCCAAGGTCATGGCCGATGTCTGAACGCGTCCGCGGCATCGCATCGGTCTCGGTCATCGTGGGGATGGCCATCGTCCTTTTCTTCTTGGTGTCGACCCGCCCGGCCACGGTCGACCGTGTCGAGGAGATTGGATCCCGTATCAAATGCCCGGTCTGCCAGGGCGAGTCCATAGCCAACTCTCCATCGCCGATGGCCGAGGACATGATGGACCTCGTCGCGGAGCGCGTCTCGTCGGGGGTGCCCGACGGAGAGATCGTCGAGGAGATTCTCGGCTCGTACTCCGGCGCGGTGCTTCTCGACCCCCCCGCTTCGGGCAGCACCCTGGCGTTATGGCTGGCGCCTGCCGCCGCCCTGGTCCTGGGGCTGGCAGTGATCCTCTGGTGGCGGCGTCATCCCGGCCAGGACTGGGAAGAGCCTGCGGCTCCAGGCAGGAGCTGGGCAAGGCTCATCATCGGCGGGGTGGTTCTCGTCCTCGTTTTCGCCGGGATCGTGGTCTTCGCCGCCAACTCCCTCCAGGACCGCCCCGCCGCGGCGGCAGGCGCAGCCAACCTCGGTGAGCAGGATCTCTCCGATGTCAGCAACGAGACGATGGAGGCGGTGATCGCCGCCAACGAGGACGATCCGCAGATCAACGGGATGCGGCTGGCGCTGGCCGAGCGGTATTTCGAAGCAGCGGACTATCGCTCGGCCTTTCCCCACTATCTCGAGGTAGCCGACCACCCGGGTGCATCCGACCCCGAGGCGATCACAGCCTTGGTCCGCCTGGGATGGATAGCATTCGATGGCAACGGCGAGGTCGAGACCGCCATTCGTCTCATCGACGAGGCATTGGCCATCGACCCCGGCTCCCAGCTTGCCCTGTATGTCCGGGCGCGCGTCCTCTGGTGCGCCTCGGCCGAGACGGAGCAGGCGGTAGAGGCCTTCGAAGAGTTGCTCACCCAGCCCGACCTCGCGCCTGAGACCCGAGCCCAGATCGAGTCGGACCTCGATGCGGCCCGGGCCGGCGAGGACTGCCCATGAAAGGGAATGGCCTGCGCTGGACGGGTCTCACCGTGGTGGCGGCAACGGTGATTCTGGCCGTGGTGCTCGCCAGCAGATTCGGCTCGGACCCCGGTTTGGTGGACTCTCCCCTTCTCGGGATGCCCGCGCCCGAGTTCGACCTGCCCGGTCTCGATGGCTCCGTCGGCACCGAGCTGTCCGCCCTCAGGGGTGAGATCGTTGTGCTCAATTTCTTCGCCTCCTGGTGCCTGGAGTGCCGGGACGAGCACGATGACCTGGTTGCCGCCTCAGAGTCCTTTGCCGGGCAGGGTGTTCGATTCGTCCAGATCGCATATCAGGAGCGAGCAGAGGAGACCCTCTCCTATCTCGATCAGGCCGGGTCCTCTGCCGCCACCCTTTATCTTGCCGATCCCGGAAGCCGGACCGCGATCGCCTACGGCGTCTTCGGAATCCCCGAGACCTTCTTCATCGATGCCGACGGCACCGTGGTGGGAAAGATCATCGGAGAATCCGATGCGCTCGTCCTCGGATCAACGATCGACGCGATAAGGGAAGGAGAGCAACCGGGACAGCAGATCACCGGGGACACCCAGCAGCGTCCGGAGAGTTGACGGTCTTGGAAGGCCAAGTGGCCATGACCGCAGGTCGGTTCACAGAACCGCTCAATCGGGCAGGATCACCTCGAGACTGACCTCGTCGAACGAGGCGGTGTCGATGGCAGCCGAGCCGGTGCCCAGCAGGTACACCTCGAAGAAACCAAGCAGATAGCGGTCCACGATCGGGATGATTGCGCCGGCCGGTATCGGCCCCTTCCAGCCCAGCCTGGATGCGATCGGTGACAACAGCGGCATGCTGAGGAAGTCGGTCTCCGTCGTCCCGTCGACCCCTACCCAGTACGTCGTGGCAGTCGACCGCTCGGCGATACCGCGCAGGATGGCGTCGTTGTCGGTACCCCGCCAATCATCGGACCTCATGTAGAGGGAAGGCCGCGTAGCGGAGATGGCCAGGGCACGGTCGGGAATCGGCTCCACCCACGGGTCGAGGCCGAGCACTGCGTCACAACGCTCGTCCTGCAGACAGAATGTGATCGCCGCCCCCCCGCCGGCCTCGTTCCCGTAGACACCGAGTCGGGTCGTGTCGAAGCTCGAAGCGAGCTCGCCGAACGGGCCATTCGGGCCAGCTTCCATGGCATTTATCACAGTGACGATGTCATCGTTGAGCACCCCGAGCAGAGCCTCGGTGGACTCGGCGAATACCTCCTCGCCGACGTCCGCCGGATCGGGCAGGGCAGCAGGGTCGTAGGGCACGACCTCCTCATCGGGGAAACGCGTGGTGGCCGCGATGTAGGTGTGATCGATCGCAACGACGATGAAGCCATTGCTGACCAGGCCCTCTACCTGGTAGACGGCATTGGTGCGAAAGCCGGTCCATCCATGGCTGTAGACGACAACCGGGAATGTGCCGGGTGCGACCGGCACGGCGGAGTTGGCATGCGAGGAGGTGTAGCCGGTGTGACTGAGGAACCAGCCTGGATACCCCATCAGGTTCGAGACCTTCGGCGCCACGACATCCCAGTCCTCGCTCCACGGAATCGGATCGGATTCTCCTGTGGAGAGCGCCGGATACCAGACCTGAGCCATGATGCTCCTCCCTGGACCGGGCGTCGGCCCGTAGATCTCCTCGCGCTCGGAGTCGACCAGCTCGAGGCTGACCGTCCCGATGGGCTCGGGACCGGTGGGAACAGGGAGCTCAGGCACTGGCAGCGCAAGGGGGAGGATCGCCCCGAGCGCAAGTCCGGCCAGCCCGAACAGGCCGCGGGAGATTCGTCGCGCCCAGTCGAGCCTTCGCTCCACTGACAACAGGTCCCCGACTGCCAGCCCCAGGGCCGTCAGGTAGACCGGGATCATCTGCCAACGGAGCCCTTCGATCTGCCAATGGGCAGTGAAGGCGACCAGAAGGAGCCCGGCGGTGATGCCGCGTCGCGTCCGAATCCCGAAGATGGCGGCCCAGGCGACCGCGAACACCTCGGTGAAGATGAGGAATAGCTCGAAACGCCTCAAAGCCGGTGGAGCCTAAGACCGCCGGGTCAGCTATGGCACTTGGCTGCCGGGGTACGGTCAAGGACTCGGGTGCCCTGGTGGAACACGAGCTGCCAACCGCGTCCGCGGCGCACCTAAACGGAGGACATGCGTGTCTCCCGGCTTCGGCACCCACAGCCTGGATGTGACCAGGGCGACTTCCGGGGTTATCTCCTTGACGTCGAAGCTCTTGATCCTGACCACGCCCGGTGTCTGCTGGAGCATTCTCTGGATCATCATGTCCTTGGTGTAGACCCGCCCGCTGCTCCCGAGTTCGACGAAGTCCGGGTGGAGCAATGGGATCACCGCCTGAGGTGACCCCTGGCCCAGACCATTCCTCACCTGGTCGGGACTGGAAGGCGAGGCCACCAGGCCGTGGCCGGGTGCAACGGAGTCGGCGAATCCCTCGTTACACTCGGTTCCCCGTGAAATCGACCCTGTACTTCGCCTACGCATCGTTCCTCGATCCAGACAGGATCGCCGCCGTCGCCCCGGGCGCAACCTTCCTTTTCACCGCCCACTTCCCGGAGACCAGGTTGGTCTTCATCGATTCGGATGAGGCAAAGGGTCTCCCATCCCTCCTGGCAGAATCGGGGCACACCGTATGGGGAGGGATCTTCCAAGTGCCCGACGACGAGTTGGCTGCCCTGACCGACGCCGAGGAATCAGAGGGACGCGTGGCCGGCTGGGATGTCAAGGCTGTCGACCGCGAAGGCAACAAGCACGACTGCCTCACGTTCGTGGCGAAAGCCTCACCCAATGGCGAGCACCGGCCGGGTCTCAGCCACCTCGAGTCGATGATCAAGGGGGCACGGCACTGGTCGCTCCCCGCCGGGTGGGTATTGGGCCTGGAGGATCTGGGCGAAGATCCGCTGTTCTCCTGATCAGGTCTCCGACGCCTCGATCGTGTCAGAGGGGTGGTCTTCCCCCTCCACCGGAGCGAAAAGCCGATGCAAACCCCAGGCCAAGAGGCCACCGACCAGCGGGAACACGATGTAGACCCAAAGCTGCTCGAGGGCCTCGGACGATCCAGATACCACCGCCGGCCCGAAGGAACGCGCTGGATTGACCGATGCCCCGGAGAAGGGAATGCCGGCGATATGGACCGCCACCAGGGTCAGGGCGATCCCGAGCGGGGCGTGATTGCCGCCGGTCCTGGTCACGGACAGGATGACCCAGATGAACACGGTGGTCAGGACGACCTCCATCAAGATCCCGGTGGAGAGGACCGGGTACCCGGTTACCGTCCCGGCCACGTCATCTCGGCTGGTGGCGGTCATTACGACGAGCGAGGCAACCGACGCCCCCGCCAGTTGCGCGACCCAGTAGCCGACTGCATCAGCGAACGACGTCCTGCGGTCGAACAACATGGCCAGGGTCACTGCCGGGTTGAAGTGCCCACCGGAGACATGACCTACCGCCCAGATGCCTGCAAGCAAGGCCAGACCGAACCCGAGCCCGATGGCCACGATCTCGGCGGCGCCGCTCGCCCCATTTACCGCCAGGATCCCCATCGACCCGAAGAAGACCAGGATGAACGTGCCGAAGAACTCGGCGAGATACTTGTTCACGACCATTCGAGCTTCCTCCTGTTGATAGGCAGATTTGGACCTGCGCCGGCTCCGGAAGGTTTCGCGATCTCTGGTCAGGCTATGCCGAACCCGTGCGCGACCATCGGATTTGCCCCAAGCGATGGGGCCCCCTCACGGAGGCCCCATCGGCGTGGTGAGCCCGCCTGTAAGCCGGATTCTGTCGAGGACGACCATCCATCTGGGCGCATCGTTGCCGACGCGCTCTTGCGGCCTACCCGGGACTCGATCGACGGGCCGTCGGCGTCCCTGCTTGGCCTTGCTCCGGGTGGGGTTTGCCGAGCCGTCACAGTCGCCTGTGACGCTGGTGAGCTCTTACCTCACCGTTTCACCCTTGCCTGTGCCCGATCTCGGGCCATCGGCGGTCTGCTCTCTGCTGCACTTTCCGTCGGGTCACCCCGCCTGGGAGTTACCCAGCACCCTGCCCTGTGGAGTCCGGACTTTCCTCGGTCTCACGACCGCGGTCGCCCGGCGGGCTCACCACACCATTCTACGAGCCTGCCCGCTTTCGTCGACCGGCCAGCCACCCGGTGAGGCCGGCGATCAACGCGGCCAGGACCGAGAGCCACAACACCGATAGGGTGGGTGCGGGGCTCCCCCCCAGCCTCGCCACGACCATGATCAGACCGGCGAGTAGGAGACCCGTCACCGCCCCATGGAAACGCTCGGAATGGCGGGCCATGCGGCCTGCGACCCAGCCCGCCACGGCCAACCCGACCACTATCCCGACGATCAGACCGATGTCAGCACCGTCTTCGACCCCGACCACCGTGAGCAACCCCCCGACCACCAGGCCCAGGATGGTTGCGGAGAGGCCACCGGCGCCGACGCCAAGACCCACCGCCACCAGGTTCAACGCTGCGAGCACGGGACGATCTTCCCACTCATGGCGCCCTCTCGGAGCCCAGGCCCGCAATCGCCCGAGGCGACAATCACGGTAGGGTCACCGAAGTGGAACCGAACAGAGGACCGGGGCCCCTGGTCGTCGCGGCCCACCGGCTCCCCGTCGCCTGGGACGAGCGGGCCAAGAAATGGAAGACCAGCCCGGGGGGGTTGGTGTCCGCTCTCGCCCCCGTCCTGCGAGAACGGGGGGGTGTATGGGTTGGCTGGAACGGAGTCCCGGGGGGCGACTCGAAGACTTTCACCGCGGACGGGATCAGGAACCGCTCTGTGGTGCTCACCGAGTCCGAGATCGAAGACCACTACGACGGTTTCTGCAGCGGCACGATCTGGCCCCTCTACCACGACGCGATCCGCCCCCTCGAGTTCCATCGCCACTGGTGGCGACCCCATCAGGAGGTCAACGAGAAATTCGCCCGGGCCACGGTCCGTGCTGCCGGGCAGGATGGGAGAGTCTGGGTCCACGACTACCAGCTACAGCTCGTTCCAGCCATGGTCCGGGAACGGCTTCCGGAGACGCGGATTGGCTTCTTCCTGCACATTCCGTTCCCGCCCGTCGACATCTTCGAGCGCCTCCCCTGGCGCCGCCAGGTCCTCGAGGGCCTGCTTGGGGCCGACTACATCGGGTTCCAGACCCGGCGCGCCGTGCTCAACTTCGCCGCCGCCGCCCGTGAGATCGCCGGCGCCCAGGGGCCCGCCACGTCGCTGGAGTATCAGGGCAGGCATATACGGGCCCAGGCAGTGCCGATCTCGGTCGACATCGCCCAGAGCAGGGCTGCGGGGAACTCTGAAGAGGCGCAGGCCGCGGCCGAGCGGCTGAGGGGCGACCTGGGGAAGCCCGAGCACGTCATTCTCGGGGTCGACCGTCTCGATTACACCAAGGGCATCGATCTTCGGCTCAGAGCCTTCGAGGTCATGCTGCAGCGCCATCCGGAGCTCAGGGGGAAGGTGTCGTTCATCCAGATCGCGGTGCCGAGCCGGGAGGATGTCGGCGAGTACCAGACGATCCGGCGTCGGGTCGAGGAGATGGTGGGCCGGATCAACGGCCGGTTCGCCCGCGCCTCATGGACCCCCATCCACTATCTGTATCGGAGCTACTCCTTCGACGACCTGGTCGGCGCTTATCTCGCTGCCGACGTGATGATGGTCACGCCCCTACGTGACGGCATGAACCTGGTGGCGCTGGAGTACGTGGCCACCCGCCCCGACAACCGCGGAGCGTTGATCCTGAGCGAGTTCGCCGGGGCCGCCGAGCGCCTCATGGATGCCTTGATCGTGAATCCCTATGACCTGGATGCGTTGGCGGTCTCTCTGCACACTGCGGTGATGATGGACGGAGAAGAGCAAGCTCGCCGCATGTCCCGTCTGCGTAGAGCCGTGGGCAGATGGGACGTCTACTCCTGGGCTCGCCAGAACATCGAAGCGATCGACGGGTGATCGGGAACATGGGGAGGTGTCACGAGGCCCTCGCCCGGCCCTGCCGATGCTCGACACCTGGGTCGCATTGCAGCCCACCCGATGACGAGCACGACCATTCCTAACCTCGCCCCGTGTGCGGACGCTTCTCGATAACCGGTGACCTCGACTTCTACGCCGAATACTTCGGAGCCGACGAGGTATTAGCCGAGCGTCTCGAGCCCAATTGGAATGTCGCCCCCACGGATCCCGTGTATGTCGTGGCCGAGCGAGAAGGCGTCCGTTTGCTGGACTCGATGCCATGGGGCCTCGTCCCGCACTGGGCCAGAGACATGCGCTCGATCCACATCAACTCGCGCGTGGAGACAGTGGCCACCAGCGCCTCGTTCCGAGAGTCGTTCTCCCGCCGCCGCTGCTTGATCCCTGCCGACGGGTTCTACGAATGGGAGCCGAAGGAAGCGGGGCGGGCCCCACACTGGGTCTACAGGGCCGATGGTCACCCGATGGCGTTCGCCGGCATCTGGGCCTCCCGCAACGACGCCGATACCGATACCTGGCGGCGCACCTGCTCGATAATCACCATGGCGGCCCGGGGTGCGGTGTCATCGATCCATGACCGGATGCCGGTCTCGCTCCATCCGTCGGTCTGGGATGGATGGCTCGACCGAGAGATCCGGGATCCCGAAGTCGTGAGTGGTCTGCTTCAGCCGATCGACCCCGACCTGATCATGGAGCATCCAGTCTCGAAGCTCGTGAACTCGGTGAAGAACAACGGCCCAGAGCTCCGAGCGAGATCGAGCCCGGAAACGCTGTTCTGATGCACCCGACCCTACGGCGCGAGATGGGAGTGGGCGGGGCGATCGTCACCGGGCTGGGTTCGATCCTCGGCACAGGGGCCTTCGTCGCCATCGGCCTGGCAGCAGGGATGTGGGGTGACTCCGTCCTCTTTGCAGTCCCGATTGCCGGTGCGCTGGCCACGTTCAACGGGCTCTCCTCGGCGTTCCTCGCCGGGCGCTTTCCGGTCGCCGGCGGGACCTACGAGTACGCCTACCGAACTCTGGGGGAGTGGTGGGGATTCGCCGCCGGATGGCTCTTTCTGCTTGCAAAGACCGCGTCGGCCGCTGCGGCTGCCTTGGGGGTCTCCACCTACCTGGGCTTGACGGGAGATCAGCGGGTGCTCGCCATCGTGGCCGTGATCGCGGTGACCGTCTTCGTCCTGGCCGGCTTACGGCCAAGCACTGTGGTCAACGTCGCCCTGGTCACGATCACGGTGTCTGCGCTGGTCACATTCGGAATCTCGTCGATAGCCGCTCGTGGTGCTTGGCAGCCGATCTCGACCGACGTGATCGGAGCCGGTCTGTTCCCTGCCATTGCCTTCGTGTTCGTCGCATACACCGGGTACGGGCGCATCGCCACACTGGGCGAGGAGGTGCGTCGGCCGGAACGAGCGATTCCCCGGGCGGTGGTGGTAACGCTGATCATCGCCACCGCCCTCTACACACTCGTCGCTTTGGGGGGACGGGTGGCGAGAGGTCCCAATTGGGGCCTCGCTCTGGGTGAATCCGGCCTCGACGCCCTTCTCGAGCCGCCCGCCTCGCTCGTGGTGGCGATCGGCGCCGTGACCGCCATGCTCGGTGTCCTTCTCAACCTGGTCCTCGGGCTGTCCAGGGTCTGGCTGGCCATGGGGCGCCGCAACGACATGCCCCGGGCGTTGGCCCAGCTCGACAGGCGTCAGAACCCGGTCAAGGCAATCGTCACCGGGGCAGTGCCCATCGTCCTGTTCACCTTGTTGGGTGACCTGTCCCTCACCTGGTCCTTCTCTGCGTTCACCGTGCTCCTCTATTACGGGATCACCAACCTCGCCGCCCTGTCCGTGGACCGACGGCGATGGACGGCATGGGCCGGTTTGCTCACCTGCCTCTCCCTCTCATTCTTCGTTCCCCTCACTGTGTGGGTGACCGGAGCCGCGTTGGTCGCACTTGGTGCGATCTGGAAGTCACTTCGCAGAGCTTGACCGGGATGGGCGATAGCCTGCCCCCACCCTCCCCATGAGATCTGTTGTCTGCTCGCTCCTGACTGCCTTGACTCTGGCCGCCTGCAGCACCCTGGTGGGAGAGACCCCGGTGGAGACGAGGGCCCCGCCATCTCCACCGACCTCGACTAGCACGAGCACGACCACCACGACCGAGGAACGGGACTGCACCCCCCTTCCAACGGGTGCCACCCCGGTGGCGACTGGCTCTGTGGCCGGGGATGTCCTGGCGCTCTCGAGGGAGATTTTCCCGTGCGCACATCAGGTTGTGGTCGCCGGGGAGACTGACCTGACCGAAATGGCCTTGGGGGCACAACTCGCCGCCGCTCTGGGAGGCCCGTTGCTGCATCCCGGCCCGGAGCTCTCCGCAGAGCTGCAACGCCTGGCCCCCCTCACCGTCTACGTCGTCGGCGGTGTCGACGTGACGACACCGCAGGGCACACAGGTGCTGCGACCGAGCTGGGCCCAAGCCGCGTCCATGGCCGAAGAGGAGCTCGGGGTCACGAACGATTTCTCCCTGCCGGTTGTCCCCGATGCGTCCACGGTGGTCGAGACGATCGCCGCCCTCACCGCCCGGGACCGGGTGGCGGCTCCGGCGCCCGGCGCCACGCCGCAGACGCCGGCGGTAGACCCGGCCGCTCTGATCCGGGGGTTGGCCGTTCCGATCGGTTCGGATTTCGTGTGGTTGGTTCCTGCGACCCAGCCCGGGCTCGCTCTCAGCGCAGCCGCCATGGGGCATGCTGTCGGCGCCTCCGTGGTCGCCTACGAACCGGGCGACATCCTCGGCCATCCCGAACTCGGCGCGGCCCTGTCCGGACGGACACCGAGCGCAATCAGGTATGTGGGTGCGGAGCCCCCTGCCTCGCCATGGGAGATCGAGGTGCTGCTGCGAGGTGTCCAGGTCCCGGGCGGAGGGTACCGAGTATTCCCTGCCACGACGCCGCGTCGCTATGTCGCGCTCTACGGAAACCCGCACACGCCGGCCCTCGGCGCCCTCGGCGAACAGGGACCGGCCGACTCGCTGACCCGAATGCAGCCACTCCTCACCGAGTACGGATCAGACGGAAGCCAGGTGATCCCGACCTTCGAGATAATCGCCAGCGTGGCCTCGGCAGGACCCACCGATGGCGATTACAGCGAGGAATGGGATCCCGCCGCCTTCGAGGAATGGATCAGGTTCGCCGGAGACAATGGTCTCTACGTCGTCCTCGACCTCCAGCCGGGCAGGGAGGACTTCCTGACTCAGGCCCGGCAATACGAGGAGCTGCTCAGACTCCCCTACGTCGGTCTGGCCCTCGACCCGGAGTGGCGGCTTCTCCCCGACCAGGTGCATCTTCGCCAAGTCGGCCATGTCCAGGCGGCCGAGGTCAACACCGTCGTCGACTGGCTCGCCGACCTGGTGCGCGACAACGGGCTGCCCCAGAAGCTGCTCCTGGTGCACCAGTTCAAGTTCTCGATGATCGCAGACCGCGAAGCGCTGAAACAACGTCCCGAGCTTCAGATGGTCATCCAGATGGATGGGCAGGGACCGATCCCGACCAAGGACGAGACTTACGCGGTCCTCACCGCAGGGACCGACGAGGCTCACTGGAGGTGGGGATGGAAGAACTTCTACGACGAGGACTCCCCAGAGACCGCTTCTCCCGCCTACACCATCAACAGGTCGCCGATTCCCGTCTACGTGTCGTATCAGTGAACCTGGCAAGATCTCGCCCACATGGCTGAAGGGAGAAGGTTGACCAAGTACGCCTACTTCTGCGGTCATGAGCAATGGCATCCGGAGGAGCTGGTCGAGCAAGCCATCCAGGCCGAGGCCGCAGGATTCGACGCCGTAGTCGTCTCCGAGCACTTCCATCCCTGGGTCGACGACGAATCGGCCTCAGGCTTCGCGTTCTCCACGATCGGGGCCATGGCCCAGGCCACGGACAGTGTGCAACTGATCACCGGCGTGACGACACCGTTGTTCAGGTTCCACCCTGGTGTCGTGGCCCAGGCGGCGGCAACCCTGGACCGACTTTCGGGGGGGAGATTCATCCTGGGTGTCGGGACCGGAGAGAACATCAACGAAGGGCCTCTCGGATACGACTTCCCCGCCTATTCGGAGCGGAACGCTCGCATGAAGGAGGCTCTGGAGATCATGCGGCGTTTGCTGGACGGAGAGAAGTTGAGCTACGAGGGCCAGTTCTACATGACGGACCGGGCGCGTCTCTACAGCCCTCCGCTGGGGCCAGTGCCGATATTGCTCGCGGCCGGCGGGCCGAAATCAGCCACCCTGGCCGGCGAGCTGGCGCAAGGAGTCATCACATCGGTGAAGGATCCGGCAGAGACCAGGGAGAAGGTGGTCGATCCTCTCATCGAGGCGGCGTCTGAGCACGGTAGGGAGCCCCCTTTGGTGCTGGCGACGCGGTGGTCGATCGTTGCCGAGGACGACGACGAGGCGTGGCGGGCGATCTACCCATGGCGTGGCCTGCGGGCGCCGGGAAGGCTGGAGGCGGTTGATCCCGCCGAGCTCAGGGAGATGGCCGACGCCATGCCGAGGGAGGAGATCCTGGAGCGCTATTCCCGGGTGAGCACGGCCGCGGAGATCCTTGAAATCTACCGGCCGTTGGTCGTCGACCTGCAGGCCGACATCGTCACTTTCCAGATGGCCGCCCTCGACCAGCCGGGCCTAATCGAGAAGTTGGGGAAAGAGGTCCTGCCCGAGCTCAGGCGCTGATGCTCAGCCCGCCCGGGTGATCATTTCGACGAGCTGCAGGATCCGTTGAGATGCGTCAGATGACAAGGTCTCGTCCCTCGCCGCCACCATCAATGACGGCACCACCTCCTGAAGAGCGGCGAGGACCTGACCCGAGTCCTCGTTGGGGGAGGTGAGAAGCAGGTCGACCGAGGGGATCATGCCCTCGGCCAACCCGGCACCGAAGGAAGCGAACAGGTCGATCCGCTGACCATCGACGTCACGGGTGACCATCATCCGCCGCCCGCCACCCTCTGGTGTGATTCCCACCACGAAGAACTCGATCCCATCCGCGGTGGTGGTCCCCAGATCCTCGAGTGTGGCCTCTTGGCTGAGGGCGCCGCCGACACCTTGGGCGAATCCGCTCCAGAAGTTCGCTGCGACCTCGCCGTCGCCGCCGGCCAGCGCCGCGGCGACCGTGGACGGAGCCGCCCCCTCGGCCAGGGACGCGAGCACCGCCTGGCCGGGCACGGCCAGGGAGCCGGCTCCACTGAAGTCACCGGCGGCCAACAGCGAGCGCAACTCTTCAACGGCTGTCACCGGATCCGGTGCCCCCTGCCCAATGGTCACGGTCGTTCCACTCCCGCCGGGCGAGCAGGCGGCGAGGAATGCCACCAGGCTCAGAAGCAGGCTCCTAAGCATCCTGAACGACCAGCCCGGGGATCCGGCCCGATCGGAGGAACTCATCGCGCCGTGGCTTCTGATCGAGGCCTGTGGCGAACCACAGCCAGACCAGATAAGCCAGCCCGGCGGCCTCGAAAATCCATCGCCAAGGGTCGGACGTCGCACGTTCCCAAGCTCCCGGCCAGAACGACTCGGTGCCCCTGGGCATCTCCCATCCGAAGAACGGCCAGAACAAGACCTCCGGGTCGGTCCACATACCGTCGAGAAGGATATGGAATAGCCATCCGACAGCTAGAGCCATATAGGCGCGCCGGCGCCGACCTCTCCTCGTCACGAGCATCACGACGACGATGTAGAGCGACGGGGCAACCAGGGTGTGGAACCAGAGCTCACCGATGGCCAGGTCGGGCAGGATCACCGTTCCGAACAGCAGATCGACCAGATCGGGGAGGATCGCCCCGAAGAGGAGGAACCTGACGTCCACCTTTGGATCCTTGAAGATCCAGCGGAACAACCAGAGGGTCGCCCCGAGGTGCCAGAACAACATCTCTCAGGCGACGAGTATGCGTCTGCAGTGGACGCAGCGGGGGATGTCGGCGTCGAATGCCTCGATCTGCTCGGTGGGTGAGAGGGTCATGTGGCACCCGCCGCAAACCCCATGCTCGAATCTGCCGATGGCCACGCCCTCTTTCGACCGGCGCAGTGTCTCGTAGAGCTCGACCAGATCGCGCGGAACCGGAGCCATAGCCTCCTCCTTCCGCTCCTCCTTGCGAGCCAGCTCGGCATCGATCTGCTTCCACTCGGCTTTGATCACGGTCTCGAACCCGGCCTTCTCCTGACCGACGGCATCGCGTCTGGATTCGAGGTCGGCCAACTGATCGCGAACTGGGTCGAGCCTCTCCAGCATGCCCAGGACCTTCTCCTCCAGTGCCTCTCTCTGTCCGTGGAGGCTTTGCACCTCGAGCCGCATATGCTCGGTCTCGCGGGCGCTCATCCCGCCGGCGAACAACCGGGTCTCGTGCTCGCCGAGCTTGGCTTCCAGCATCTGCAGCTCGCCTTCCGCCTTGTCGAAGTCCAGCTCCAGGCCCTTCAGCTCGGCGGCGGCAGTCTGGATCTCCGAAGTCAGCTGTTGCTCTTGCTCGTGCGCCGTCTTGTATGCAGCCAGCTCGGGGAGTGATTGGCGTCTCTCCAGCAGACGATCGATCTGGAGATCGAGGTCCTGCACATCGAGCAGGTCGGCGAGGCTCGTCATCTCCATGGGGCAGGTCAGGGTAGTTGTCCCCGGGTGTTCGGCCCTCGGGCGCCCTTCCTATGCTCTCCGGCTTGGAGCGAAGAGCGCCGCTGGGCTGGGAGCCGCCGTCGGATTGGACACGGCTTGTCGTGATCGACTCTCACACCGGCGGTGAGCCCTTCCGGGTGGTCGTGGAAGGTCTGCCCGAGATCCGTGGCGCGACAATGCCGGAGCGACGCCGGCACGCCGAGGAGCACCTCGACGGGCTGCGGAAGACGCTCATGTGGGAGCCGCGGGGGCATGCCGACATGTACGGGGCTTTCCCCGGCCCACCCCTCGATCCCGCCAGCGACATCTCCGTGCTCTTCCTCCACAACGAGGGTTTCTCGACGATGTGCGGGCACGGGATCATCGCTCTCACCAAGGTGGCTCTCGACACCGGCATGCTGCCTGCTCGAGGCCCCGAGACGACGATCGGGATCGATACGCCGGCGGGTCGGATCGTGGCGACCGCGACCGTGGCGGACGGAGCAGTGGGGGCGGTCTCCTTTCGGAACGTGGCCTCTTTCGCGGCCGCCTTGGATGAGACGGTCGAGGTCCCCGAGATTGGAACGGTCAGGTACGACATTGCATTCGGTGGCGCCTTCTACGCCTACGTGGCGGCCGCCGATCTCGGGCTTCGACTGAGCGCCGAAGAGACCCCCCGGCTGATCACGACGGGTCGCGCCATCAAGAGGGCCTTGATGGCAAAGAGACCGATCACCCATCCGGTGGAGCCGGGGCTCGGCTTCCTCTATGGCGTGATCTTTGTCGGCCCTCCCGAGGACCCCGCGCATCATTCACGGAACGTCTGTGTGTTCGCCGACGGGGAGGTCGACCGCTCCCCCACCGGAACGGGAGTCAGTGGACGGCTCGCCATCCACCATGCCCGGGGCGAGATAGGGATCGGGGAGGAGATCAGGGTGGAGAGCATTCTGGGCAGCCTGTTCACCGGACGCGTCGTGGAGAAATCCGAGGTGGGAAACATGCCGGCGGTGATCCCCGAGGTGATCGGGACGGCCCACATCACCGGGCGGAACGAGCTCTGGCTAGACCCGAGGGACCCGCACGGTGGGGGATTCTTGATCCGCTGAGCTAAACCGCCCAAACCGACTCCTCGCCGGCCGCGTCTTGCCACCGTCCTCGGCCGTCGCCCACAGCTCCCATGTGCTCCCCGGCTTGAACAGGTTGGAGTCGATGACGGTCCCTCTCAGGGCATGCGAGTGGGACCAGTCGTAGCACACCCGCTCCCAGACGTGGCCAATCGGCCACGGATTCCCTTCGGTCACCACCGCGTAGTCCTCACCGACTTCGTGTACCTGCAAGTGCTCGACATGGACGTCTGGCCACAGCTGCGCGCGCCGGTCGGAGAAGTCCCGCGCCGCGGCGAGCACGACCTCCGGGGCCAGCTCGCTGTGCTCGCTCACCCCGACACTCGGCATGGATGTGACCTTACGGCCCCACAGCCAGGGACCGCAGACGCATTGGTCACCGCTTTTCCGGGTTTCTGCTCTCTTGGGCGTTGACGGTCCCGAACCCACTCGCCGGATCGTCGTTCGTTCCAGGGTCGAACCGGTCAGCAACCGGTGCCGGGGCCGTCGATCGGGACTGCCGTGATTTCCACGGACAAGCCCTCACAGTCCTTCATCAGATCTCGATCAAGTACCCGCCACATAGGGGGATGTGAGCGAGGTCCCCATACTCCGTGGTCGCGGCATGTGAGACAATGTGTAGCGACTGACAATTCGTTGGCCGCAGCCTGGAGGCAATCATGGGCAGCAAAGACAAGGGCGGCAAGAACACCAAGTCTGTCGCCAAGAAGAATCTCAAAGAGAAACGTCGCGACAAGCAGGAGAAGAGGACGGCCGCGGAAGCTGAGCGCAGCCACAAAGCCTGAAAGCCGTCCCTCTGTTGGCTGCCGTGACCTGAGGTGAGAGCGCCCTTCTCGCCCCCATCTCCTGGTGGGTGCCACCTCGCCACCACGGTCCGTTGTTGAGGGCAGCGCGCTCGACGGCGCATTCTTGGGTGAGATGACTCCCGATTGGTTGTCGATCGTTCAAAGACACACTCGGGGCTTCCGGGACCCATTGCTCACGGTTGAGAACCCGAACAGAGTCTCTTCGAGGTCCAGTAGGCGATCACGGAACCTCATATCGACGCACACACGCGTCGCCCATGGCCCAGGCCTCGATAGGCTGTTGATCGAATCGCGCCTCACGGTCACCGGGCAATCGTCCCCAACCGGGGTGAAGCTGAACCGTCCCCCATCGGTTTCGTGAGCAGTGAGCCACTCGATCAGGCGCATGCCGACAGAGGCTCGTCGCTCGTCCCCAAGGCCACGCCGGCGGCGATGAGCTCTTGGGGGATTTGTCGCACCTAGACATGTCTCGGGCCAGGGGATCATCGACCAGCCTCGCACGATCAAGGCGGTGGTCCTGTGGAGCAATTCGAATGCCGGCTGTCGGCCATTACCTCTCTGGATCAGCTCTGCAGGGTCCAACGCCGCGTGCGGATTGGCCCTGAGGTGTGGGGACTCGAAGCCGAACACTGAGATGTGACACAAGGAGAGCGGCCGTTGTCGTCATTGCAGAACGCCGTGCTCGGGTCGAGGCATACCGTGGTCGGCGCGTTCCCAGAGGCCACGGTCATCGGTCATGTGCTGGGGGTGGGAGAATTTCGGCCCGGAGAGGAACCGCGGACCACCCGCTGTCGATGTAGTCAGACCGCGGCACTTTGACGCCCGGATCCGATGGATGCGTAGGTCTCTGAGCCAGCCGCGATGTCTGACATCATCTCGGTGAAGCGGGCGCCGATCGTGGGCCAGTACCAGTCGGTGGCCAACCGCTGCGCCCGTGATGTCATTAGCTCACGGATGGATCGGTCAGAGAGAACCTGTCTGAGTTTCGCTCCCAAGACATGCGGTTCGCCAAAAGGGACGACCGCGCCGGCTCCATCCCGAAGCAGTTCCACGGCATGGGCAAACTGGGTCGCGATCACAGGTTTCGAGGCTGCGATGGCTTCGACCAGAACTCCTGAAGTCACTTGGTCTGCCGACTCGTACGGAAGGACGATCATGTCGGCGCTCCGGACTAGACGCGCCAGGCTCTGGCGGTCGAGATAACGGTCGTCGAAGCCGACCATGGAATCCAACCCGAGCGATCGAGTCAGTGCCATCAGACTCTCGCGGTAGGACTCCCCCGAAGTCCTCTTCACTTCCGGATGGGTGGCACCTGCAATCAGATAGCGCGGGAGCGGTCTCATATCGGCGATGTCCTCGAGAGCTCGAATCGCCCACTCCAACCCTTTGCCGGGCCCGATCAGGCCCCAGGTGAGAATCAAAGGCTGGCCGCCTTTCACGAGCGATGGACCGGCAAACCCAGGATCGGCGCCGTGGGGAATGACCGAAATCCGACCCGGATCTACGCCGTAGAGCTCGACGAGGCGGGTGGAAGCGGTTTGGCTCATGACCACTACTCGCTCGGCGAGACTGACCATCGATACGGTGATGCTCCGCTGATTCTGCGTTGGCTCGCGGAGGACAGTGTGGAGGGTGACGGCGCTCGGTACTGACAGGCGTGACATGAAGTCGAGGACCTCGACGCCATCTCGTCGGCCCCATATGCCGAACTCGTGCTGGATCGACACAGCGTCGTAGCGGTTGAGCACCGCCGCGGCGTTCCGCTGTGATGAGCCATTGCCGGGCCGGTGATGCATCACCACGTGCTGCAAGTGGTTCTCGGTAGAGTCATCGCCGAGGCGAACTACACCAGTCGCATTGCCTGGGTTCCTGCCTCCTATGGCTTTGACAAGTGACTCCGTGTAGGAGGCGATTCCGCAGACAGTTGGTGGGTACGTGGAC
>JAICRU010000112.1 GCA_025937235.1 Acidimicrobiia bacterium
GCATTCGGGGCTGGCTCGCAGCGAGGAAGATCGGCTCGGGTGGGCCGCCCACAGCGCTCAGCCGCACTTCGCCGGTCGGACCCTCGATCGTCTCCCCGGCGAGCAGTGCGCGGAGATTGGTGATGCCCTCCCGGAGCCGGTCCACCGAATGCGGCTTGAGACCCAACGGATAGACGGCGCTGTCCCCGGCGCCGACACCGGCGAGCACCCGCCCCGGAGCCAGCGAGCGCAGAGTGACCAGGAAGTTGGCGACCACCGTGAGATGTCGGGTGATCAGGTTGGTCACACCGGGGCCGAGTCGCATCTTCGAGGTCCCCCGGGCGAGGAGGCCGAGAAGGACGAAAGCGTCACGCATCGCCAGCTGGGAGTCGATCACCCAGCAGACGTCTGCCCCGCCGCTCTCCGCGTCCTGGACCAGCGAGATGATCCGGTCGGCCGGCTCCCGGTGGCTCCAGCCCAGGGAGATGCCCAGCTCAGTCATCGGCTGGGTCGACGTTCAGCATGGCGAACGCCGAAGCCGGGGCTATCAGGGGCTGGTACACCTCGGGGCGCCGGTCCCTCATCACCGGGAACACCGCGGAAGCGGCGTCCAGGTCGGCGCCGGGAAGAGTGGCCACCAGCACCCCCTCTGACCCGTCCGTTTCGGCGACCACCTCACCGGTGGCGGTGACCGCCCGGCTTCCTCCATAGAGGGAGAACCGATGACCACGGGCCTCCAGGTCTCCGACCCCGTTGACGAAGAGGACGTGGGCGTGGGACTCGAGGGCCCGGGCGGCCGGGAGCACCTCGCCGAGACGGCGGAGGTGGGCGATGTCGAGCCAGTTGGACACCGTGACTATCACCTCCGCGCCACCAAGCGCGGCGATTCGGGTCACCTCGGGGAAGAGCAGGTCGTAGCAGATCATGGGGGCGATCAGCCCCGCCCTGGTCTCGGCGAGCACCACTTCGTCACCGGGAGTGAAGTAGTGGTTCTCCTCGACCGGGAGGTGGATCTTGCGATATACCGCGGCGATCCTGCCGTCGTCGAGGACGACCACCGAGTTGTAGAACTCGTGACGCATCGCCGCCGGCTCCATCAGCCCCACCACCATCACCGCCCGTTTGTCCTTGGTGGCTTCGAGCAACTCGGGCAGCGATGACCCGGCCGCCTCCGCGGCGGCTTGGGAGAGGATCCGCTTGCGGCGCTGGTCGTAACCCTTCAGCGGGATGTACCCGGTGAGCGCCAGCTCGGGGAACACCACCAGATCGGACTCGTCGGCATGCATCTCGTAGAGGGAGCGGGCTGTTTTGGTGTTGGCCTCGACCGCGGTGTCGTCGGCCCATGCCTGCCTGGCTGGGATCTGGACCAACGCCACCACCAGGTCGCGGGGCGGGCTAGTGGCCGGCTCAGGCATCGACCGACTCGAGGAGGAGGGCGTCGGTCTGGCCGAACCCGCCGCAGATCGCTACCGCCGCCCACCGGCCACCGGTCTCGCGCAGCTGGCGGGCGGCGGTGAGAACGAGACGGGCCCCGCTGGCTCCGACCGGGTGACCCATCGCCACCGCACCTCCGTTCATGTTGGTCAGCTGCAGCAGCTTCTCCTCCAGCGCCGGGTCACTGTCGGCGAGACGACGGATGCTGACCAGCGGGGTCGCCGCATAAGCCTCATTGATCTCGATCACGTCGAGGTCCTCGGGCTTCATCTGCCGTTCGTCGAGCAGTCGCCGGATCGCCAGACCGGGGAGATAGGCCGAGGAGATCGGCGACTCGGCCGTCTGCAGATATGAGGCGACCCGGGCCAGTGGCACCCGGTCACCCGCCGAGGCCCGGTCGGCGACCATCAGGGCCACGGCACCGTCGTTCAAACCCGGGGCATTTCCGGCGGTCACGGTGGGGCTGTTGCGCACGGTGGGAAGCCGGCCCAGCGCCTCCAGGGTGGTGTCGGGCCGGGGGTGCTCGTCCTTTCCGAAGGTCCCCTCCGGTGTCTCCACTGCGGTGATCTCGTCGGAGAAGTAGCCACGCGCCGTCGCCTCGGTGTGACGCTGCTGGCTGGTCAACGCCCAGCGGTCCTGGTCCTCACGATCGACACCATGCTCTTGGGCGACCCGGCCCACATAGGAGGCAATCGGCTCGTCGACGACGGGGGAGTGCATCAGGAGCAGGTCCTCCACGTCGAGCGACCCGAGCCGCGAACCCCAGCGGGTGCCATGGAGCAGTCGGGGAGTGCGGCTCATGTTCTCCACCCCCACGCACAAGACCGACCCGACCCCACGTTCGATGGCGCGGGCGGCGAGTCCGACCGTGGTGGCCCCGGAGCAACAGGCCCGGTCGACCGTCAACGAGGGGAGATCCTCGGGAAGACCGGCGGCTAAGGCGATCTGGCGGGCGGGGACCATCATCCCCGCCTCGATCATCCCGATCCCCACATACATCTCGTCGATTGAGTCCGGCGACCAGTCCAGCCGGTCGAGGCACGCCCCGATCACCTGGCCGGCTAGCTCGACCACCGGGACCTCGCGTAGGGCGCCGCCGAAGCGGCCGAAGGCGCTGCGGACGCCCTCGACCAGCCATACGTCTTTGTATGTCTCCGGCCGCACCGTGCTCAACCCCTTCCGGTCACGTGTAGGAGTCCATTCTCTCGTCTTTGGTGTACTCGTAGCGGGGCATGATCACGCAGATGTGCACATACGGCTCGTCCCCGATCTCGAAACGGACCCGGGCCCCGTCGGGGATGACGTAGGTGTCGCCGGCCTGAAACGTCTTGGTCACCTGCTTCCGGTGGTTCGGGCCCAGGGTGTAGGTAACCTCGGCCGTGCCCCGGGTAACGATATGGACCTCGTCGTGCCAAAACGCCCAGTTGACCACGGTGTTGGGGATGAAAGCCTCGTGTGCGATCACGCCACGGGGATCGTTGACGACGAACTCCACCTGGAACCGCTCCTCGTCTCCCACCCGGGGGCCGCCAAAGGACCGGACCTCCGAGGAGAGGAGTGCCTCCTCGTCGAGTCTCACGTTGTTCAATCGCTCACCTCAGTATCTCTACCTGGAACCGCTTGATCTTGACGAAACCTTCCGGCACCTCACGGGCCAGTGTGCCCGCCGGCTCGATCTTCACCTCGACACGGAGACCGGTGGCCCGATGGACCGAGCCGGACACTGCCCCGGCTAGTGCATTGGGATGACCGACGCCTTCGACCCGGATCTCGACCCGCTCGGTACCGTCGTCATCCACCCAGACCCTGCCCCGGTAGTCGCTCACCGTTTCCACGGCGAAGACCGCTTGGTCGAATGAGGCCGGCCACACGTTGACTCCCCGGATCTTCATCATGTCGTCGTAGCGCTCCACCTCGCCGGCGGCGATCCCGGCCAGGGGACGTCCGCAGCTGCAGGCCCCGGATGCGATCCAGCGCACCCGGTCCCCGGTTGCGTAGCGGACGAGCGGCGAGGCGTCGGCGCCGAACGGGGTGATGATCAGCTCGCCGGTCTCGCCAGGGCCGACCGGCTCGCCCGAATCGGGGTCGATCACCTCGTAGTACCCGGCCTCTGGGGGGAAGTGGAGCACACCCAGCGAATCCCCTTTGATCACCCCGCCCGGGCAGGTCCAGGCGATGGCCCGCTCGGTGCATCCGTATTGCTCGTAGAGAGTGGCTCCCCATCGGGCCTCGATGGCACGGACCCAGGGAAGTGAGAACGCCTGACCGGCCACGATCAGGGTTTTCACCGAGCTGCTCACCGGTGGAAAGCCGGCCTCCTCGCACGCCACGGCGAGACGTTGCACATAGGTGGGGGTCCCGACCACCACCTCGGGCTGGAACTGGCGGAGCAGTTCGACCTTGCGCTCGGTCGGATAGGGGCCCACCGAGAACACGTTGGCGCCGATGGCTCGCAGGGCCGCCGAGTACCAGAGACCGGCGGCGGTCATTCCGATGGGGATGGTGAGCAGGACCCGGGTGCCTTCCCGGATCCCGGCCCAGAGAAAGCCGACGGCCTCGGTGCGGACGATGGCTTCGAGGTCCGCCGAGTCGAGGGCGTAGACCGCCATGCCCTGGCCGCTGCTGCCGCTGGTGTGCACCACCATGCGGATGTCGGCCGCCTCGGCGATGGTGCGCGACCCGTAAGGGGGATTTTCGGCGCAGTCCTCCACCACGTCTTGTTTGGTGGTCACTCCCAGCGTCCGAAAGGCGCCGCTATCACGCTCGGTGGGCAGCTTGAGCCGATCCCGATAGAAGGGATTGCCCCGACCGAGGGTAACGGCCTGGCTCCAGGCTCGATCCAGCTGCCATGCGGTCAGCTCGCCCTGATCCCGCGGGGTCGACGGCGACCAGGCTCCCATCCACTCGTCGAATACTCCGAGCCGGACTTCGCGGTCGCCGGTCAAGGTGGTCATCCCTATTTTGCGATCCCGCAGTACCTGAGGGCGGTGCGGGCGTAGACCCTGGCCGTTGCCCCCAGCTCGGCCACGCCGACGCTGAAGTTGCCGCCACCGGTCGAGGATGACGGTCCATAGGTGAGGCTGGGGATGCCCGCCTCGTTGAACGGGGTGATGTCCCGCCACATCGAAGTGACCGGAGGGGCGGGATCACCCGGTTCGGTCCCGAACTCGTCCACATGAGACCGTCGGGTGGCCGCGGCCAGGGGCTCGATGTTCTGCGCCTCATAGCCACGCCGGTGGAGGAAACACTCCAGGTCGAAAGGCACCCCGGTGGCGCCCAGCGTCTTGGTCAACTCCCGCTGCAGGTCCATCGGGCTCTGGTTGGGGGTGGTCCGGATGTCCAGATAGAGGACAGCCAGCTCGGTCGACTTGGTGATCTTGTCGGGCCGACCGGAGCGGGCAGCGCCGATCACCGCTTTGGGGATCACCGTCCCCCCGGAACACCGGTACACCCGCTCCGAGTACGTCGCGGCCCACTCGTTGAATGCGGTGATCACCGGTGCGAGGCGGACGATGGCGTTCGGGTTCTTCACCGGGTCGGGCTCGGCAGGCGTGAACGGGGTGTACAAGGGCTCGTCGCCGAACACGGTCAGCTTGAAGAACGCCTTGCCCGCCTGGACCCAGCCGATGGTGTTCCCGGTCGCCTCGGCGACCAGGGCCGCGTCGCCGACGACACCATGGGCGATGGCATAGCGGGCACCGAGGTCCTTGCCGAGATGGGCCGGGCCCTGGAACTCGTCCACCGGTTCCAGCCCGATCTCACCGGGCACCGCGTGCAGCACCAGGTCGCCGGCCAGCTCCACCCCGCTGCGGGCGATGGCTGCGGCGGCGATCAGGAAGCAGGCCATCGGCGCCTTGTCGTTTACCACCCCGTTGCCGTAGACCCGGTCCCCTTCGCGCCACGCCGAGATGTACTTGGGCTGAGCGGGGTCGATGTAGGTGAGAGTGTCCTCCCGTCCGATGGCGGTGTCGAGATGGGCGTTGAACACCAGGGCCGGGCCGTCCCCCCGGCCGCGGACCCGGGCCACGATCGAGGGCCGCTCCTCCACCAGCCCGACCCGGCGGGGCCGGAAACCCTGCTCTCGCATCCAGGTCTCGACTTCGTCGGCGGCCGGGCCCTCGGCACCGGCGGGGGCCTCGATGGCTCCGAGCCGGTACGCCAGCTCGGCCACCTCCTCGTCGTCGACGAGGCTGACTACCTTTCCGAACAGGTCGTCGCTCAAGCGGTCTCCTCCGGTTCCCAGATGATGATGGCGACGTTGGCGTTGGTCACTTGTGCGACCGTCTTGGAGCGGGGGGAGTCGGACGGCTCGAAATAGAAGCCGCAGTGGGTGCACCTCAGCCTGATGGCGCCGATCTCGAACAGGCCGCCGTCGACCACGGAGAGCTTCCCGCAGCGGGGGCAGGTCACCTCCTTGATGTGCATCAGGTCTCTTTCAAGGTGTAAGCGTCGAGAGGGAATTGGCTCACCGCCGCCTCGGGTACCCGGGCGACGGGAGGGCGCGGTTGGCCAACCTGCCAGGTGGCGTCGATGACGAATCCGGCAATGGTCCCGAACCCGGGATGTGAGGGGTCGAGCAGCGAACCCTGCAGCCCTTTGAGCATGATCACATCCTCGTCGGCCCGGACCCGGGTGGAGATGGCCCACATGACACTCTGTGCGTCGAACACGTCGATGTCGTCGTCGACCACGATCACCTGTTTGATCAGGTTGCCCGCGGAGAGGATGGCCATCGCCGCCCGCATCGGCTGGCCGTCCGCGGACTTGTCCAGGGCGACGACCGCGGTGGTCGGGCCGCCACCCTGGAACCAGCCGACCCGGGTCACCTGGGGCACCGAGGTCCGGGCGGCGGCGAGCAGGCTGGCGTGGATCGAGACGTGCGCGTTGAGGTGATCGCGGTGGCCGGCGAATATCTCGAGGATGATCGGGTCGGGGCGGTAGGTGATGGCATCGGCCTGGAACAGGTGGGACAGCTTCTGCGGGCCCAGATAATGCATGTACTCACCAAAGGGCCCTTCGACGACGCGGTGAGCTGCGATGAGCCGGCCTTCGATGATCATTTCGGCGCCGGCGGGGATCATCAGATCATCTCCGAACCGGATCGAGGGGGCGACCTGGAGCGGCTGTCCCATCAGGGCTCCGGCCACGTGGTACTCGTCGATCTCCATGGCGGTGAGGGCGGCGGCAGCCAGGTTGAAGGCGGGATGATGGCCGAGCACCATGGCAACCGGCAGGTCCTCACCGGCCTGCTCGGCGTCCCGTTGGAACGACCAGAGCTGTCGCGGGGAGATGTGGACCCCGGCATGGGTGGGGTCGAGGTACATGACCCGGTTCCAGGAGAGGTTGTACCGCTCCGAGCCGGGCTGCTTGGCGGCCAGGATCGGAGTGAAGTAAAGACCTCCCTCCATCTCGACGTGTTTGGTCCAGGGGAGGATCCTGAGGTCCAGCTCATCGCCCTGGATCACCGTGTCTTGTACCGGCACATCGGTCGCCTCGATCGGCTTCTGCAAGTTCACCGAGATCTGGGGGAGTGCCTCGAGCAGGTCATTCCAGCTCTCGGTCTCGACTCCCAGAGCGAGCCCGACACTTCTGCGTCTCGAGTAGGTGTTGAACAACATCCTGGCCGGCGAGCCTTCCCCTTTGAGATTCCGCAGATTGGCGAAGAGCACAGGCGGCCCTCCGGTCGGGGTCTCCAACTGGGCCAGGATGGCTGTCGCCTCGTAGACTCCGGGGTCGACGGTGTCTTCGACGGTGAGGAGACCCGTGTCGGTGGA
>JAICRU010000169.1 GCA_025937235.1 Acidimicrobiia bacterium
AGGTCTCCTCTCCTGACTTCGGCCTAACCCGTCCCTCACTGCTTCGTTGGTGTTGCTGCCGTTCGGGCCGGTGGGCTGACAACCTCATCCTCCAGTTCCCACTGCCGAGGGTATGAGGAGACTCACCAAGTCGTCGGTCTGCCGGCCCGAAACCTCGATGGTCCGCGCGCGGAGACCCTCCTCGAAATAACCTTGATCCATCCTCCCAGCAAGCGATCTCGAGGTCCTTACCGGTCCTGACCGACGGCCACTGGCTCAGAACCTCGGCGTAGGAGTCGTGATCCTGACGTCGTTGGCGATTGTGGGCGCGGTCCTGCTCCGCCCCGGCAACCCCCCCGATGTCAGCCAGTTCGGCTTTGCTCCCGAGGTCCTCTCCGCCAGCGTGATTGAGGTGGTCGAGGAAAGCTGTTCCTACGCTGAAGATCTCGCCTGTCGGAGGGCAACTTTTGAACTGCTCGAAGGACCAGACGCCGGAACGACGACCTTCGAGGAGTGGGAATTGATTCCTTCCGCTCCTGAGTTCAGCGTTGGCCACAGAGTCGTCCTCAACCGCATCCCAGAGGCTCCTGCCCTCCAGCGCTACCAGTTCGCCGACCGGGAACGGCGACCGCTGCTTATCGGCGCCGGGCTCATCTTCTCGCTCTTGGTCGTCTTGCTGGGGCGCCTTCGGGGGTTGGCAGCGCTGGGAGGCCTGGCTCTTTCAATCGCGGTTCTGATGCTCTACATCGTGCCCGCCATTCTCTCGGGACGTTCGCCTGAGCTGGTCGCTCTAACAGGGGGAATGCTGATCGCGGTATCTGCCATATACCTTGCACATGGAAACAAGGGCACCACCCACGTGGCGGCGTTGGGCACCTTTGCCAGCCTCGGCCTCACCGTCGGCCTCGGAGCCTTGGTGATAAGGCTGGCTCACTTCTCCGGCCTCGTCTCCGAAGAGGCCGGCTTCTTAGTCGGCATCGGCGCATTCGATCTGCGGGGACTCCTCCTGGCCGGGATCATGCTGGGAGCTCTCGGGGCCCTCGACGATGTGACCGTGACTCAGGCCTCGGCGGTTTCCGAGATCGCAGCAGCCAACCCTTCGCTCGAGCCGGGCCAGCTCTATGCGGCCGGTATGCGGGTAGGACGTGACCACGTAGCTTCGACCATCAACACTCTTCTTCTGGCATACGCCGGCGCCGCTATGCCGTTGCTCTTGTTGTTCGGGCTTTCCGGACAAGAGGTAGGAATCGTCGCCAACTCCGAGGTGGTGGCGGTGGAGATCGCGCGGACCCTGGTGGGATCGGTGGGTCTAGTGGCCGCAGTTCCAATCACCACCGGGCTAGCCGCTCGGATCGTGGCCAGCCACCCGAGTCATCACCGTCTGGGTACGGTGCTAGACGGGGCCAGCAGGCCGACACTTGCCTCATGCGCCGCACAGCAGGCAGGTGGTTCGAGCACCGTTGAGCTCGGGCAGACCGCCCCGTTATCTTTCCGCCTGGGCCAGCGGGCTGTTCCTGGCGGGACTCCCTTCCTGGTAAGCGTTCGAGTCACCATTGAACGACGAATGGTTCGCTGGCCTCCAGGGCGTGCTCCCGAGCTCACAACG
>JAICRU010000018.1 GCA_025937235.1 Acidimicrobiia bacterium
CCGGCGCCGGGTTTTCGACTCGGAGGGTCGTCCATCAGGATCCGGGGAAGTTCGGGTACGCGATCCTCTGATGGTAATGACCCACCAGCGAGTCGAGGAAGGCAGACCGGATCAGAGTCATCTCCGCCAGAGTGAGCGGCGACTCGGACAGCTGGCCGTCGTTCAGCTTTTCGTCGATCACCCGGCTCACGACTTTCTCGATCGCCTCCGGGGTCGGCTCCTCCGTCTGGAAGTTGGCCCTGCAGGCTGCCTCGAGGGAGTCGGACAGCATCACGATCGCGGTTTCTGCGGTCGTCGGCTTGTGGCCCACATGTCTGAAGTCGTTCGGGTTGACGTCGTGGCCGGCTTGGTCCCTTGCCTTCTCGTAGAAGAACCGCATGATCCCGTCGCCATGGTGACTGACGATGCCGGTGGCCACGTCCGAGGGGATCTTGAACTGCTTGGCCAGGACGATCCCGTCGCTGACATGCCGACGGATCACCTCGGCCGACTCGAGCGGGGTGAGGAAGTCGTGCGGGTTCTGGATCCCGAATTGGTTCTCGATGAACATCGTCGGGTTCTCCGTCTTGCCCAGGTCGTGGTAGTAGGCCATGGCACGAGCGAGAAGGGCATTCGCCCCGATGGCACGGGCAGCTGCATGGGCCAGTGTCCCGACCATGAGTGAGTGATTGAAGGTGCCGAATGCCCTCTCCTGCAAGAGCTGCAGAGCCACATGGTTGCGATCGGTGAGGTCGAGCAGGCTGAGGCTGGTGGTGATGTCGAAAGCGGATTCGAAGAACTGCAGCGCAGCCAGACCGACCAGCGAGGCGATGGCCGAGACCCCAAACGCCCACAACATGGACTCACCTATCAGGATGAGCGGGATTCCCAACTCGACACCCATCACAGCAACAGGGACATCCGTTGGACCGGCGTGGAAATACCATGCCGTTGCGCCGGCCACGACTGCCGCAGCGGCGGCGGACAGGACCACTGCGGTACGGAAGGCTCCCCGGCTACTCACCGAGCTCACGAACGGGATAGGGGCCATCGTGGCCAGGGCGCCATAGACGGCCACCCCGGTGTCCTGAGTCCCGGCAGCGGAGAGCACTCCCACTGCCAGTGCCATGAGCACCCCGATCCTCGAGTCGAAGAGGATCGCGGTCATGAACCCGAAGGCGACCGCAGGCAAGATGTACCAGCTCGAGGTCGGCTGGAACACAACGGTCGCCCGCACCGCCCCGGCCGCGAGGACGAGAAGGATGCCGAGCAGGGCCGTCATGCGGGGTCGGGCCCAGAACTCGGGCCGGAACCGGGACAGATACAGCCCGAGAGCCCCCACGGTCACCGCGAGCACGGCCAGCAGCCCAGCGTCGGCCTCTGCCTGTGACGCAACCGAGGTGGTGGCGGCTATGGCGTCGAGATGGAGCTGTTCCAGAGGCTCGCCCTGGGCCACGATCAGCTGATCGGCAAAGTAGGTGACCTCCAGGTCGTCGACGGCTGCAGCCGCCTCGGTCCTGGCCTCCTCGGTTGCGGCCTCATCCACCAGGAAGTTGGCCTGGAGGAAGGTGGCGACGATCTCTCCCGCAGCCTCGCTGGCTGCCTGGTCCGGGCCAGGGGGATTGGTGTCCAGATAGACCACCTGGGGCGGATTGGAGCGGAGACGTTGCTGGGCGGCGGGCAGCTGGTCCGGGGTGATCCGGGCACCGAACTCCTGGAACAATCGGTCCACCGCCTCCTGGCGGATCACCGGGAAATGCGGGGTCTCCCCCAGGGCCGCCCTGATCACGTCATCTGCGGCAGTGAAGGCCAGGGTCTCGACGGCATGACTGGCCACGGTGTGGTCGGCTGTCACCCGGGCGACTATCTCGTCCGTGGGGCGGAGGTTGACCCGGAGGGGAATCGGCTCGCCGGTGCAGGCGCCACCCGGCTCACATTCCACGAGCTGTTGGTAGTTCGGGCCGCCCACCATGTAACCGTCCGGCATCTGGGCATCGGCCGGATCGATGGAGACGAGGGCGACCCCGGCGGGAACCTCGGTGGACCAGACCCCGTTCACGTCGGTCATCACTTCGACCGTCTCCTCGCCGACCTCGACCGCGACCGTGATGCGCTGGGCGCCCATGTCACTGCGCACCTCGCCCGTATCGGGCTCGAACAGCCCGTCACCGTCGACATCGACGAAAACCGACCCCGTGAGCAAGGCCGGCTCTGGCGCCTCGGTGGTCTCGGTCGTCTCCTCGGCAACGGTCGGGGGCGGAGCCTCGATCACCGCAGGCTCCGGGGGATCGATCGGATCCCCGATGGCGAGGGCCTGAACGTCGTCGAACACGGAGGTCACCTGTTGGTTGACCGTGGTCTCGATCTGCTCGTTTATCCGCTCGATCGGATCGACCGAATCCCTCGCTTCCTGTTGACGACGGGCCGTCTCCTCCGTGTCGATGACCTGCGCCTGTCTATCGGCCCGGTACTCACGTGGCGCAGGTGCACCGAGCACAAGCTTCGGGTCGGTGGTGCCGGTACCGAGGGAGAGCACGCCCCAAGCGGCGACGACCGTGGCGACGAAGGTGGCGACACGGACGAGAGTGGGGCGAGGCATCAGGTGGGCCGGCTCTCGAACCTGGCGTATGCCTCGACGATCGAGGCGACGATGCGATGCCGCACGACGTCACGGGCGGTGAGCTCGACGAAGGAGACGCCCGGGATGTCACTCAGGATCTGCCGGACGACCTGGAGCCCCGAGCGCCGGTTGTCGGGGAGGTCGGTCTGGGTCATGTCCCCGGTGATGATCATCTTCGAGTTGAAGCCAAGCCGAGTGAGGAACATCTTCATCTGCTCCGGCGTCGTGTTCTGCGCCTCGTCGAGGATGACACAGGCGTCGTTCAGGGTCCTTCCACGCATATAAGCGAGCGGTGCTATCTCGATGGTTCCCTTCTCGACGAGAGAGGCGGTCTCCTCCGGGCCGAGCATGTCCCACAGGGCGTCGTAGAGGGGGCGCAGATAGGGGTCCACCTTGGCGGCGAGATCGCCGGGGAGGAACCCGAGTCTCTCCCCTGCTTCGACGGCAGGCCGGGTGAGGATGATGCGTCGCACCGACCCACTGACCAGGCTGTCGACCGCCGCGGCCATGGCGAGATAGGTCTTGCCGGTGCCGGCCGGACCGATGCCGAAGGTGAGGGTGTTCTCCCTGATCGCCTCCATGTATCTCTGCTGGCCATGGGTCTTGGGCCTGATCATCCGGCCCCGGCCCACCGGAATCCCGTCGGAGAGGACACCCGAGGGGCTGGGCACGTCCTCGATCACCATCTTGACGACCTCGTCCACCCGGGCGGAGTCGAGGGCATGGCCCTCCTGGACGAGGATGAGCAGCTCCTCGAGGACGGTGCGGGCCCGCTCGACCTCGGTGTCGGGGCCCCTCAGCGACACTTCGTCACCGCGCGCGACGAATCGGACCTCCGGGAAGTGATCCTCGACCTGACGCAGATGGCGGTCGGCCTCCCCGAGGAGATCCAGCATCAGATGATGGCTGGGGACGCGTAAACGCGAGTCGATTTGTTGGGTTGATTGCTCAGTGGCCACTGGAGATGACGCCCTCAGGTGGCGTCACGAGCCATTGTACGTGCCGTCAGACGCTGATTCCGAACAAATCAGTCGCTGCCTGCAGCGGTGTCCACTGATGCGTCGAGGAGGGAGGCGATCACGGCCTTGTCCGAATCACGCACCTCGTCGGGCCTTCCCTGACGCCGGAGGAAGAGGATGGCGGCCAGATAGCGGTCGATCAGATCCCCGTCCTTCGTCTCGGCGGCCATGTCGAGGTCGATCAAGACCCCCCGTTCTGAATTGCCCGCCGGGAGGAGGTCTGCTGGCGCCACCGCATATACCTCCGCCAGACGCACCAACCGTTGAACACTCAGCGCGCGCTCCCCCCGTTCGTAGGCGCCTACCACCGAAGCCTTGAACTCACCACCTGTGTACGACTCGAGCTCACCCAACGACCACCCGCGCTGACGGCGCGCTGCACGCAGGCGCAGTCCCAGTGACATGCTGAATCTGTCGACCAAGGTCTCCTCCCAAGAGCCCGTGGTGAGATGCTACAGCTTCGATCGTGGGCAATCCAGCATCACAGCAGCCGTGCTGCGGCCACCAGGGCGGCCGTCTCCACCCGTAGAACCGTGTCGCCGAGGTCCCAGCGCGGCGCCCCTTCCGGGATCTCGCCCACGGCCCAACCTCCCTCGGGCCCGATGACCACTGTCCGCGCGGAAGGCCACTTCTTGCCCCCACCCCGGTCACAGATGACGAATGGCCGCTCCAGCACGTCCAGCGTGACCGGCTCATCGGGGATGCGGATCAACCAGGCTCCCCTGGATTGCTCCAGGCCCGCAATCGCCCAGGAAACGACCCGATCTGCCCTCGGCGGCCGGCCCTGGCCGTGTCTCGTCTCCAGGAACCTCAGTTCGGCAACCCCCATCTCGGACAGCTTCTCCACCATGAAGCGGATCCGGTCCCGGTTGTCGGGCGGGGCCGCCACCACGGTGAGATCGGACGGCCGGGGGACGGCCCTCTCTTCGCCTCTGGCCACTTCCCCGGTCTGATAGCTGCCGATGCCGATGGTGCCTACACCATCGGTGTATCCGAGGGCCTGCCTGTCGCCGACACGTAGCACCTTCTCCAGGTGACGACGTTGCCGGTCCGACACCTGGAGCGTGTCGCCCACCCAGGGACCGGGCAGGAGCAGATGGGGGACATGGCCCATCACGGGCCGGTCAACCTGCGGAGGCCGGGCGGTCGGTCCTTTCGCCACGCAGGTCGGCCCATTGCCCCAGCAGCTCTTCCTCCTCGCGAGTGAGGCTCGTCGGCACCGACACGCTGACCACGACGTGAAGGTCGCCACGGGTGCGGCTCCCCAGCCGGGTGATGCCCAATCCACTCATCCGGAAGACGGCCCCGGGTTGGGTCCCGGGGGGGATGTCGAGACCGGTCTCGCCCCCTTCGATCAGGGGGATCGACACCCTGGTCCCCAGGGCGGCCTGGGAGATACCGATGGTGACACCGTGGACCAGGTCGGCGTCGTGACGGTCGAACCGCGGGTCCGGGGGCACATGTACCTCGACGTAGAGATCGCCCGGTGGCCCGTAGCGGCCTCCGGATTGCCCACGACCGGAGAGCCGAAGCCGCGTGCCCGACGACACGCCGGCCGGGACCTCGACCGTCATCGTGGCATCCCCGTCGACGGCCCCTGAGCCGGCGCAGGCGGCGCAGGGTGCGGTGATCAGGGCACCCTCCCCATGGCAGGTCGGGCAGGTGCCCACGGTCATCATCGTTCCGAAAAGCGACCGTCTTGCCATCCGCACCGAGCCCGCGCCGCGACATTCGGGGCAGGTGGCCAGACCCTCACCGTCCTCGGCGCCGCTCCCCGAGCAGACCTCGCATGTCTTCCGTGTCCGGAAACCGATCTCGACCTCGGTCCCGAAGGCGGCTCCGGCGAGATCGACCTCGGCGCTCACGAGGATGTCGCCTCCCCTGGTCGGCCTGCCCGATGGCCCTGTGCCGAACCGCGAGCCCTCTCCGAACACCGAGCGAAGCAGGTCGTCGAAGCCGCCGAAGCCGCTGAACAGGTCGGAGAGGTCGATCGTGTCGCCCCGGTCGTAACGACGCCGACGGTCGGGGTCCGACAGGACCTCGTAGGCCTCGGCCGCCTCGCGGAAACGAGACTCCGCCTCGGGATTGCCCGGGTTGGCGTCCGGATGGGTGGTCCGGGCGATCAGCCGAAATGCCTTCTTGATCTCTTCGTTGGTGGCGTCCCTACCTACGCCGAGAATCTGGTAGTAGTCCCTCGCCATGGGTCAGTCCTGTTCGGCGCTGATCCGGTCCTCCAGCTCGCGCGAGACCTCCTCGACCGCCGAGATTGCCCGTTTGTAGTTCATGCGCATCGGCCCGATCACCCCTACGGAGCCACCGCTCGCACCGGCTTCATAGCTCTTGGAGACCACCGCCAGGTCGACATCCTGGACCGGCAGCTCCGCCCCGATCTGAATGGAGGTGCCCGATGCGACCGCGAGGATGTTCATGACCTCGGCCTCTCTGGCCAGAACCTCGAGGATGCGCTGCACCGCACTCAGGTCCTCCCATACCGAGGTGAGCCGCTGCGTGCCTCCCACGTACACCTCCGCCCCCGTCGTCGCCGCCAGGTGCAGGCCATCGTTCATCGTGAGCACCGCTTCCCTGATCGGCTCTTCCAGCCGGCCCAGCACCTCATCGCTCAACATTGGCTCGGCTCCCAGGTTGGTCCCCACGACGGCTGCGCTCATCATCCGATGCGCCTCCTCGAGGTCACCCGGTGTAATCGGAACCCTCACCCGGGCCCTCTGTTGCAGCACGCGGCCGCCGTCGGTCACGACTATGAGCAGGAGCTGGTCCGCTGTGACCTGGACGCTGTGCATCGCCCGCACCCGGTCGTTTCGAAGCGTGGGGGCGACGACAACCGAGGGGAGGTCGGTCACCTCGGCGAGCAGGTCGGATGTCTCCTTGAGCAACTTGGAGAGCTCGAGGTGGACGTCGCCGAAGAAGGAGTCGATCTTGGCCTGCGCGGTGGCCCGCAGCCGCCCAGGGCCAAGGTGATCGACGTAGTAGCGATAGGCAGCGGCCGTGGGGACCCGACCGGCCGAGGTGTGGGGTTGAATCACGAAGCCCTCCGACTCGAGGGCGGCGAGATCATTGCGGACGGTCGCGGTCGAAACCGCCAGGTGAGCCCTTTCCACGATGGCGCGCGAGCTGACCGGCTCGCCGGAGCGAATGTGCTCCTCGACGAGGGCGCGAAGGATCTCGGACCGGCGGTCTTCGAGCATGCCAGTCAGAGATTATCCCGCTCGGGCGCGTCCACCCACCCTTGGGGTGGCCTCAGGTCGAGCACCTGGCGGTGCACCTCGTCGGTGAGAAGGGGCCGGGTGACGACGAGTCTCCCCTCGCGGACGTCGATGACCCCGGCGTGGCGCAACAGGTCACCACCTCTCGACCCGAGGAGGGCATCCACTCCAGGGCCGGGCCCGACCCCGGCCGAACGGCGCAGCCCCACGAAGAGCCGGTCGACCTCGCCGTCCCACCCCCGAACGGGCTCGGAGCCCGAGATCGGCCTCTCGCCCCGCTCGATGCGGCCGAGATAGGCGTCCAGGCGACGGACGTTGTGACTGCGCACCCCGTCGACGAAGCGGTGGGCGCCGTTGCCATAGGCCTCATACTCGCCCTGAGCCCACACCGTGAGGTTGTAGCGGGACTCGTGGCCAGGGCGTGACCAGTTGGACACCTCGTAACGACCGAGCCCCGCCTCGCCGAGAACTTGCTCCGCGGTCTCGTAGCGGTCGGCTTGGGTATCGGGGTCGGGAGCCGCGGCGCCTGCCTTCACCTCACGATGCAGCGGGGTGCCCGGCTCGACGGTGAGTGCGTAACAGGAAACGTGATCGGGCTCGAGCGCCACGGCCTTCCTCAGTGTCGCCACCCACGACTCGTCGCTCTCGACCGGCGTGCCGAAGATGAGATCCATCGAGACGTTCTCGAACCCGGCAGTGCGGGCGCTGGCCAACGAGGCTTCGATGTCCCGGGCGCGATGACGCCGGCCCAGCCGGGCGAGGACAGCGCCATCGAAGCTCTGAGCTCCGAAGGAGACACGGTTGAACCCGGCGGCGATCAGTTCCGAGGCGCGATCTGGGCCGAAGTCCTCGGGGTTGGCCTCGACACTGATCTCGGACCCGTCCGCCAGGCCGTGATGAGAGGCAAGGGTGTCCAGGATCCGCCGCAGGTGGGCCGGATCGACATGGCTGGGAGTGCCACCCCCGAAGTAGACCGAGTCCAGCTGCCGCCAGCGAGGCGACATTTCGATCTCGGCCAGGACACCGTCGATATACCGACCGATCTGCTCGTCGGCCCCGGCCACCACCGCGAAGTCACAGTAGGGGCAGACAGCCGAGCAGAACGGGATGTGGACGTAGGCCGCCACAGCCTCGGCGTGGAGGTCCACATCCGCCGGGCTCAGGAGCCCCCCATCACATGTCATCGTCGACGCGGAGGGCGGCAACGAACGCCTCTTGGGGTACTTCGACCGATCCCACCATCTTCATCCGCTTCTTGCCTTCCTTCTGCTTGGTGAGGAGCTTTTTCTTGCGGGTCACGTCACCGCCGTAACACTTGGCGATGACGTCCTTACGCTTAGCCTTCACCGTCTCCCTGCTGATGATTCGGCCCCCGATCGCGGCCTGTATGGGCACGTCGAACATCTGACGTGGGATGAGCCCGCGGAGACGACCGGTCATCTTCGTCCCATAGTCGGTGGCCTTGTCCCGGTGCACGATCGCCGAGAAGGCGTCCACCGGCTGGCCGTTGAGCAAGATGTCGACCTTGACCAGGTCAGCCGTCCGATACTCGTCTGCCTCGTAGTCGAGTGACGCGTAGCCCTTGGTCCGGGACTTGAGGAGGTCGAAGAAGTCGAACACGATCTCCGAGAGTGGGATCCGATAGTCGAGCTCCACCCGTTCCGGGCTCAGATAGCTCATGTTCCCCATCTCGCCCCGCTTGGCGGTGACCAATTCCATGATCGGCCCCACGTAGTCGCTCGGGGTGAGGATCATCGCTCGCACGTAGGGCTCGGAGATGTCGCCTCGGCTCCCCGGGTCGGGTAGGTCTTGTGGTGACTTGATCTCTCGGATGGTCCCGTCAGGCATGGTCACCCGGTAGGCGACCGAAGGGGCCGTGGCGACGAGATCGAGGTCGTATTCACGCTCGAGACGCTCCCTGACGATCTCCATATGGAGAAGCCCGAGAAACCCCACCCGAAACCCGAAGCCGAGTGCCCGGCTGGTCTCCGGTTCCCACATCAGCGACCCGTCGTTCAGTCGGAGCTTCTCGAGGGCCTCACGCAGCCTCTCGAAGTCGTCGCCGTCGGTCGGGAAGAGGCCCGAGAAGACCATCGGCTTCGGCTCGGCATAGCCCGCCAGCGCCTCGAGGGCGGGGCTTCCGGCATCGGTCAGGGTGTCACCCACCTTGATCCGATCGATCTCCTTCACCCCGGTGATCAGATATCCCACCGCCCCTGCCTCGAGGACATTCACCGGTTTCGCCGCCGGGGTCAGGACCCCCACCTCGGCGGCGTCGTGTGTCTCCCCCGTCGCCATGAACTTGAGCTTGAATCCCGAGCGGAGCCGTCCGTCGACCACCCTGACGTAACACACCACGCCCCGGTAGGCGTCGTAGTAGGAGTCGAACACCAGGGCACGCAGCGGTGCCTCGGGATCTCCAGAGGGAGGTGGGATCAGGCCCACCACTCGCTGCAGGAGCCCCTCGACCCCCTCGCCGGTCTTGGCCGAGATGCGGGCGACGTCTTCGGCCGACCCCCCGATGACGTTTGTGATCTCGGTGGCCACCCGGTCTGGATCGGCTGCGATGAGGTCGATCTTGTTGATGACGGGGATGACCTCGAGACCCGCCTCGACGGCGAGGTAGGCGTTGGCCAGGGTCTGGGCCTGGACTCCCTGGGCCGCATCCACCAGTAGCAGGGCCCCCTCGCAAGCGGCCAACGAGCGAGAGACCTCATAGGAGAAGTCGACGTGCCCCGGCGTGTCGATGAGGTTCAGGACGTATTCTTCGCCGCCCTCGTCCCGATGAGTGAGCCTCACCGTTTGGGCTTTGATCGTGATCCCCCGCTCCCGCTCCAGGTCCATGGTGTCCAGCACTTGCTCACGCATGTCTCGTGCATCGACCGCTCCGGTCATCTCGAGCAGGCGATCGGCCAGGGTCGACTTGCCGTGGTCGATGTGAGCGATGATCGAGAAGTTGCGTATGCGCGCTTGATTGGTCACGAGAGCCCGGGAGGAGGCGGCATTGTACCTATGGGGGCCTCGCTGTTAACGTTGCGGCTCCGGTCCTTCGATCGGAGCCCCATGGCCCCCGGGCCAATGTCTCGCGCACGAGAGTCGAATTTCACACATGGCCAACATCAAGTCACAGATCAAGCGGAACCGTCAGAACGAAGCCCGGCGGATGCGCAACAAGTCGATCAACAGCAGCCTCAAGACAAGCGTCAAGAAGGTCGAGACCGCCTCCGCTGCGGGGGAGCAGACCGACGACCTGATGCGTCAGGCGCAAGCCGAGATCGACGGCGCAGTCTCCAAGGGCGTTCTCCACAAGAAGACGGCGGCCCGCAAGAAGTCACGACTGGCTAAGCGCGTATCGACCTAAGCGCGTATCGACGGGCTGATCGCTCAGCCGTACCAACGGCACAGCGCCACAGTCAGCCTCTCGAGCGTCACCCGATGTACCTCTTCGGGTTGCGACTTGATGACCCGATCGGCTCGCACCAGCGCCTCCTGTGCTCGACGCAACGAGGATTCACGCACCTTCCCCCGCTGATTCCAGAATCGGACCGGCCCGCGGTCAGCCGCAGTGGCGCCGAGCCAGCTCCGGAAGGTCGGCTCATCTGGGGCCGCCGCTGCCAAAGCCCGCTTCTTGAGGTCAGACTCGACCGCGGCGAGGTAGACGAGTGGGTGCCCGTGAACCAGGAAGTCGGACAGGCGGCGTAGCGCCTCGCCCACGTCGCCTTTGGAGATGGCGTCTGTGATCAGGAACGTAGGCTCGTCGGGCCGGTTCTTGAATCGGTCGAGCACCATCTCCTTGGTGATCTTGCTCCCAACCTGCTCCAGTTGGTCCAGCGCCTGACCCATCGCAGCCGTGTCGGAGCCGAACTTCTGGATGAGAGCCTTCTCGGCCCCCTTGTCGAAGACGAGGCCACGGTCGCGCACTTCGGCGTCCACCCACTGCAGCGCCTGGCGCTCCCACATCTTCTTGACCGACTGTGAATCGCCGAGACTCTTGACCAGGGCGGCCATCTGCCGGGGAATCGCTCCTGCCGCCAGGATCACCACCTCGATTTCGGATAGGTTGGCCGTCTCTATCAGCTCCTTCAGGACCTCCCCCTCGGAAACCTGGAGGTTCTGGGCATCCACCAGCTCCAAGCCCTGGGCTCCCCCGAACAAGGACCCGGACTGGAGGAGGGGGATTGCCGGCTCCAATTCGGCTCGCAATGTCCCCTCGCCCTCCTCCCCGGCGCCTCGCCCTGGCACGTCGACACGCACGACCTGAGACCGATCTAGCCCGGCGCGGGCAAAGTGAGCGGCCGCACCGTCGAGCATCTGCTGCCGCTCTCCGGGCCCGGCGTTGGATGGCGCCGTGATCAGGAGCAGGGACATCTCATGTGACCGTAATCGCCGACCCCGACATCTATCCCCCCCGCCCGAAAAGCCTCACGATGTCGCAGGCAACGGCTACGTCGTGGGCCCGGATGATGTCGGCCTCGTGCTCCACAGCGAGGGAGATGTAGGCCACGACCCGGTGGAAGTCTCTCTTGCGAGGGATCGGGACGAGGACCGGTCGTCCCAATGCCTTGATGGGCGCGAGACCGGCGATGACCTGGAGTTGCATCCGGGTATAGGCCTCGTAGTCCCCGCGGTAGTTGAGGGCGATGCCCGGGTCGATGATCACGTTTTCGATGCCGTTCCGCCCAAGGTCGTCGACCAGGCCCCTGAAGCGGTGTGCCGTCATCTCGGCCTTGTCGTCTCGGATCTCGACCTCCCCCACACCGTGTGGGTTGTCACCCTCGACGTAGACCGCCACGGCCGCCACTCCGGCAGCGGCTACCGCTTCCCGCATCTCTTCGTCGGCCAGGCCCCCGGTGTCGTTGACGATCACTGCCCCCGCCTCGACCGCTGCGCCCGCCACGTCTGGCTTCCAGGTATCGATCGAAACCAGATGCCCCTCCGCCACCAGAGCCTCGACGACAGGCACAACCCGCGAGATCTCGTCGACACTGTCGATGGTCGGGTTGTCGAAGTGAGACGACTGTCCACCCAGGTCGATCAGGGTGGCACCCCAACCCCGATAGCGGTCCGCCATCAACATCGCCTCATCCACGGACCGCGCCACCGTGTGCACGTTCCTCGAGTCAGGCGAGACGTTGATGACCCCCATGACATAGGTGACCTCACCCAGCGGGAGCTTGGTCGCACCGAGGTCCAGCATCGGCCCCAGTCTCCCACCATTCGCGCCGGTAGAACCGTGGTAGATCCTCGCGGAACGATCGGTATCAGCCGAGTGGCACTGCCACGTCACCAGACTCGTCGGTGCGCAACACCTCCGCACCCGAGTTCGTGAGGGCGTCGATCACCCATGCCACCGGGTGCCCGAAGTCATTGGCGCCGACTGAGATCACCGCCAGATCCGAGTCCACCCCCTCCAGCCAGGCCGGATCCGAAGTCCCGCCACCATGATGAGGCACCTTGAGGACGTCGGCCTCGAGATCGCCCAGGTCGGCCTGGGCGTGCGTCTCGATGTCGCCGGCCAGCAGCATGGATCGCTCCGGGCCTTCAACCATGAGCACGATCGACTCGTCGTTCACCGATGCGTACTCCCGCTCCGGGCCGGCCACCGTGAGCAGGAGCCCACCTAGCCGGTACACGTCACCCACCACTGGTTCGACCAGATCGACCCCTGCCTCCCCGAAGCGATGGGTCAGATCGGCCAGAGCATCACTCTCAAGGTGCGCGGCGAAGCCCGCCCAAAGGGCGCCGACCGGGATCATCCCGGGCAGACCCGCCAGTCCGGCGGAATGGTCCGCGTGTGGGTGGGTGAGGATCACCAGTTCGAGTCGGCGCACCCGGTACCTGGCGAGGCTATCGGCCAGGCTCACCTGGTCTGGCCCGCCGTCTACTAATGCGAACGAGCCGTCGCCACCGTCGAGGAGGATGGCGTCGCCTTGTCCGACATCGAGGACCACCACGCCCGGATCGGGCAGGTGCGGCGCCGGTCCGACGACCAGCCAGGCGATGGCCCCCGAGGCGAGGAGGGCAACGATGGGCCGAGCGGCCGGGCGCCAGACCACTATGACGAGAGCCGTCATCACCAGGGCGAGCCCGCCCCAAGCGACCTGGGGCCACACCGACGCCACCCGGGCCGCGGCCAACACCGTCGACGCCAGCCACGACGCCACCTCGACGGCCGGGTCGAGGCCGATCGCACCGATGGCGCCTACGACGGTGGCAGTCGCCACCACTGGCGCCACCAACAGGTTGGCCAGCGGCGAGAGCAGGGGCACCTGGCCGAAGTGGAGGATCAGGAGCGGAGCGACGGCCAGCTGGGCTCCCGTCCCGACCGCAAGTGCCCGGGCCAACCTGCCCCGGCGTACCGGGTATCTCGAGCCGACTATCACGCCGACCGTGGCGGCAACCGAGAGCTGGAAGCCTGGGTCCGCGGCGAGGCCCGGGTCGAGGATGAGCAACCCGACCACTGCGGCCGCAACCACCTGCCAGGTCTCCAAAGCGAACCCGGCCAGACGCCCACCCAGGACGAGGGCTGCCATTGCCGAGGCGCGAACGACGGAGGGTTCGAATCCCGTGGTAGCGGCGAAGACCGGCAGCCCCAGCAGCCCGACCACGGCACGTCTCCGGGGCCCGATGCCCGCAGGCCCTGCAGCCACGAACAGAAGCCCGAGGAAGATGGCGACGTTCGACCCGCTCACTGCGGTGTAGTGGGAGAGGCCCGACCTCCTCATCGCATACTGATCCATCTCATGGATCCCGCTGGTGTCTCCGACGAGGAACCCGGCGAGAAGAGCTCGGCCCCCTTCCAGGGGTCTGAGCCGATCGATCACCCTTCGTCGAATGGCGTTGCCCGCCACAAGCACCGGTGACCGCGGTTCGGCGACCACTTCGAAACTGGAGGCCGCGATCACACCCCGGTGCCGATCGCCGGCAGCCTCCCCCGGGCCACTCACTCCCCGCCCCTCCACCCTCACCCACTGGCCCGGCGATCCATCCGACCCCTCGGGGAGATCGACGAGGATCGGGCCTGCGCCGTCGTCGACCAACGCGTACGGCCCATACCGGCCCTCGATGACATCAGTGGCGAGCACGCCGGTGATCTCGGTCGCCCCGAGCGGAATCGCCGGCATCGCGGTGGTGACCTGAAGCGAGGCGATCAGGGCGATCGCCCCCGCGATCGTTCCGGATACAGGGCGGCCCGCCACGCCCAGGCCCAGCACGATAAGCGAAACGATGATCAGCCCCCGGCTCGACCAGGAGCCGAGGAGCGCAGCGAGGAAGGAGGCCAAGGCGCACAAGACCCAGGGACGCGAGGCAGGGGGCAGGATGGCCAGCGATGTCAAGGCACCCTGATCAGGTCCCTCATCGATGCCAACTTGGCTTCCCCGATTCCAGGTACCTCCAACAGGTCCTCGGCGGCCTCGAACGGTCCATTGGCCTCTCGATGGTCGATGATCCTCTCGGCGAGCACCGGGCCGACACCAGGCAGCTGCTCCAGGGTGGAGACGTCGGCGAGGTTGATCGAGATGAGGCCGCCGGAGTCGGTGGCCGACGAGACCGAAATCGAATCCCCTGGCCCGGGTATCTGAACATGGTCACCTGCGACGAGTGGCCGAGCCAGGTTCACCGTGTCGAGGAGGGCCCCTTCCATTGCCCCGCCTGCGGCAGCCACGGCATCGGCGACGATCGCACCCTCGGTGACCTGGACGACACCTGGCATGGACACCCAACCCGACACATAGACCGGGAAAGTCTCGGCGCTCGTCCGCCCGGCCGCGGTCGTTGCGGTCGATTCGGTCGAGCTCGGTTGGCCTCCCACGGCACCCACACCGGCACCCAGGAGAACAGCGGTCACCAACAAGCCGAGTGCCGTGCCCTGGATGCGGCTCATCTTCTCCCCTCACCTATCCCTCTTCCTACCAACGGGACGGGGAGGAGGGAAGACAGTCGTCGGTTAGTGTCCGATCGGTGCTCGACACGTCGACGTTTCTCGTGCCCCAGGGCACCCCGGCCGGTCTCGCCCAGCGCGATCCAGATTCCCGCCAGGGCTTCGAGGGTGGGAAGAAGGAGGGAAAGGCCGCCCTCGAGCCGCTCACCGCCAGGCTCGCCGAGCTTCAGACCGCCTTGTGGGCCGAATCTGAGCAAAAGCTGCTCATCGTCCTGCAGGCGATGGACACGGGAGGAAAGGACGGGACCATCCGCAACGTGTTCATGGGGGTCAACCCGCAGGGTGTCCGGGTCTGGGGCTTCGGCGCCCCCACCGAGTGGGAGCTCGCCCACGACTATTTGTGGCGGGTCCACGAGCACACCCCGGCAAATGGCGGGATCACGATCTTCAACCGCTCGCACTACGAAGACGTCCTGGTGGTGCGGGTGAAGGATCTCGTAGCCGAGTCGCGCTGGCGGAAGCGATACGAACACATCGTCGACTTCGAGCGCCTGCTCTCCGACGAGGGGACGACCGTGGTGAAGCTGTTCCTCCACATCTCCAAGGAGGAGCAGAGATCGCGTCTCGAGGCCCGACTCCAGGAGACCGACAAACGATGGAAGTTCAATCCGGGAGATCTCGAAGACCGCAAGCTCTGGGATGACTTCCAGGAGGCATACGAGGAGGCGATCACCCGGACTTCGACCGAACAGGCCCCCTGGTACGTGGTGCCGGCCGATCGGAAGTGGTATCGGGACCTGGCCGCGGCCAGCATCCTGATCGAGACCCTGGAGAGGATGGACCCCCGTTTTCCACCCGAGCCGGACCTCGACGGCGTGGTGGTGGAGTAGCCGGAAGGTCGCGGTGCTCCGCATCGTCCCCGCCAACGAGGCCGGCTGCGACGACCTCCAAACCGTGTTCGGCTCGCGCGGTGCTGCCGTGACCTGCCAGTGCCAGCGTTACAAGCTGGCACCCAAGGAGTCGTTCGGATCGTTTCCCGCCGAGGAACGGGAGCTCCGGCTGCGGGAGCAAACCGACTGCGGCAACCCCGGGTCGGACAGCACCAGCGGGCTCGTCGCCTTTATCGACGACGAACCTGTGGGCTGGTGTGCGGTCGAGCCCCGGGACCACTACTCGGGGCTCCTCCGGGTATACCGGATCCCCTGGATGGGCCGGGACGAGGACAAACACGATGACAGCGTCTGGGCCGTGACCTGTTTCTTCACCCGGGCCGGCTTCCGTCGACAGGGCATCAGCTACGAGCTGGCGCGCGCCGCCGTCGATCATGCGAGGGCAGGGGGTGCCCGTGCCATAGAGGGTTATCCGATTTTCACCCGGCCCGGCGAGATCATCACCTGGGATGAGGCGCATGTCGGATCGCCCGGTGTGTTCACCGAGGCCGGGTTCGTCGAGGTGAGCCGCCCGTCACCTCGGAGGGCGGTCATGCGCATCGACTTCTAGCCCCGGTCTCAACCCATCAGCCGGGCAGCCGCTCGGGCCTCCACCTCCAGGGGTATGGCCAGATAGGCGGCGCGGTGTCCCTGCCCTTTGAGCCTGCCGGCGAGGTAGGTGGACAGGTACCGCCATACGAAGCGGATCACCCCGAGCTCTTCCCACTGGCGGACGTGAATCAGCTCGTGGACGAGGAGCGATGCCGGACCCGACCTGCTCGCCATCACAGCCGGGTCGATGAAGATCCTGTTCGGCAGGGTCATGGCGCTGATCCCCCGACCCCAGAAGCGTCTCATCACGGAGGGGGCAGATCGCACCACGACCCGGTCCGGATCGACCGGCTCGACGAGGACACGAACTCGGACCGAGTCCATCCCACCGGCACGCAGCATCTGGCCGGCGTTCACTCCACCACGAGATTGATCAAGTTCGGCGGACGGGCGATGACCTTGCGGACCGTCGCCCCGTCGATCCAGCCCTGGACCTTCTCGAGACCGAGCGCCACACGCTCCGCCTCCTCAGCCGAGATGTCGGCTGGGACATCGACGCGGTCCCGGACCTTCCCGTTGACCTGGACCACCATCGTGGCCCTCGATTCGGCCACTAGGGACTCGTCCCATTCCGGCCAGGGCTCCTCGGCCAGCATGGAGCCCATCCCCCTCATCTCCCACAGCTCATGGGCGACATGCGGTGCGGCCGGGGCGAGCATCAGGATCATCACGCGGTAAGCCTCGTCGAAGGTCTTCTCGAGGGGAGCCCTGGCCAGGTAGTCCTGGAACACGTTTGCCAGCGACATCAAGGATGAGACCGTGGTGTTGAAATGGAATCGGTTGATATCCTCGGTGACCCGCTTCAATGCCCGATGCGTCTCGGCCATCAACCAGGCGTCGTCTTCGTTTGGCTCCCGTTCGACGAAGTCGTGCTCGGAGGTGCCCATCTTCCATATCCGATCGAGGAATCGCTTGGTGCCGGGCACCCCGGCGTCGTTCCACACCGCATCATCGGTGGGCGGGCCAACGAACAGCTCGAACAGACGCAGGGCGTCGGCACCGTATTCGTCGTAGTACCGGTCGGGTGGGACCACATTTCCCTTTGACTTGGACATCTTGGTCCCGTCCTTGACCAGCATCCCTTGTGTGAACATGCGCATGAAGGGCTCGGTCACCGGGCTCAGCCCGATGTCGTAGAGGAACTTGGTCACGAAGCGGGCGTAGAGCAGGTGGAGGATGGCGTGCTCGACCCCACCGATGTACTGATCGACCGCCATCCAGTAGCCCGCCTTGGCAGAGTCGAAGATCGCCTCGTCGTTGTGGGGGTCCGTGTACCTGAAGTAGTACCAGGATGAGTCCACGAACGTGTCCATGGTGTCCGTCTCACGTCTCGCCTCACCGCCACATCGGGGACAGGTGGTGACCACCCAGTCCTCGACCGCGGCCAGAGGCGACCGGCCCATCGGGGCGTAATCGTCGACGTCGGGCAGGGTGACCGGCAATTGGTCGCGAGGGACAGGCACCAGCCCACAAGTCGGGCACTCGACCATCGGGATGGGGCAGCCCCAGTAACGCTGTCTCGAGATCAGCCAATCCCGGAGACGGAACTGGATGGCCCGCTCCCCGATCCCCTTCTCCTCCAGCCATCCGGTGATCCGGTCGATCGCCCCGGCCCGATCGAGTCCGTCGAGGAAGTCGGAGTTGATGGTGAGGCCGTCGCCCACGTACGCCTCGCCCTCCCAGGATTCGGGAGGATCGACCGTGCGAATGATGTCGATGCCGTACCTGGTAGCGAAGTCCCAGTCACGTTGGTCCTGACCGGGGACAGCCATGATCGCCCCGGTCCCGTATCCCATGAGGACGTAGTCGGAGATGTAGATCGGGACATGCCGGTCGTTGACCGGGTTGACGGCGAAGCGACCGGTGAACACCCCGGTCTTCTCCCCCTCGGCCAGACGGTCGATCTCCGACTCACTGGCGGTCCGACCGATGTACTCCCGCGCCTCGGCCTCGATCTCCGTGCCGGCGATCAACGTCTCGACCAGGGGATGCTCCGGGGCCAACACACAGAAGGTCATGCCGAAGATGGTGTCCGGCCTCGTGGTGAAGACCTGGAACGTCTCCGAAGTGCCGTCCACACGGATGTCGAACCGGGCGCCCTCTGAGCGTCCGATCCAGTTTCGTTGCATGGTTCGCACCCGGTCGGGCCAGTCATCGAGGCCGTCCAGGTCCTCGAGGAGACGGTCGGCGTATTGGGTGATCTTGAAGAACCATTGGGCCAGGTTCCGCTTCTCGACGGTGGTGCCACACCGCTCACAGGCGCCGTCGACGACCTGCTCGTTGGCCAGCACCGTCTGGTCCTTGGGGCACCAGTTCACCGGGGCGGTGGCCTTGTAAGCAAGGCCGCGGTCGTAGAGCTCGAGGAAGAGCCACTGGTCCCACCGGTAGTAAGCCGGGTCGTGGCTGGCCAGCTCCCTGCTCCAGTCGAAGGCGGCGCCGAGACTGCGGAAATGCTCCTTCATCTTCCCTATCTGCGCCTCGACGCTGACCCGAGGGTGGATCCCGGTCTCGATCGCCAGGTTCTCGGCCGGGAGCCCAAAGCTGTCCCAGCCCATCGGGCTCAGCACGTTGAAGCCCTGCATCGTCTTGTAACGGGTGATCAGGTCGATGTAGGTGTAGTTGCGGACATGGCCGATGTGGAGCTCACCGGACGGGTACGGGTACATGGCGACGTTGTAGAACTTGGGCCGGGTCGGGTCCTCGGTGGTGTGGAAGACACCTTCCGACTCCCATCGGTCCTGCCATTTCGCCTCGATGGCGCGGTGGTCGTAAGACATCATCATCAAGGGTAAATGGGTCGCTGTTCGTGGGCGGTCCGTAGATCTGCCGCAGACTTGCACGCGGCAAGATCGAAACCGGTATGTTGGCGCTGTCGCGGGGATGGTGCGCTATCACCGCGACCTGACCCAACAAGGGAGGAAGAAAGCATGAAACGAATGCGCTGGTTGGCGCTTGTCGCCGTGATCGCCCTCGTCGCCGCCGCTTGTGCCGGCACCGAGGGTGGCGACACGACGACCACCGCCGGTGAGGAGGCAACGACGATGGCACCGGAGGAGACGACCACGTCGGTCGCCACCACCGAGGCCCCGTCGGAACTTCTCGTCCTGGACTCCGGAGGGTGTGACTACGGGGGCAAGATCGCCTCTATCGAGGCCACCTCGCCGACCGAGGTGGTGTTCACGTTGTGTTCCACCGACCCGGCGTTCCTGGCCAAGCTGGCGTTCATCCCGTTCGCCGTGCAGCCCTCGGAGCATCTGGAGGCAACCGGCGGTTCACCCCTGGAGAACCCGGTCGGCACCGGCCCATTCATGCTGCCCGAGGGCGGCTGGGCCCGCGGCACCGAGATCGTCTACGAGGCAAACCCCGACTATTGGGGCGAGGCTCCGGCCTTCAACACACTCGTGTTCCGTTGGCGTGAGGACAGCACTGCCCGGATCACCGAGTTGACCTCAGGGAATGCGGACTACATCACCAACCTGGCGGCGAGCGACTACGCCACCATCGAAGGTGATGCCAACCTGCAGCTCCTGGTCGACGAGAACCCGAACGTGTTCTATCTCGGCTTCAACAACCGGTTCGAGCCGTTCAACAACGAGCAGGTTCGTCAGGCGGTCGCGATGGGGATCGACCGGCAGCGAATCATCGACACCTTCTATCCGGAGGGGTCGGCGGTGGCCGATTTCTTCACACCCTGCATCATCGAGAACGCATGCGAGGGTGAGCCCTGGTACGAGTTCGACCCCGAAGGGGCACGCGCCCTCCTTGCCGAGGCCGGCTACCCCGACGGCTTCGATACCACGATCAAGCTCCGCGACGTGTTCCGTGTCTATCTGCCCGAGCCGACCGTCGTCGCCGAGGACATCCGCGCCCAATTGGCGGAGAACCTCGGGATCAACGCCACGATCGAGGTCATGGAGTCGGGTGCTTTCCTCGAGGAGAACGCCACGGGCGAACAGCAGGGGCTCCACCTCTTGGGGTGGGGGGCGGACTACCCGCACGTGACCAACTTCCTCGATTTCCACTTCGGTGGTGTCAATGTCCAGTTCGGTGACCCGTTCGAGGACATCGTGGAAACCCTCGCCGAGGGCTCACAGACCGTGGACCCGGCGGCGGCCCAGCCCATCTACGAGGAGGCCAACAACCTCATTCGTCAGCATGTGCCAATGGTCCCGATCGCATGGGGTGCGGCGGCCGATGCCGCGCTGGGGACCGTGGAGAACGCACTCACGCCGCCAGTCGGCGCCCCGCAGTTCGCCACGATGAACCCCGGCGACGACGACCTGGTCTTCGTTCAGAACGCAGAGCCGATCTCACTGTTCTGCGCCGACGAGACAGACGGCGAATCGCTTTCGGCCTGTGAGCAGGTCCTGGAGGGCCTGTACGGATACGACCTCGAAGGCCAGCCTGTTCCCAAGCTGGCGAACGAGTGCACTCCGGACGAAGCCGGCCTGGTCTGGACATGCTCTCTCCGTGAGGGGGTCACGTTCCACGATGGCTCGACCTTCGACGCCAACGATGTCGTTGCCTCCTGGTCGGTGGGCCTGGATGCAGCCAACCCGTTGCACGTCGGCAACACCGGTGTGTTCGAGTACTTCGCCTATCTGTGGGGCTCATTGATCAACGCCCCCGCCTCTTGATGCTCCCCTGAGCAGCGCGAGACATGACGGGGGGAGGCGCCACGGCGCCTCCCCCCGTTATACGCTCCGACAGCGCGCATGATCGGATACATCCTCCGTCGACTGCTGATCGCCATCCCGGTGCTGATCGGTGTCCTCCTGGTGGTGTTCCTCCTCGTCAGGCTGGTACCCGGAGATCCGTGCACTGCACTCCTCGGCGAGAGAGCCACCCCCGAGGCGTGTGAGCGGTTCAACGAGGTGAACGGTCTCAACGAGCCGCTCTATGTGCAGCTCGGGATCTATTTCGGAAATGTGTTGAGCGGGGACTTCGGGGAGTCCATCCGGTTCTCCCGACCGGTGAGCGACATCATCATCGAGCGACTCCCGGTGACACTGGAGCTGGCCATAGCCGCGTTGTCGATAGCGGTGATCGTCGGTATCCCGCTCGGCATCATGGCGGCACGTCGTCACAACACCACCGCGGACGTCGCGGCCATGGCCTTCGCAAATGTCGGCGTTTCCATGCCCATCTTCTGGCTCGGGCTCCTCCTGGCCTATCTCTTCGCGGTGGTACTGCTCGGCACCCCCTTGGCCCTTCCTCCGAGCGGGTCATTGAGCCCGGGCACCCGGCCCCTCCCCTTCTACGAGGTGTGGGGATGGCAGATCTCCGAGGAGGGCTTCGGTGCGACGGTCGCCGAATTCATATCGAACATGACCGTGACCAATGCCTTCATCAGCTTCCAGTGGGAGATCTTCTGGGACGCGGTGCAGCACATGATCCTCCCCGCCATCACCCTGGCCACCATCCCGATGGCGATCATCGCCCGGATGACTCGCTCTTCGCTGCTCGACGTGCTGGGTCGTGATTACATCCGGACCGCCCGAGCCAAGGGCGCACTGGAGAGGAAGGTGGTGAGACAGCACGCTTTGCGGAACGCCATGCTCCCGGTGGTGACCATCATCGGGCTCCAGCTGGGGCTGCTCCTCGGTGGTGCTGTGCTCACCGAGACCGTGTTCGGGCTGGCCGGGGTGGGCACGGCTCTGTTCGAAGCGATCAATGCCCGGGACTTTCCGATCATCCAGGGGTTCACCGTCGTCATCGCCGCCACCTATGTCATCGTCAATCTGCTGGTGGACATCTCATATGGCTACCTCGATCCAAGAGTGAGATTGGAATGACCCTTGGCGAAGCGGAGATGTCGTTACGGCCCGATGTGGCCGTTCCCGATCCCGAGTCCCTCCTCGAGCAGCCGGGCTCGGTCTGGCGCATCGCCCTCCGACGCTTCTTCCAGCGGAAGGTGGGGATCGCCGGCCTGATTCTCGTGTGCTTCATGATCCTGGTGGCGATCTTCGCCCCGCTGATCGCCCCTTATGACCCCTACCAGAACTTCATCGGTCAGGAGGGCGCGGAGAGATGGGCACCTCCCTGCATCAACGCCTTCGGCTGTGAGGGCCCTCAGCACATATTCGGCCTGGATGGCAATGTCCGCGACTTCTTCAGCCGGGTGGTCTATGCGGCTCGGGTGAGTCTCCCTCTCGGCTTCACCACGGTCTTGATCACCATCGTCATCGGAACGGTCATCGGGGCCATCGCCGGGTATGCCGGCGGATGGTCCGACAACGTCCTGATGCGGATCATGGACGTGGTGCTGGGGTTCCCCTCACTGATACTCGCCATCGCCATCGTTTTCGTGCTCGGTCCAGGCCTCCGTAACACGCTTCTCGCCATCGCCATCGTGACCATCCCGCAGTACGCCCGTGTGATGCGCGCCTCGGTCCTGTCCGTCAAGGAGGTCGACTACGTCTGGGCTTCTCGGGCGCTGGGGGCGTCACCTTGGAAGGTTCTGGTGACCCGGGTGGTCCCCAACGCCCTCACCCCTTTGGTGGTCCTGGGGACCCTGGGGATCGCCACCGTGATCCTGGAGGCAGCGGCGTTGGGATTTCTCGGTCTCGGCGCCGTGCCCCCCACTCCGGAATGGGGCTCGATGCTCGCCGCCGAGCGTGACCGGATCTTCACCGCCCCCCATCTGATGATCTTCCCCGGCCTGGCGATCATGATCACCGTTCTCGGCTTCAACCTGATGGGGGATGGGCTCCGCGATGCCCTCGACCCCACCTTGAACAAATGAGCGCTGCCCGGCCCCTGCCCGAGCCTGCCATCGACACCGACGCTCCCTTGCCCGTGCCCGCCGGCGAGCGGCTGCTGGAGGTACGTGGCCTGAAGACCCACTTCGATACACGACAAGGTGTGGTCAAAGCAGTCGACGGCGCCGATTTCCACGTCGATCGCGGTGAGGTGTTGGGTCTGGTCGGTGAGTCGGGTTGCGGGAAGTCCGTCACCTCACTGTCGATCATGGGGCTTGTGCCCAAGCCGGGCCGGGTGGTGGCAGGTGAGATTCTCTTCGGCGGGAAGAACATCGCAGATATGAACGCCAGCGAAGTGCGCGACCTCCGTGGGGAGCACATCGCGATGATCTTCCAACAGCCAACCTCGGCCCTGAACCCAGTCTTTCGCGCCGGCGCCCAGATCCAGGAGGTGTTCGAGCTGCATCGAGACTGGAGCTCGGAGGTCGAGGAGGAGAAGGTCATCGAGATGTTGGTCAAGGTCGGCATCCCTGACCCGAAGCGACGGGCCGCCTCTTATCCCCACGAGCTGTCGGGGGGCATGGCGCAACGGATCATGATCGCCATGGCCCTCGCCTGTGAGCCCGAGCTACTCATCGCCGACGAGCCCACGACCGCACTCGACGTAACCATCCAGGCTCAGATACTCGATCTGATCCGGGACCTTCAGCAGAAGTCGAGCACCGCCGTGATCCTGATCACCCACGACCTTGGCATCGTCGCCGAGATGGCGGACCGGGTGGCAGTCATGTACGCCGGTGAGATCGTCGAAGAAGCCGACGTTCGCACCATCTTCAGGAATCCCCTCCATCCTTACACCAAGGGCCTCATCGGCTCGATCCCGGTGCTGGGCGCGCTGCGGGAGCGTCTCGAAGTCATCCCGGGTGTGGTCCCCTCCATGATCGACCTACCCCCCGGCTGCAGATTCGCCCCACGTTGTGGGCCAAGAGTCGAGCACGGCCTGCAGATCTGCACCCAACAGGAGCCCGACTTGCGCGAGGTCGAAGATGGGCACAAGGCCAGGTGTTGGCTCTACTTCGGGCCGGAGAAGGTGATCGACCTCGATGGCTGAGACCCTCGTCGAGATTCGTGACCTGGTCAAAGAGTTCCCGGTCCGGGGCGGCATCCTGCAGCGTCAGGTGGCCACGGTCAGGGCGGTCGATGGGGTGAATCTGGACATCACCAAGGGTGAGACGCTTGGGCTGGTAGGTGAGTCGGGATGTGGCAAGACCACCCTGGGGCGGATGCTCACCCGACTCCTCGAGCCGACATCCGGGACGATCCGCTTCGAAGGAGAAGATATCACCCATCTCTCCGGGAATGAGTTGAAGCCGTTCCGGCGGCGGGTGCAGATCATCTTCCAGGACCCCTACGGCTCGCTCGACCCGCGTTCCCAGGTCGGGTCGGCGATCGCCGAGGGTCTCCGGCTTCACGGGATCGGTGACAAAGACGAGCGTCAGGAGCAGGTGAAGGAGATGCTGGAGCTGGTGGGCCTGCGTGCCTCCCACGCCAGCCGCTATCCGCACGAGTTCTCCGGCGGTCAGCGACAACGCATCGGCATCGCCCGCGCCCTCATTCTCAAGCCGGATCTCGTGGTGGCGGACGAGCCCGTGTCGGCGCTCGATGTGTCGGTGCAAGCCCAGGTCCTCAACCTCCTCACCGAGCTCCAATCGGAGCTCAGCCTCACCCTGCTTTTCGTGGCCCACAACCTGGCAGTCGTCGAGCACATCTCCGACCGGGTCGCCGTGATGTACCTGGGACGGGTAGTCGAGTTGACGGATCGCGACACCCTGTACCGCCACCCGTTACATCCCTACACCGAGGCGTTGCTCTCCGCCATCCCCATCGCCGACCCGGATCGCCCGCGCGACCGTCGCATCCTGCAAGGGGAGATCCCCTCGCCGCTGAACCCTCCTCCCGGGTGTCACTTCCACCCCCGGTGCCCGATCGCCCGCCAAGGGCTCTGCGACGTCCAAGATCCGCATCTCATGGAATCACCACAGGGCCCTCATCACCAGGCGGCATGCTGGCTGCGTGCGGGGGATCTGGCCATCGCCCCGGCTTGACGCGCAATTGGGACCAGGAGGTGTCATATGCGACATTCGCAGTCCCAATTTCGTGAAGGAGCGGGCGTGACCATCGAGCGGGTGGGCGTGATCGGTGGAGGGCTGATGGGCTCCGGGATCGCCGAGGTCTGCGCCCGGGCCGGTAGCAGCGTCGTTGTACACGAGATCGACGCCGCGGCGGCCGAGGCGGCGAGGGATCGTCTGGCGTCTTCTGTCGAGCGGGCGGCAGAGAGAGGCAAGCTCGATGCCGCGGAGCAAGAGGCAATCCTGGGACGAGTCACTTTCTCCACCGACCTGGCCGATCAGGGCGACCGCCAGCTCGTCATCGAGGCGGCAACTGAGAACGAGGACGTGAAGAAGAGGATCTTCACCGATCTCGACGCAGTCGTCCCCTTCGATACCATCCTCGCCTCCAACACGTCGTCGATCCCGATCACGAGGCTGGCGGCTGCAACTGGAAGGCCGGGGAAGGTGGTGGGGCTCCATTTCTTCAACCCCGTACCGGTCATGACATTGGTCGAGTTGGTGACGACCGTCATGACCTCCCGGGAGACCACCGACGCGGTCCGCTTGTATGCCGAGTCCCTCGGCAAGAACGTGATCGAGGCAGCCGACCGGGCGGGTTTCATCGTCAACATGCTCCTCGTCCCCTACCTCATCGGCGCCATCCGGATGCTCGAGGCTGGGGTGGCGACCCGGGAGGACATCGACGCCGGGATGAGGCTGGGGGCCAACCATCCGATGGGACCGCTAGAGCTATCTGACTTCATCGGCCTCGACACGATGAAACACATAGCCGACGTTCTGTTCGACGAATACAAAGAGCCGTTCTTCGCCTCCCCTCCCTTGCTGACCAGGATGGTCGAGGCGGGCCGGCTCGGCCGCAAGACGGGTCGGGGCTTCTATGACTACGGCTGACGGGCCCCTCGCTAGCTGTTGAGGATCACCACCGGGCAAGGAGCGAGCCGGGTGAGATACTCGACACGGGGCCCGAGATGGAGATGGGAGGTGCCGGCCCGGACGCTGGTGCCGAGGACGAGCAGGTCGGCGTCGAACTCCTCCAGCGCCTCGAGTATCCCGGTTTCGACATCCTCCGCCTCCCTCACCTCGGTCTCGGCGTTCTGGCCCATGCGGGTGGCGACGATTTCGAACTCGGCGGTCACGTCGAGTGCGATGTTGGGTCGCATCCCCGACAAACGCGAGGGGGTGACCACGTGGACCCCGGTCACGACCGCGTCGGTGCCGGCGATGGCAAAGGCGAGGTCGGCGGCGTTCTTCGAGCTCGTGCTGGCGTTGGCAGGGACCAGGATTCGGCTCGGAACCCAGTCTTCGGGCACGTTCTCGCCCTTGACGACGAGGGTGGGTGTCTTGGACAACTTGATCAGGTCGTCGATGACCGGGCCGAACATGCCCCCACCGGAGCCGCTCATGGTCGGGGTCCCGATCACCAGTAGGTCGTAGTCGCCTTCCGCCTCGTGGAGGATCGCACCCACCGGGTCCTCGTTGGACACGATCCGGGTTGTCGTCCCCTTGTCCCGGAATACGCTGCGCAGAGAAGTCAGGTAGGCCCCCGCCATGACTCGATCCTGATCCCCGGCGACGGCGAGAAGGGTCGTTGATATATCGCGCGTCTCGCCCAGCCGTGCCACCAGCACTGCCTGGATCGTCTGCGTCCCCACTTGCCCGATTCGGGGTCGTACCGGGACGAGCACCCGCCTCAATCCCGACACGAAGCTCCCTTTGAGGATCTCCTCGCGGGCGAGCCTCCTCTCCTCCTCGTCGCCTGGAGTAACTCGGGCCAGGCAATAACGCAAAGCGGCCGGCGCAGCGACCGAGGTGACCACTGCCATGAGGACGATGATCGAGAACATCTCGGTGGTGAGAATCCCCAGCGAAAGGCCGATGGTGGCGATGATGATCTCCACGGCACCACGGGCATTGAGACCGGCCCCATAGGCCAACGCCGACCAGTGATCCTGGCCCGAGATGTATCTGGCGCCGGCATAAGCCCCGGCCACCTTGCCGATTGTCGCCACGAGGATGACCAGGACGGCGATGAAGAGGAGACCAGGTTCGAGGATCGCGCCGATATCGACCTTCAACCCGGCAACGGCGAAGAAGATCGGGGCGAAGACGGCCAGGGCCATGCTCTCCAGCTTTTGCACCACCTCGGTGGGGAGGCGAGGGAGTCTTCCGAAGAGGATCCCCACGGCGAAGGCGCCGATGACCGGCTCGAGACGGAGCGCCTGGCTGAAAGCACCCCAGGCGAAGGCGAGAACGATGACCAGGGTGAGGATGGCGTCCCGGCCACGAAAGCGGTCCTGGATGAGGCCGAGGCCGCGCTCCACGAGGAACCGGCCCGCCGTGACGGTCGCCAGGAGGAATATCACCACCATCAGTACCGTCTGGACCACGGTTCCAGCGGTGATCGCCTCGGCGCTCGCCAGCGCGGTGACCAAGCCCAACATGGTCCAACCGGTTATGTCGTCGATCATTCCTGCCGCAAGAACTGTCTGGCCGAACTCCCGACGCATCAGATCGAGATCCATCAGGATCTTGGCCAAAACCGGAATCGCCGAGATGGACAGTGCAGTGGCAACGAAGAGGGCGAATACGGTTCGATCGGATCCTTCGACGAGCAGGTCGTCAGGAAGGCTGAACCCGAGCAGTAAGCCCGTGACGAATGGGACGACCAATCCACCCACGGCGACCCCAAGGGCCACTCCGATCCGGCGGCGGATCAGGGCGAGGTCAGTCTCGAGGCCGGTTATGACCAGGAGAAGCATGACCCCGATGAGGGCCACCACCTCGAGCATGTAGCCCTGAGCCTGTGTCTGGGGGATGATCCAGTCACCCACCCATGGGATCAGCCCGGAGAGAAGCGATGGCCCGAGGATGACGCCCGCCAGGATCTCACCTACGACCGCCGGCTGACCCAGACGTCGCGAGACACCGCCGAGGAACCGGGCCGCGGCGAGGAGCACTGCGATCTGAATCACGAGTTGCAACACCTCGGCATGGGAGGCAGCGCTGAACGTCTCCAAGTGGGTGCTTCTCTCTTCCTCTGTCGCCTTGGGGGTTAGCTGACGGGCTCGGGCTGGAAGGTCGCCCTATCCGGCCATGGTGGCCGGGATTCGCCCCGGGGTGTTTGGTTCCCCCCTCCCGTTCCGAACGGGTTCGGCGCTGAGCGCGGCAATCTAGCCGGAGGGCTCGTTATCCCGGGCATAGGTCTAGAGGACTAGCTCGGATGGCATCGTGGAGAATGGGCCATGCGGCCCATGCCCAAATGCGTCGCGATTGTGGATTATCCACAGGTAAGGCGTTTCGAATCTGGGAAGGACCGGACAACGGTGATGGTGGCACCAAACCACGTGGAAGCGGGCAGGATGATATCGAGCCGAATCGACGGTCTCGACTCCATCGCCACGTTGCTCGAGGTGGAGCGATATCGGCTCGGTGACTGGGATGAGCAGTACGCCCGGCTGTACGCCATCGATTGCGCCACGATCGTCTTTCGCTATCACCTTCCCGACCTGACCGATCAGTCCCGCGATCTCGTCCAGCGTCTCCTCCATCAGGCGCTTCAGCTGGTGACGGCCGGCCGTGAGAACGAGCTCTCCTCTGTGGAACGGGCCTTGATGACGGGTCTCGAGGCTGCCTCTCGGGTCACCCGGTCGGTGTGGCTCGTTGCCCTGAACGCTGTCCTCCCCGACCCGTTCCGTGCCGCGGTGATGAGCACCGAGGCCGCCCTTCACGCTTTCGGTCGTGGCCCCAACCCCCGCCGGGACGCAGTGGCCGAGGGCGTACGTCGTCGGGCGTTCGCCCGCACCGAGGAGTCGGCCCTCCTCGGTATGGTGACCCGCTCCCGCACTTCCACCGCGGTCGCCTGACCTACAGTCGGGCGGGTGACCCGGCTCGAGGCCATCGAGGCCGACATCACGACACTGGCGGTGGATGTGATCGTCAATGCTGCCAACTCATCCCTGATGGGCGGGGGTGGCGTCGACGGCGCGATCCACCGGGCCGGAGGGCCAGACATCCGCGACGAGTGCATTGCGATCGTGGAGCGTCACGGCCCGCTGCCGACCGGACGAGCAGTGATCACCACGGCCGGGAGGATGCCCGCAGGTCATGTGGTCCACACCGTGGGGCCAGTCTGGGGCACGGTCGACGAGCATGAAGCCGTCGACCTCCTCGCGTCGTGCTACCGGTCGAGTCTCGACCTGGCCAGAGACGCCCTGGCAGCGAGCATCGCCTTCCCCAACATCTCCACCGGCGTCTACCACTTCCCCAAGCGCCTGGCAGCCGAGGTTGCCATCCAGGCGGTGAGTGACTGGGTCGGTGATGACCCCGGGACAGTGGAGTCGGTCACATTCGTCTGCTTCGACCGGGACAACCTGGTCTTCTATCGAGATCTGCTCCGCATATAGATCCGCCTTCGGCGTGTCTTCTGCATGAACCCGGCCCCAACCCATTGGTGACGCCGGTGTCGGCCGGCATCCGACGTCGCAGGGCGAGTCTCGTCCTCGTCCACGTCGCCACCAGCGTGTTGATCTCCCGCGAGCCGGCACACGAACACCCAGGGCATCGCCGACAACTCGTTCTTGCTCCGTGACCCGGTGAGGCTCCCGGTGTCCGGTACCTTCGGCTCTCGGCTCCCCTGGGCACTGGCGCGTCGCGGTCACACCCGGACGCCCGCCCCCAGGTAGCCGGCGAGGTGATCGGTGATGTCCCTGGCGTCGTCCTCGGCGCCGTGGATGAAGCTCGACTTGCGACGCCGCAACATGTTCAGCCCGACCCGGTATAGCCCTGGGGCTCCGGTGACCATCCCGGCGTCGTGCCTCAGCCTTCCCTTTCGGTCCAGAACACGGGCATGGAGCCAGGAGTAGTCGGGACGGAACCCGGTCGCCCAGATGACCGTGGAGAATCTGCTCAGATCGAGGCTGAGGACCGGTGAATCATCCACCTTCGTGGGTGCGAAGCGCTCAGGGCTGCCAACATCGGCGTCGAGTACGTTCTGGTCCACGAATTCGTCGATGCTGTCGAGCAACCGGGTCATCTTGAGGTCGGCCAGGTTGCACAGATTTCGGAGGGAACCGGAAAGCTGGGCCTTCCCCTCCACGATCCCGGCCAAACGCCCCACCAGGCGGACACCCTGGCTGGTCAGCGCGTTGAGATCGAGAGTTCGCCGTTCCGGTGTGCCCACCAGTTGTGGTGAAGGAATGTTGCGGGCCCGTACCAGGTCGTCGATCTCGTCCCACCTCTCATCCAGGACCCCGGTCCGCTCCAACCACCACATGATGTCCTTGCCCCGGTAAACACGGGGCAACCGGACGTGCTCGCCCACCGCCAGGGTCACCTGACGTCCGGAGGCATGGACTTCCTCGGCGATCTGGATTCCCGTGGCCGACGCCCCCACCACCAGGGTCTCCCCCTCGGGGAGGAGGCCAGGACGTCTGTATTGGAGCGGCGTCAGCGATTCGACCGCGGGAGGCATCAGGCCTGACACCGACGGAATGTTGGCCAGGTTGAAGCCTCCTGTGGCCAGCACCACTGTGGGTGCCTCCCAGAGCCCTTCGTCGGTCACCACCTCGTATCCGGAACCATGCGGCCTGACCGAGGACACGGTGGTATGGGTCCTGACCGGCGCCTCGATGTGCTTTGCGTATCCGTCGATGAACGCGATCACCTCTGGCATCGTCATGAAGCCATCCGGGTCGTCCCCGTCGTAGCCGACACCGGGAAGTCGGCTCTGCCAATTGGGGGTGAGCAGACGCAGCGAGTCCCAGCGTTCGTAGCGCCAGGTGTTCGCCACCTCGCCGCGCTCGATGACCACATGGTCGATCGAGCGCTGGGCGAGGAAGTGGCTGACGGCAAGACCGGCGTGACCAGCGCCGATCACGACCGTCGTCGTGCGGATGCGGGTCTTGCTCAGTTGACTTCGACAGTCACATTTGTCGGGTTGGTGATCACGTCGAAGACGGCTGACCGCTTCTGGGACTGCGCCACCAGTGCCTCTATCTCCTCCTGGGAGGCATCGGCATCGATGTCGTAGACGACCTTGATGTCGTTGAACCCGTTCCGCACCTCCGGATCACCGCCGAGGATGCCCAGGATGTCCATGTCCCCCTCGATGGTCGCCTTCACCGAATTGAGCTGGATGCCACGGTTCTGGGCGACAGCAGCTACACCGGCGGTAAGACAGCTGGCCAGTCCCACGAGAACGAACTCGACGGGTGTCGCCCCATGATCCTCCGAAGCGAAGACCTCGGGATGGTCGGCGTCGAAGCCGAACGTGGTGCGGTGGGCCTGGTCGCCACCGAGGCCGAAGAACTCGGTCACCTCGGAGTAGCTGTGGGTCCCACCCTTCCATTCGGTGGAGGCTTTCCAGGTGAACTGGGCGGCCTCCGGCGCATCCACGAGCGCATTGCGTGCGTCGAGCAGCGCCTGGACGTTTACCCCGTTGTCGCACGGCGTATCGGTCGTCGTCATTTCTTCCTCCTGATCATGATCGGATCGGTCTGCGGTGACATCCATCGCCGTTGGCTCTCGGGAGCCGGATGTCCTATGAGCGGTTGAGATCTACCGCTTGAGGCACCCGAGAGCCGGGACAGACGCACATGAGCTCGACGGTCCCCGTGAGATGGACCGCAAGACATGCCTGAAGGCTGTGCATTGCTGTCACCAGTTGACTTTCGGCCGCTACGACCTGTCGAGAAGTTCAGCAGATGGGCCGGATCGAGTCAACGCAGCGAGATGAGGGTAATCCCCCATCCGTGTGGCTTCATCTCCGTGCGCCGCTGCGCAGCTCACGGAGGATGACCGGGTCGATTCGCCCGCCGCCTACCCATCGCTCCTCGAGGTTGTGCCAGCCCAGCCAGGTCTGCAGGTTGTCTTCGATGCCCCGCTCGGGATCCCACCATCCCTGAGCATCGAGCAGCCCTCTCACCTCCTCATCCACGGCTTCATCTAGGGAGATGAGGTCTGGTTCAGGCGTTCGACCGAAGTACAGCGTGTGCAGATCGAACAGCCGGGCCAGGTCGTCGATTGGGCTTTCCGAGTGATCGACCCGAAGATCGAGCCAGCGGTCATTGGTCCCGCCATAGCCTCCACCCGGTCGGACCACGAGGAGTGCCGCAGACTCCATCCCGCGCTTCTCACCCCCTGCGTCCTGTCCGGCGGCCAGTGCAGCGAGCAATCGGGCAGCCAGGTTCCCCTCCGCATCGATGAACACCGCGGCCATCGCCTCCGGCACATCGGGCGTGGTCAGGATGTTGCCCTGGGCGGCGAAGTTCTCCCCTGAAACACCCACGGCGTGCTCGAAGCAGTCCTCCCCGGTGAAGGTGGCACTATCTCCATCGGCCGACACGATGCCCACCTGGCGGTATTCACGCATCTCGTCGCCATCGACCATCGAGTCGATAGCCGCCTGCGCCGTGAGACCCGATTCGAGCAGCTCGAGACCCCTCAGGCCGTAGGTGATCTCTGCGAATGCCTGGGTGGCCACTGCACCCACTCCACCCCGAGCCCACGGCACGAAGGCGCCCACGGCGAGGAACTTCGACTGCACTGCCACCCCGCATTCCCCCGCCTCCGGGTCGGCACCGACGATCGAGTAGGTCGAGGGCCCACTCGGGTGCGATCGCATCCCGCGACGCTAATGGAGGAGGCGAGGACCCGTGCCGGTCAGGCGAGAAGAGGGGCCGAGGCCCGGCCTCCGCTCTAGGGCGGGAACACCCACGCCGGTTCGGGGTTGAACAGGCTGTGAAAAAGATCGGATTCCTCTCGTTCGGGCACTGGTCCCCGTCGCCCATGTCCCAGACCCGCTCCGGGTCCGACGCCCTCCTCCAGTCGATCGATTTGGCGGTGGCAGCGGAGGAGCTGGGAGCCGACGGCGCCTACTTCCGCGTCCATCACTTCGCACGTCAGCTTGGCTCGCCATTCCCGCTGCTCGCTGCGGTCGGCGCCCGCACCCATCGGATCGAGATCGGCACAGCTGTCATAGACATGCGCTACGAGAACCCGCTCTACATGGCCGAGGACGCAGGGGCAGCCGACCTGATCTCCGGCGGACGGCTACAGCTGGGAATCTCCCGTGGGTCCCCCGAGCAGGTGATCGATGGATGGCGCTATTTCGGCTATGCGCCGGCAGAGGGCGAGACCGATGCCGACATGGCTCGGAGAAACGCCGAGGTCTTCCTCCGTGTCATCGAAGGGGGCGGCTTCGCCCAACCCAATCCACAACCGATGTTCCCAAACCCGCCCGGGTTGCTCCGTGTCGAGCCCCACTCGGAAGGGCTGCGGGAGCGCATCTGGTGGGGCTCCGGCTCCAACGCCACCGCCCGCTGGGCTGCGGAGCTCGGGATGAACCTGCAGAGCTCGACCTTGAAGGACGACGAGAGCGGCAAGCCGTTCCATGTGCAGCAGGCGGAGCAGATCCAGGCATACCACGAGGCGTGGAAGGAGGCAGGACACCAACGTGAGCCACGGGTCTCGGTCAGCCGCAGCATCTTCGCCCTCGTCTCGGACGAGGACCGGGCTTACTTCGGGCACGAGCGAGACGACCAGGACACAATCGGCATGATCGACGCCAGCACCCGGGCGATCTTCGGCCGTAGCTACGCCGCCGAACCAGATGCCCTCATTCCCAGGCTGAAGGAGGATGAGGCGATCGCCGCCGCCGACACCCTTTTGCTGACGGTGCCCAACCAGCTCGGCGTCGATTACAACGCCCATGTCATCGAGAGCATCCTCCAGCATGTAGCTCCCGAGCTGGGTTGGCGCTGACCCCTTTCGTGGGGGGGACGCCACTCGTCTACAGAGCGGCTGCCTGCTCATGCATCCCGAACGTACGTGGGGCAGCCCAGCGCAGGAAATGAGTCGTCCGACTGATACACAAATGCCCGCGATCACCGAAGATCGGGCAGGACCATGCCGAGGACAGACGCGACCAGCCCAACACCCCGTTCTCGAAGGTGGGTGTGGGTCGCTGCTCTGGCTGCTTGTCTCCTCCTAGTCGCCCTGCTACCAGTCCCATGGTTGGCTGCCCGCACCCCCAACCCGCCCGGCATGGCCTGGCGGCTCGACGGACGCCTCCAGTTGAACGGCGAGACCATCGATCCCCCTGGTGTGTGGATCGGAATGACTGCCGGGCGACCGCCGTTGGTGGCCGAGTTGGTATGGAGCTGGGTCGACCCTGACACCGCTAGCCCGAGGGACATGAGGGGCGGGTCGATGTTCGACTCCCCATCCCTGGCCGAGCCGGCCGCCATCGCAGTCGGCTTGGCCCATGCGGGCCGGGTCGTCGACGTCTCCACCATCGTCGAGGCTCGCCAGCCCCTGATCGCAGGGCTCCCCGACCGAGTCTCGGTCTCGAGGGTCAATGGCCATGTCATCGTCACCGACGACGACTGGGTGCACTCGATAGCTGATCTCGGCGACCTCAACGAGTTCGTCTCCGGCGACGGGCACGTCTATGGGTTCACCGGGACCACGTTCCCCTACGAGGTGGTGGACCTCATGCACGCACCAACCGACCTCGAGGTGTCATTGACGGGATGGGGAAGGCTCATTCCCATTGCCTGGTATCGCAAGTTGGCGCTGGGCAACTCGAATGGTCTGCTCCTCGGTCTGGCCGCCTATTCACAGGCCTCGGGCGAGAATCTCGCCCAAGGCCGTATCATCGGTGGAACCGGGGTCCTGAGAGAGGATGGGACTGTCGGACCGGTCGGAGGTCTCGCTGCCAAGGCCCGAGCGGCATACAGAGCCGGGGCCGATCTGATGGTCTACCCGGCGGGCCAGGATTGCCTGGTTGAGGGGGCGCTCGGCCCGTCGAGCAGAATGACCGCTCTGCCGGTAGCCAGTCTCTCCGAGGCCATCGCCTTTCTGCGCGGTGACCTGCTCATCCCGGTCCACGACTCGAGTCAATGCGCGATCTGAGACACCAAATCCCCAGGTACTACCTGGGGTTTTGAGGGTGGAGCTGAGGGGATTTGAACCCCTGACCCCTTGACTGCCAGTCAAGTGCTCTGCCAGGCTGAGCTACAGCCCCATAAAACCCTGTGTGACCTGGGCTTTCGTGGGCGGTTGCGTGCCGGGACCTGAGCAGAACGCTGGTACAGCCCTTAACTCTGTATGGGTTCCCGACATGGAAACCGCAACCGAACTCAGTCATATTACGACCCTGGCCGGAAGTTGGGAACTCCACCTGCTGGCGGAACGGAAGAGCCCAACGACCCCTCGCCAACTACACCTCGGCGGTAGAACGGCTCACCGACTACCTGGTCGCTCAGGGGATGCCCACCGATGTCACCAGCATCACCAGGGAGCACATTGAGAGCTTCGTAGTCCACCTACTCGACACCCGCTCCCCTGCCACCGCGCTCAACAGGTACAAGGCACTCCAACAGTATTTCCGGTGGCTCGACGACGAAGGCGAGATCACCAACTCGCCGATGGTGAAAATGTCACCGCCGACACTCGATGAGGTCGAGGTCCCGGTTGTCTCGCTCGAGGATCTGCGCACGCTCCTGGATGTGTGCAAGGCACCGGCTTCCAGGACCGTCGTGACACCGCCAGATCCTCACCGGGTGAGCGCATGAACACATCTGGTCGGTGGATCTCAGGGCCAAGCTTCTCGGGATCGAAGATGCCCCCTGGTCGGACTACAAGGGCGGGGATATCTCGGCGCGTTCGATCGCTTGGCTGCTCGGCGGGTACGACGTTCCATCGGGCACGAGATGGATCGACGGGAAGACGAAGAAGGGCTACCGGATCGAAGACTTCGAAGACGCTTTCTCCCGTTACCTGCCATCCAAAGCGTCCCAAACGTCAGGTGTCAATGACTACAAGGGGAAAACGGGTGTTCCCTATCCGTCAGGTACCCCCCAAACCTGACGCTTCAGAATCGGCGATTTCGTCAACTAGTTCTTAGAGCCTGACGGATGAGACGCTTCAAATGCAGAATCGACGGGGATCGGCAGTCGAACAGGTCGATTTCGTCCCTTGGGATGAAGCTGTTCAGTACGTCCTCGACGCTTTCCCCGGCTTCATAGACGAGGAAGGCGTCTGCGACGTATGCGACCAGACCGGCGACCTGGCCCACATCCAAGGATTCCTCATGCATGTCGACTGTGCGCCCGCCCAATGGAAAACAGCATGACCGATAGCCGATACCACACGAAAAGGTGGCAACAACTCCGAACCCGCATCATCCAACGCGACGGAGGACGCTGCGCAGTCCCCGGCTGCCAAACCGACATGAGCCAACCGCGCCGAATCCACGTCGACCACATCACCGAAGTCCGAGACGACGGCAACTTCTGGGACGAGACCAACCTCCAAACCCTCACACACCATCGAAGCAAGACCCTCGACGCCCGCAAGGCGCCCCACCGAACCCACCAGCCCCAACGCATGAAACGCGATTTTTTCTACAGATCCCTTCCCGTAGATTCACAGTCGCAGAGTTTCTCTCCGCGCCAAATTTCTAGGCCGACCCAGGCAGATGATGCGAGGGGATAAGGGGCTTACGAGTCCCGTCAACCTGTCACGGCCCGTAGAGACCGTCCTCATCCGGGACTCTCTGCGTCAACCCCTTCATGAGATTGCTTACTTCTTGGGTTGGAGGACGGCGGCCAACAAGATCGGACCGCTGGCCGAGCCCTCCCGGATGCGGAGCGTGTAGTCCTTACCGGCGGTGAGCGGTTTGGTGGTGAAGTTGTAGATGTACATCCCGTCCGCAGCCCGCATCTGACCGCCGGTTCCGTCCGCATTGCTCACCGACTCACCCACGGCTTCGGTACCTTCGATCGTCTCCCCTCCGGTTCCCTGGACGTAGGAGATGTAGAGCGAAAGACCGGTGACACTGTCACCGGTACAAGAGCTTGTCACCCTCACCTTGACCGGAACCACGTTGCCGTAGCGGGCGATGTTTCGTTCGTTGTCCTTGATCGGGAGCCCGAAAGACAGCGAGTAGACATCGACCTGAACGTCCGAGACGATCGTCTCGGTATCAGTTCCGCCGTCGTCATCGGTGACCGTACCCGTCACCGTTAGTTCGTAGCACCCAGGGGCTAGAAACCTGCTATCGGTGGCGACGCCGGTCGCATCGGGTTCCGTGTTCTCGACGGCGGAAAGGCTTCCGGGCCGGTCGATGGCATCGAGGCTCCACCTGAAGGTTGCAGTGTGACTATCCAGCCAACCGGCGTCGGAATAGCCGAAGCTGGCGGTGGCAGCCCCGGTCACCGGGTTGAATCCGAAGTTGGTGCTGCCGATGACGGGATCGACATTGTCCGCGGTCCACCCGAAGGAGTCGGTCGTGGTGTGCTCTCCGTCTGAGGCTTGCACGTCAACGGTTCCGGAGAGGTTGTCTCCGGGTGTGTGGGTCCACGACCAGGTGCCGTCCCCGTTGTCGGTCAGCGTGCCTTCTCCGCTTTGCTTGGTGATGACGAGCGTGTCGTCGTCGGCGTCGGAGAACGCTCCTCCGGTCGATAGCTGGGAACCCTCGCCGCCAGTGGCGTCCTCGGCTGGTATCGAGACCGCCGGGGCAAAAGCGTTGTCATCGCAAACATTGCCGAGACCGTCGCCATCGCTGTCTTCTTGCTGCGGATTCGACACAGCTGGGCAGTTGTCTTCGTCGTCGAGGACGCCGTCGTCGTCGGCATCGCTCACCGGCGGAGCCAGCACCTTGAGGGTGAAGTCGGCGAGGTTGGTATACGTTCCTGGGCCCGAGTCGACGATGCTTGCTATTGCGATCAGGTAATCGCCCGGCGTCGTGGAACTGAAAGTCACCTCCCGGAGCTGAGGCTGACAGCCCGTGAAAAGAAGTGAAGTCGTCGACGCGGTCACCTGGGCGGGAACACTCAGTGTGACCGTGACAGGCGATGCAGCTGAGGCATTGCATCCGCCTTCGCCGTCGAGGCCACCCCCCTGGACCGTAATGCGGTATTCGACCGCTGTCGACTCACCGGCGGTGATCGTGTCGTTGCCTCCGACGACAACGTTGTTTTGCACGTTGTCTGCGAAGGCCACTCCACCGAAGATCATCGTCAACGAGACGAGCAAATACAGCGACGGTCTCCGGAAAGTGGAGCGCCGACGCGCGTGGTTACCCCTTCTGAACATTCCAGCCTCCCCTTACTGACCGTTGCGGCCATCCGCCCTGACCGTACAACGTACCCCGGCCAGAGTGGGAGTCAATGGATCACCCAACACAACCGTGAGGGATGGCGAGAACGCATCCCGGGATTCCCCGCGATGCAGTGTCGCAGGCCAGTTATCCGAGAAGAAAGAAGGTCTCCATCTCCCCCTTGCCCTTGATCGAGATGGTGCCTCTCGGCCGGAACGCGTAGCGGTCGGCAAGGATGGCCCGCACGGACTCGGTGACCTGGATCCGGTTGGGTTCGCCATGGGATTCCATCCGACTGGCGGTGTTCACAGTGTCGCCCCACACGTCGTACTGGAACTTCTTAGTGCCGATGACTCCTGCTATCGCCGGGCCGGTGTCGATGCCGATGCGGAGGCGAAACGGTCCGCCCTCGATGTAGTCGAGCATTTCGAGAGCCATTGCGGCCAGGGCGTGGGCGTGGTCGTCTTTCGGAACCGGCACGCCGGCGGCGACCATGTATCCGTCTCCGATGGTCCGGATTTTCTCGCATCCGTAGCGGTCCGCCAGAGTGTCGAAATGGGTGAAGATCACGTTGAGTCGATCCACCATCTCTTCTGGCTCCAGCAAGGCCGTCATCGGGGTGAACCCGACGACGTCGGCGAAGAGCACACTGATCGAGTCGAAACGTCGGGCCTTGGTCTCGCCGTGCTCTTTCAGTTCGGCTGCGATCACGGCGGGGAGCACATTCAACAGCAGGCTCTCCGCCCGGCGGCGCTCGGCGGACAGTCGGTTCAGAATCGAGGTCAGAATGAGGGTGAGCAATCCGAGATTGCCCAGCAGTACGATGACGAATAGGAGAGTCTGCAAGGTTGGATCTGGTGGGGGCCTTCCTCCGGCCAGCCAAGGCTCCAGCACACCAAATGCGATTCCACTAGCAGCGAATAAGGCCACGACGCCAAGAGTGACCTTTCGAGGGAACACGATCGCCGCGATCAACACCTGGGTGATGCCCCACACCATGTAGTTGCCCGAGTTGGCGTACCCGCCAAGAAGCAAATGGACGGCCAAGATGTCGATGGTGCTCGCCACGACCGTGATCATGGCCAAGTCAAGGACGCTGCCAGTCATTGCGTAAAAGATCCAGGCGGCTAGGTATGACACGGTTACCGCGACGGTCATGATTCCCGCCGCCGGCTCGTCGAACCAGAAGAATGTGAAAGCGGTGAAAATCGCATTGGCTGCGGCAGCCCAAGCCGCCCCGGTTGCGATTCGCATGATCGTCGTCGGGTTCTCGATTGTGGCTGCGGCACCGGCGAGCCTGGTGCGGGCTGCCAGGCGTTCCCAGAATGTCGGTTCAACAGTGGCGGCGGGCCGTTGCGACGACATGGGGGCTCTTGCTACTCCGAGGAGGAGGCGAAGCATGGATCTGCTGACCCGGGATGTTACTTGGGTGGGCCGAATCGAACCGACCGCAACTGAGCCGCCTTTCCGGGCGACGCGATGTGGGTGTCGGGTCGTGAATCGGCCTGCCTCACGTGGGGCTGTCACATCCGATCGAGGCAATACCGAGTCAAAGGACAATGTGCCGCCCTCTTGAGCGGAGGCTCCGCCCGGTTGGGCGAGATGCCGATTGCTCCATCTCCAGGGACCGGGCGGGAACAGTCGAACCCACTGGGTTTCATGGGCTCAGACCGTGACTGCTCACGCCGCCGCGCTTCGCTTCGAGATCGTTCGTTTCAAGCCCACACACGACCGAGGCTGGACCCTGACACCGGAGCCTCCGAGGGGTAGGACTTCTCCGAATACGGCAAGATTACGGACGCGCTCGACCAGGCGGCGAGGGCCCGGAGTCGGCTACGCGTCGCGATCATCGAGGGCAAGGTGTCAGCGATCGTCGTCCCGACGGAGCGGGTCCGAGGGCACTAGTTGAAGTCGCGGAGAGCGACAGCCGAGCCTCTTGGTATCTCGATGAGTATGCCGGATACCAAACGGTCGGTTGGGCTAACAAGCCCAGGTCCGAAGAATGCCTCTCGAGTAGGCAGCGACGGCTTGTTAGCCGGAGACCGTTGGATATACGACCAGCCCGAGGATTGCTGCCCCGGCGATGATTACTGGTTCGGGGATACGTCGTGGGCTCTTCCACAGGATTAGTAGGGCAGCGAGCGCTATGAGGGCTGTTGGGATGTCATAAATGGCGCGTCGTCCGAGCACGATGACGGCTCCCGCTATTGCTCCGATGGCGGCTGCGGTGACGCCGTCGACGATGGCGGCTAGGGCCGGGCGACTCCCGTATTTGCGAAAGTAGGGGGCGGGGAGGACCGTCAGGAGGTATGCGGGGAGGAAGGTGGCGACTCCGGCGAGGATCGCTCCTGGCATGCCTGCTACCAGGTATCCGATGAATGCTGTGGTTATGACCACAGGGCCGGGGGTGATCATGGCGACGGCGACCGCGTCGAGGAACTCTTGGGAGTCGAGCCAGCCGTACTCGGTTACCACTCCGCCGTAAAGGAAGGGGACGATCGCGAGACCGCTGCCGAACACGAATGCGCCTGCCTTGAAGAAGAACCAGAAGATTTCACCCACCGATGGGCTCGCAGTCGAACCGGCGGCCTGCATGGCGATGGGAAGGAGGAAGAGGCCACTCTGTGTCTCGCGGCGGAGTCGAAGGCGTGGATGGCGGGCGATCCACACCGCCAGCCCGGCGACGGGAAACAAGATGATGTGCTCTGTCTCGGTAATCGCCGTGATCGCTGCCATCGAGACGAAGATGGCCCAGAGCAGAGCATCCGACGCGATGACGTTTCGGGTGAGCCGACACGCGCTCCAGGCGATGATCCCGATAATTGCAGACCCCACCCCATAGAACACGGCCTGCATCCAGGAGAGCCCACCGAACTCGATATACGCCCAGCCGATCGCCACAACCATGAGAAACGATGGAAGGACGAAGGCGATCGCCACCAACGTCGCGCCGAAGAAGGAGTAGTGGATGTAACCGAGATAGATAGCGAGCTGCGCGGCGAGTGGTCCAGGAGACACGTTGGCCAGGGCCAGACCTTCTCGATACTCATCCTCAGTGATCCAAGCATGGCGTTCCACCAGATCCCGGTGCATGTACTCAACCAGCGCCACCGGGCCACCAAATCCGGCTGTACCCAAGTAGAGGAAGTATCGGACCAGTGCCCACAGGCCATAGCTCGGAGGAGACTCGTTCACGCCGTTTAGGAAATCCCTTCCGCCAGCTGCCTCGGTGAAGGCGGCAGGGTAGGACGCAGACCGACGCCGCGAACCCCCGACCGGCCTGATCCGCATGATTCGACAGCTCTGGGGTTTTCGCTCCTGCATTGGAAGTGACGACTCCCACGCAGGAACCTTCGAAGATATCAAATCAGATCGGGAGGGGCCCCTAGTGCGACCGTTCAGAGTCCTGTTGGCAGGATGCCCGTCGGCTGATCGCCGGCGTGACGATGACCGGGTCCCGGGTCAGCTCACCCGACTCCCTGACCCAACCCACTTGCGGGAGTCAACGGGGCGTCACCCAAATCCGGGGTCGGCTCCGTCTAACCAGCGACACCCAAGAGGAGGAAGGATGAGAAGCCAGACCATGGTCGCGGTACTCGGCATCCTGATAGCCGCATGCGGCAGCCCCAGCGTCGGCGCGCCGGAGACCACCACCACCGCCGTCGAGACGACAACCACCACCGAGGCTCCGACAACCACCACCGAGGCTCCGACAACCACCCTGGAGCCGACCACTACCACTGTGGCCGAGACGACGACCACGATCAGCGCATCGCCGACCACCACGGTCCTCGGGGGGGAACCAGTGGACATGGGGCCTTCGGCCGGAGCCGTGCTCAGCGTGATCGGAGTTCGCCACAACGACGTCCTCAACCTGAGGGCCCGGCCGGGGGCCGACCAGCCTATCGTGGGCCGCATCCCGCCCACCTACGACAACCTCGTCGCCCGGGGGGCGACCCGCATGCTTCCCGTCTTCTTCTGGACCAAGGCCCGCTACCAGGGCATCGAGGGATGGGTCAACATGAGGTATGTCGCCTATCTCGGTTCGACCGACGACGTCACATTCCAGGTGATCGAGGACTTCGGAGAGAGACCCGAAGCATCGACGATGGCCGAGCTCGGGCGCATGGTCGCCGAATGGGCGGCCAGCGACGATCCACCCTCGGACATCGTCATGGTCGTCAACGAGGAGGGCGGCGATCTCGGCGAGGTCACCTTCGACGTGGTCGGGCTTGGAGACGACGCTCTGCGCGGCGTCAGGCTCCACGTCTTCGCCGAGAGCCTGGACGGCCACTTCCATCTTCGCACCCTCGAACAAACCATCTTCTGCGACGCCGCCCGCGGCGTCGACGAAGGCTCCTGTGTGTAGACGTTCCCCCTAAGTTTTAGAGGGGGTTCGAACTAGCTGCGATATCGGGTCACCGGCAACTTCGTGGGTCTGCCGCCCCCTTGGGCCGTTCGACATGACCATACCTTGGGGAGCGAGCCCCGTTGTTTGAGATGTCGGCATGGCG
>JAICRU010000168.1 GCA_025937235.1 Acidimicrobiia bacterium
CGATTGGCACGCCCAGACTCGATGAGATACTTCACGGCCTTCGGGACAGTCTCAATCCCGCCTTGACGTAGCCGTCTGCCTGGTGTTTTCCCGAGACTGCGCGTTGAGTTGGGGAGGCGCTCGCTTGCGGTAATGCCAGGGTGAGGGTCAGGGCCCCTCGATACTCGGTGATGTCAAAGTCGCCGAGCAAGGAAGGGGCCCTGATGGAGCCCGATGCTATGTCTGTTCGTCTGCATCTGCGTCGCATCCGCGTGATCGCAGTTGTGGTGGATCTGGTGGAGAAGCTGGTGGTCGAGGTGGCCGACACTCGTCGGGTAGTCCGTTGTTCGTGGTGCGGGTTCAAGACGACCCGGATCCACGACTCCCGCCGTCTCCGGGTTCGGGATCTAGCGGCTCATGGACGCCCTACGACTCTGGTGTGGGTTCGTCGTCGCTTCTCGTGTGGAGAGTGCTCGGAGCGGTCGTGGGAGGACCATCCCGAGATCCTGGTTGGGCGCCGTACGCATGTGACCCGGCGACTGGCCCGCCAGCTGGTGCGGGACGTCAACGCCATGTCGATCCGGGAAGTGGCTCGCCGCCACGACCTTCCGTGGCACTTCATCATGGCCCTCACCCGGGACTGGTCGGACCGGGTCGCAGAAGAGCGCCGCCGGCGCCGCTGCCGGGTCCTGTTGATCGACGAGACCAGCCTCCGCCGCGGCCACCGGTATGTGACGGTGCTGATCAACGGCGACACCGGCCAAACGCTGGGGATCGTGGCACATCGCAACCAAGCCGCCCTCTCCGGGTTCCTCCTGGCCCAAGGACACCGGTGGCTCAGAGGCGTCAAGGTGGTGGTGTCGGATGGTTCCGGCTCCTACCGCTCCGCCATCGCCCAGCATCTCGGCCATGCCACCCACGTCCTGGATCGGTTCCACGTCGCTCGTTGGTTCGCGGCGGGGATGATCGAGGTGCGGCGCCGTATCCAACGCATCGCCCCCCAAGGATCACGCCCGGCATTCAAACCGGCCATCTTCCGGTCCAGGTATCTGCAGCTCACCCGCCTCGACCACCTGTCTGACGACCGCATCGAAGCCTTGGGGCGGGTCCTGGCCGACCGGCCCGAACTGGAAGCGGCCTGGCGGATGCTCCAGCACCTCTACGGCATCCACCTCGCCGAAGACTCAGACGAGGCCAACCAGGCGCTTGGGGCGTTCATCGACATTTGGAACGACACACCCCTGGTGGAGTTCGACCGGCTCGTCGAAACGCTCCTCGAGTGGGGAGACGAGATCTTCGCCTTCCACGACACAGACCGCATCACCAACGGCCGCATCGAAGGCACCAACAACCGCCTCGGTGTCCTCAAACGAGTCGCCTACGGGTTCCTCAACGTGTCGAACTTCGCCGCCCGAGCACTCCTCCTCACCCCCGGCATGGCAACATCACCATGACCGAGAATCGAAGGGTCCACCCACTTCAACGCGCAGAACCGGCTTGATGGACGTCGGGAGGCCGACCGACAGTCTGTTTATATACCCCCGTGAACAATCGGTCAGACCAGCTAGCTGTCTCCGATCCGACCCGCGACGACCAAGAGCATCAGCGGACGACCCAGCCCGCATCACCGGTTCTCCGATTGGCGAGCAACCTGTTTGACAGGCTGACTCGCCTCATCGAGTGGTCTCGACGTGAAGTAGCAG
>JAICRU010000061.1 GCA_025937235.1 Acidimicrobiia bacterium
GGCGGGGCCTCCCGTCTCGAGGCGAGGATGGCGCCCGCGATCACGAGGAGAGAGCCGACGATCGCCACGGGAGCGACGATCTCGTCACGGAAGACGACCCCGAGCACGAGCGCCACGACCGGGACCAGATAGGTGATGAAACTCGCCCGGGTCGGACCGACGCTTCCTGCCAGGCCCCCCATCAGGATGTAGGCCAGACCTGTGCCGAGAAGCCCGAGGGCCGTCATGGCGAGGAGCGAGGGCCATGCGAAACCAGATCTGAGCAGCCCATAAACCCCGTATGGCGCCACCAGGATCACCCCCAGCCAGAGCATCCGAGCCATCACCGGTATCGATCCGTAAGCCTGCTGGAGCGGGGTGACGATGTTGGTGGCGAGTCCGTAGCAGATGGTCGCTGCCAGGACCAGAGCCACGCCGAGAGCGGCGGTCTGGCCGCTTTCGGCAGAGGGGAGGGCGATGGCGAGGATCCCGGCGAACCCGAGGAGAAGGCCGACGATCTGGAGGCGGCCCGGTAGCTGTTGGAGGAGGATCGAGGCGATGATGGCGGTGAAGATCGGCACCGCACCGTTCAGCATGCCGGCCACGGCCGAGTCGATCCATTGCTGTGCGATGGGAAACAGAGTCAGCGGGATCGCCACCCATACCACTGCGAGGAGAACGATTCGGGGCCGGTCGACCTTCTCTATCGTCGCTGCCCGTGCCTGGGGGAGGGCCGCCATGAACAGGGCGCCGAAGCCAACCCGCATCCACGTCACCAGCCCAGGGTGGAACGCCTCCAGTCCGACCTCGATGAAGAGGAAAGAGGCGCCCCAGATGAGGCCGATCGACACGAAGCGGGCCCAATCCCGGGCACTGAATGCCTCGCGGTTGGTCCCATGTGATGTGGTCAGCAGTTGACTGGCCATGTCCTCAGAACACCTGATCGGCGATCACGGTTGCATCGGCATCAAGAACGCCGATACCGGCTCAGATAGTCCGGGACATCGAGATCGGGCTCCAGGTCAGGGGCGGGTATCGGTTCCCCGTACGAGGTCGCGATCGGGACCACACCGGCCCACACCCCGGTGCCGAGATCGGCCGGGTCGTCCTCCGGTGGGCCTGATGAGACTTTTGCCGACACCAGGTCGATCGGTACGGCCACCACGGCCGTCTTCCGAATCTCGAGGTCGGTGGGCTGCCTGATGTCGCCGAGACGGCCCGGGATCAGGCCCTCCACCATCAGGTCGAGGGCGCGCCGGTGATCGGCGCCTTCCAGCACCGTTCCCTCGCCATGGACGACCACGGAGCGATAGTTGACCGAAGATTCGAAGGCACTCCTGGCCACCACCAGCCCGTCGACGAGGGTCACTGCAACACTGAGCGGAGAGCCACGACGCGCTGCCGACGCGATGCCGGAGGACGTCGACCCATGGAGGAGGATCGTCTCTTCGTCACGCACGTGGAGAGTCGGGATCACGACCGGCCGATCGTCTCTGAGGTATGCGACGTGGCAGACATACCCCTCGTCCAGGATGGAGTAGATCACCCGCCGCTCATCGACCGCCTTCTCGGGGAGACGACGGATCCGTGTCGGGGAGCGAGCCATCAGGTCTCGGCCTTGGCCCCGCGTGTCATCAGCCTGAGGACGGCGTCACGGGGGTCCATGCCCTCGTAGAGGACCATTCCAACGTGGGCGGCGATGGGCATCTCAAGACCGCGTCGTGTGGCGAGGTCGAGTACTGCCCGGGTGGTCTTGATCCCCTCGGCCACCATCGCCATCTCGGCCACGATCGAGTCCAGCGACATGCCCCGGGCCAACCCGAAGCCGACACGATGGTTGCGGCTGTTCGACGAGATACAAGTGGCGATGAGGTCCCCCATCCCGGCGAGCCCGGCAAAAGTCGAGGCCCTCCCTCCCAACGCAGTGCCGAGCCGGGTCAGCTCGGCCAGGGCACGTGTGATGAGGGCGGCACGGGTGTTGTCGCCGAAGCCGAGCCCGTCTGACATCCCGGCCGCGATCGCCATCACGTTCTTCAGGGCGCCACCGAGCTCACAGCCCGGGACATCGTCATGGGTGTACACCCGGAAAGTCGGGCACATGAACACCTGCTGCAGGGTGACTGCTGCCTCCTGGTCGCGGAACGCGATGACGGCTGCAGTGGGCTGGCCGGCGGCCACTTCGGACGCGAGATTCGGCCCGGTCATCACCCCGATCCGGCCCTGATCGTGGCCCCGGGAGACTTCAGCCACGACTTGTGTCATCGTGGCCAGGGTCCCCTGTTCGATCCCTTTGGTCAGGGAGACCACTGGCGTGGCCGGCCCGATGTGAGCCGCTGCCTCGCTGAACACATCCCGGAACCCGTGTGAGGGGACGGCCATCACCACCGCGTCGGCACCAATGACCGCCTCGGATAGGTCCGTGGTCGCCTCGAGCGCCGCCGGAAGCTCGACGTCGGGCAGGTAGACCGGGTTGCGGTGCTGCTGGTTCACCCCTGTCGCCACCTCCCGGCGACGTGACCAGAGCACGGTCGGCGTGGTGCCGGCGGCGAGTGACGCCGCGGTCGTCCCCCACGAGCCGGCCCCGATGACTGCGATCCGATCCATCGTCGGCGACGCTAGTGGGCCGGCGGCGAGGTCTTCCTAACCTCCGGTGAGTGGCCCTCTCCATCGGTATCGTCGGCCTGCCCAACGTCGGCAAGTCCACCCTCTTCAATGCGCTCACCGACGCGGGCGTCCTTGCCGCCAACTATCCGTTCGCCACCATCGAGCCCAACACGGGGATCGTCCCCATTCCCGACGGCCGCCTCGAGGTGCTGGCCGGGATCTTCGGGTCCGAGCGAGTGGTGCCGGCGACTGTGACGTTCGTGGACATCGCAGGCCTGGTGAAAGGCGCCGGGGAGGGGGAGGGGCTGGGCAACCAGTTCCTTGCCAACATCCGCGAGGCCAACGCCATCTGTCACGTGGTCCGGGGGTTCACAGCTGAGAGCGTCGCTCACGTTGCCGGCCCCGGAGTCTGGGACTCGTCCTCCGGGAATCACGGCCTCGATCCCCGGCGCGACATCGAGATCATCGAGACGGAGCTGGCGATCGCCGACCTCCAGACCATCGACAAGCGCCTTCCTCGAGTCGAGAAGGAATCGACGATCGACAGGTCGCTGCTTGCTCAGGTCGACCTCATGCGTGAGCTGCGAGCGGTCGTCGCCTCGGGCCGGATGGTCAGCAGCGTGCCAGGATTGATGGATGCTGCCGATGGGCTCTCCGATCTGCAGCTGCTCACCGCCAAGCCGATCATCTACGTCTTCAATCTCGACGAGGCAGCCCTTCGTGATCTGCCTCTACGTCGGCAACTGGCGGGGTTGGTCGCGCCAGCCGAGGCGCTGTTCCTCGATGCGCAGATCGAGGCGGAGATGGGCGCACTCGACGAAGACGACCGCAGAGAGCTTCTCGCGTCGGTCGGGCAGGAGGAACCTGGCCTCCATGCGGTGATCCGGGCCGCCTATCGCACGCTCGGTCTGCAGAGCTTTCTCACCGCCGGCGATAAGGAGGCGCGGGCGTGGACCATCCGCTCGGGCACAACCGCCCCCGAGGCCGCAGGTGTGATCCACACCGACTTTCAGCGTGGGTTCATCGCTGCCGAAGTCGTCGGCTACGAGGCCCTGGTCGAGGCGGGATCGTGGCTGACCGCCCGAGCCCGAGGGCTGATCCGCACCGAAGGGAAGACTTACGTGATGCGCCCAGACGACGTCGTGGAGTTCAGGTTCAACCTGTGAATCGCGCCCATCGAGCAAGACGGGGCGAAACACGGCCCGGCAACTAAGGTTTGCCCTGCCGTCGACGCCGAATGGGAGAGCCCCTCGAACGGAGGGGCGCCGAAGGGGCAACTCCTCCCCGGAATCTCTCAGGCACGTGGACCGTTCGGTCGAGGCAGCGCTGGAGGATGACGACAGCGGGGGAGGGCATTCGCACCGTGAGGAGAGAGATGCCCAACCCCAACGAGCGCTTCGTCGACCGACACATCGGACCCGGACCGGACGACATCGAGAAGATGCTCGCCACAGTCGGTGCCGCTTCGCTCGATGACCTGGTCGCCGAGACCATCCCTTCCTCGATCGTCGACAGCGATCTGGATCTCCCACCGGCGCTTTCCGAAGGCGAGACGATCGCCCGGCTTCGAGAGCTGGCCTCGAAGAACGTCGTCATGACATCTCTCATCGGCCTTGGGTATCACGACACCATCACCCCAGCTGTGATCCAGCGCAATGTCCTGGAGAGCCCGGCCTGGTACACCGCCTACACCCCGTATCAGCCCGAGATCTCCCAGGGGAGGCTCGAGGCCCTCCTCAACTTCCAGACCATGGTCTCCGACCTGACCGGGCTCGATATCGCCAATGCCTCGCTGCTCGACGAGGCGACCGCGGCCGCAGAGGCGATGGCCATGTGCCGACGGTTGGCCAAGGGAGACCGGTCCGTGTTCTACGTCGACGACGACTGCCATCTCCCCACCATGGAGGTGGTCAGGACCAGGGCAGAGGCGATCGGCATCGAGGTCCGCCCGATCTCGGACGGATTCGAAGCAGGTTCGGCCTTCGGGCTGCTCCTCCAGTACCCGGGCTCGTCCGGAGAGATCGTCGACCACCGGCTGCTGGTCGAGGACGCCAAAGCGGCCGGCGTGATGGTGGCCGTGGCCGCCGACCTCCTCGCCCTCACGCTGCTGAGCCCGCCCGGTGAGTGGGGTGCCGACATCGTGGTGGGGTCGGCGCAGAGATTCGGGGTGCCACTCGGCTACGGCGGCCCGCACCCGGGATTCATCGCCACCCGAGATTCGCACGTGCGTGCCCTTCCCGGCCGCCTGGTCGGCGTCTCACACGACAAGTCGGGACGTGTCGCCTATCGGCTCGCCCTACAGACGCGTGAGCAGCACATACGAAGGGAGAGGGCGACCTCCAACGTCTGCACCGCTCAGGTGCTGCTGGCAGTCATCGCCGGCTTCTACGCCTGCTGGCACGGCCAGGAAGGGCTGACCGAGATCGCCAGAGAGACCCATCGCCTGGCTACGACAGCGGCCGTCTCGTTGCAAGCAGCCGGCATCGATGTTGTCAACGGCTCCTGGTTCGACACCTTAACCGTGTCGACACCCGGTCGGGCGGCGGAGGTGATCGAGGCCGCAGTCCAGCTGGGGATGAATCTCGGGCCTGTCGACCGGGACCACGTGCGGGTCGCATTCGACGAGACCAGCAACGACGAAGTGGTGGCCCGCGCTCTCCGAGCCTTCGGTGTGGAGAGCACGGAGAATGGCGCCTCTGGTGCCCTCCCGAGCGGCCTGGAGCGGCGGTCCGAGTTCATGACGCATCCGGTGTTCCGGCTCCACCGCTCCGAGCACGCCATGCTCCGCTATCTGCGACGTCTAGCCGACCGCGACCTGGCCCTGGACCGGAGCATGATCCCTTTGGGCTCCTGCACCATGAAGCTGAACGCCACCACAGAGATGATCCCGATCACATGGCCGGAGTTCTCGGCGATCCACCCCTATGCCCCGGCCGATCAGGCCACCGGCTATCACGAGCTCATCGACGAGCTCGCCGAGGCCCTCTGCCGGATCACCGGCTACGACTCGGTATCGCTCCAGCCAAACGCCGGGTCGCAGGGCGAGCTGGCCGGTCTGCTCGCCATCCGCGCCTATCACGAGTCCTTGGGACACGGGCACCGCGACGTGTGCCTCATCCCCTCCTCCGCTCACGGCACCAACGCTGCATCTGCGGTGATGGCTGGCATGCGGGTAGTGGTCGTGGCCACCGACGACTCGGGCAATGTCGACCTGGCCGATCTGGAGTCCAAGGCCGTCGAGCACGCGGAGCGACTGGCCGCGGCGATGATCACCTACCCATCCACCCACGGCGTATTCGAGGAGGATGTCCGAGGGCTCATCGACACCGTTCACCGTCACGGGGGTCAGGTGTACGTCGACGGCGCCAACCTCAATGCCATGGTGGGCCTGGCCAAGCCCGGGGGGTTCGGGGCCGACGTCGGGCATCTCAACCTGCACAAGACCTTCACCATCCCCCACGGCGGGGGCGGCCCGGGGGTCGGGCCGGTCGGCGCCCGTGCCCATCTGGCCCCCTACCTGCCCAACCACCCTCTCGACGATGCGGCCGGCCCCGAAACGGGGCTCGGGCCGATCGCCGGCGCACCATACGGCTCTGCCGGAATCCTCCCCATACCCTATGCCTACATACGGCTCATGGGCGGCGACGGGCTGCGAGCCGCCAGCACGGTGGCGATCCTCTCGGCCAACTACCTGGCTCGCCGGCTCGACCCCTACTTTCCCGTCCTCTACGCGGGGAGCAAGGGCCGCGTCGCTCACGAGTGCATCATCGATCTTCGGCCGACGACCAAAGCGACCGGCATAACCGCCGAGGACGTGGCGAAGCGCCTCGCCGACTACGGGTTCCATGCCCCGACACTCTCATTCCCGGTGGCCGGGACGCTCATGATCGAGCCGACCGAGTCGGAGAGCCTCGAGGAGCTCGAGCGGTTCATCGAAGCAATGATCGGCATCCACGGGGAGGTGTCCCGTGTCGAATCGGGAGAGTGGCCATCCGACGACAACCCGCTGCGCAACGCCCCGCACAGCGCCGAGCTGGTGGCGGGCGATGACTGGTCACACCCCTATTCGCGAGAGGTGGCTGCCTTCCCGGTGGGCTCGCTACGGTCTGACAAGTACTGGCCGCCGGTGAGCCGCATCGATGGCCCCGGCGGTGACCGCAACCTGGTTTGCGCCTGCCCACCTCTGGACGCCTACGCTTGACCGGCCACACCATTCTGGGCTTGACATTCAGTTCCCCGATGGGATCTTGATAGGCCCACGGGGCGGGTAGGGACGCAGAAGTGACGGTATCAGGGTGAGATTCACCGGTCAGGTGAGGGTGCCGGAGGTCGACCATCCGGGCATCCCAGCGACGATCGTGGTCGAGAACGGGCTGGCCGAGGTGCTTCTCGATGGGGAATCGCTGGGTCGCTGGTCACTGTACGACGTCCATGCCGCCCGTCTGGTCTCGAGTGCCTTCTCCCTCTCCTTGGACGGCGAGGAGATCACCTTCATCGCCGACGAGCCTGTCGACTTCGCCTACAAGGGCGTCGAGCACATGGCCGGCGTCTGGGCTCGCTACAAGGCCATGACCATCCCGCGCCGCGTCGTCGCCGTGGGCAGGTCCCGGCGGGGCACGCTGCCCTCCCGCATCCCGGAGCTGCGGGAGGCGATGTTGCTCAATCTCCAGACTTCCGGGCGGAGCCCTTCCTACTTTTCCCGGGTCCCGGATTCTCCCGCCCCCGAGCCGGAACCGGCACCGTGGGCCAAGCGGCTCGAGGCTTACTCCAGCGTCCCTGTACCCGTCGACGAGACAGAGGCCGTCCCGGCGGGGAAGCCGGCGGCCCAACTGGCAGATATGCCAGAAGCCGGGGTGCCCGAAGCGCTGGAGCCGCCGGAAGCGCTAGAGCCGCCAGAAGCGTTGGAGCCGTCGGAAGCGGGCGCGGTGCCCCAAGAGGTCGAGGTGGCCGAACCGGTCGAGCCACCCGGTTGGTCTGCCCAGTCCACGCCATCGCTCCGGCCCGGTCCCGGTCTGATCCCGAGACAGGTGACTCGGGTTCCCTTCGGGGCCGTTTCGGGTTCGACGGAGCCCCCGGACTGGGACGCCGCCTGGGAGGAGCCACCCGTCTATGAAGAGCCTCCCTACGAGGAGCTTCCGCCCGACGCTGCTCTCGCATTCATGGATGACGAGCAGGCCAAAGACGAGGGGCCGCCGCCCGAGGACGACATCACCCCCGTGACCATCCATGAGGAGGCTGCCACCGAACAGGAATCCTGGCCTCCCGTCATCGCCGGCGAGCACCCGGGGCCGGGGGAGGTCGTGGTCGATCTAGGGCACCTGGAAGTCGACAAGGAGGCCTCCCCGTCATCCCCGCTCGACGATCGGGCCGGTCGAGGCGAGACGCTCGAGCCCGACCTGGAGCTGTTGTTTGCCGGCGCGCCCATGCCCGAGGGGGAACGCAGTGGTTTGTTTGGTGCAGTCCGCTCGGCATTCGCCCGAAATCGGGGGGGCACCCACGAGCATCAGTTCGTGGAGGCGCCGGGCGGCATCGGGATCGTCAGGCAGATCTGCGCCGACTGCGGCTACATCTCGATCGGCGTCTCCGACTGAGTGCCGGCCGGGCTCACTGCGCGGCGCCGGTCTTGAGCACCATCACCACAACTGCCACGATGAGAAGTACGGTGGTGATCGCTCCCCAGATCGCTGCCCGTTTCCCCTCCGCCGCTGCCTCTGCCCGGTCTCCCGATTCCAAAGCGGCGATCAGCTTCTCCCCGCCCGGACGATGGATCAGAGCTCCGATCAACGCGGCGGCAATCACGACACCCAGACCGATGGAGACAAAGGTGTCGCTCCATTCGTAGATGTCGCTGGTCAAGACCAGGCCGATGCCGCTCAGGGCGGTGAGGACCCCGGCTGGGTTGAAGTACTTGGCACCCGCCTCCGCCGAGACTCGGGCCCAGCCCAGGACCGCTCCCTCGCTCCCACCCCTCGCCATCCGGGGCGCGATGAAACCGGTGAGGAACGACCCTCCGATCCAGGCGGCCGCGGCGAGGATGTGGATTATCAGCAGGAGTTCCGTCATGCGAGCGCCAGGAAGGTAGCACGGGGCCATGAGGTGGCCACAGGTAGCCTCGTCAGGGTGAAATCGACGGTTCGACCGGTGATCCTCTCGGGTGGGTCAGGGACCCGGCTTTGGCCGGTCTCAACACGGGAGCGCCCAAAGCAGTTCATCGACCTCGTCGGGACCCCCCTGTTCGAGGCCACGCTCGACAGGGCCGGCCGGGTCGCCGACGACGGACGGGTGCTCGTCGTAACCGGGAGCGATCACGTCGACGCAGTCGAGGAAGCCCTTTCCGACTCGGACCTCGCGGCCACGGTCCTGGTCGAGCCCTCGGGCCGCAACACGGCTCCTGCGATCATCGCCGCCGCCTTGAGCGCCGACCCCGCAGACGTTCTGCTGGTGATGCCCTCGGATCACCTGATCACCGACACCTCGGCCTTCGTCGCGGCGGTGGGTGACGCCGTTGCAGTCGGAGCTGGAGGGTCGCTGGTGACCTTCGGAGTGGTCCCGACCAGACCCGAGACGGGTTATGGGTACATCGAGAAGGGCGACCCGTTTGGCCCGGCCTTCCGGGTGACCAGGTTCAAGGAGAAGCCCGACCCGGACGAGGCCACACGGCTCGTGGCCGATGGCAGGCATCTCTGGAACTCCGGGATGTTCCTGTTTCGGGCATCCGCCCTGCTCGAAGAGGCAGAGAGGCTTGCCCCCGACATATTGGAGACAGTACGAGCTTCGGTCTCGGACCCGGTCCAGGGCAGGGTGACTCTGGGTGCCCGGTTCATCACCGCTCGCTCGATATCGATCGACCACGCCATCCTCGAGAGTGCCAAGGATGTCGCCGTAGTCCCCCTCCATGCCGGGTGGAGTGACATCGGTTCCTGGCAGTCGGTGTCGGAGATTGGTGAGCAGGACGAGGCCGGAAACATCCTGATCGGTGACGTGGTCGCCCTGGACGTCAAGGGGTCCTACGTGCGATCCAGCTCGAGAATCATCGCCATCGCCGGCGTGGACGGCCTGGTGGTGGTGGAGACGCCCGATGTGGTGCTGATCATCCCCAAGGATCAATCACAATTGGTCCGTGACCTGGCCGCGCACGTCGAGCAGAGCCGGCGGGCCGATTGAGGGCCGGATCCGACGATTCCATGCCATCGTCGTGATGAGACGGATGGCGATCCTGGCCCTCTTCGGTGTGCTCGCCGCCGCCTGCGTCGGGAGACCGCCCGAGGACGCCACCGGTCAGGAGATCTACTTGCAGCTCTGTTCCAATTGTCACGGTGAAGGGCTAGAAGGCGGCATCGGCCCGGCTCTGGGGCCGCGGTCGGACTCAGCAGCCCTTCCCGATCGGTTCTTGACACTGACCATCACCGAGGGCAGGGGCCGCATGCCTTCCTTCTCCTCGACCCTGACCGGCGACCAGGTCGATCGTCTCGTCGAGTACCTGCGGGAGGAGCAGGCCGGATGAGCACGGTCCTCGAGGCACTCGAGCTGTTTCCGATCCGGATCCCGATGCGTCACCGTTTTAGACGGGTCGACCACCGTGAGGCTGTGGTGATCAGAGGGCCGGCGGGCTGGGGAGAGTTCTCACCGTTCCCGGACTACCCGCCGCATGTCACGACCAGATGGCTGGCGGCGGCCCTCGAGGCAGCGTGTAGCAGCTTGCCCGAGCCGGGGCGGGCCTTCATACCGATCAATGTCACCGTCCCCGCCGTCGCACCCGACGTGGCGGCCCGGCTGGTCCTCGAGTCGGGCGCTGGCACCGCCAAGGTGAAGGTGGGCGAGCCGGGCCAGACCATGGAGGAGGACGAGGCCCGGCTGGCGGCGGTCAGGGCGGCGATCGGGCCGGAAGGGAAGATTCGCATCGACGTCAACGCCGGATGGGACCTGGAGACGGCCACCCTGCGTCTCGCTTCTTACGCCCGGTTCGATCTGGAGTATGTCGAACAGCCGGTCAAGACCCTCGAGGAGATGGTGGAGTTGAAGCAGCGCGTGAGTGTGCCCCTCGCCGCCGACGAGCTGGTTCGTCTCCGACCCGACCCGCTCGAGGTGGCGGCGATGGGCGCCGCGGACATCCTGGTGGTCAAGGTCCAACCGCTGGGTGGAGTGGCCAGGACGCTCGACATCGCGGCGCGGGCCCGCATCCCGGTGGTGGTGTCGTCCGCCCTGGAAACCTCGGTCGGGATCTACTCGGGGCTCCTGGTCGCCTCCCTGCTCCCCGAGCTGCGATATGCGTGCGGCCTCGGCACGGTGTCCCTGATCGAGGGCGACCCGACACGATCCCCGCTCGTCTCGATGAACGGCATGCTCGAGGTGCGCAGGCCGGAGCCGGATCCGGATCTGCTCAGACGATGGCGCCCCGATCGGGACCGGGCGGCCGAGATGCTGCGTAAGGTCAGGAACGCGGCGGAGGTCCTCACGTGAGCGTCGAGACCCCATGAATCGAGACTTCACCGGATGACACAACCGAACCCCAGCACGGCGCAGGCTCGCGCCATTGTCGACGAGCTGCATCGTCAGGGCGTGGACTACGTGGTCATATCGCCAGGCTCCCGCTCTGCTGCCCTCGCCATCGCCTTCGAAGCGCACCCGGGTATGACCACCCGTGTGGTGACCGATGAGCGGTCCGCGGCCTTTCACGCCCTGGGACGGGCCCGTGCAGCCCGTAGTCCGGTGGTCGTGCTCGCCACCTCCGGCACTGCGGTGGCGAACCACCTGCCGGCAGTCGTCGAGGCAGACCTGTCGCTGGTCCCGCTCATATCGATCTCCGCCGACCGGCCGCCGGAGTTGCTCCATGTGGGCGCCAACCAGACCATGGATCAGCCTGGCATATTCGGAGGCCGGGTTCGCTGGTCTTGTTCCATCCCTCCGGCCGAGCACGACGTCGACTCCAATCGGTACTGGCGCTCTTCGGTATCGCAGGCCGTGGCCCGGGCCCAGGGCCACGGGGCGCGTCCCGGGCCTGTTCATCTCAATGTCGCTTTTCGCGAGCCCACCGTGCCGGTGCCCGACGACGGGCGAACGCGGGCCGAGACCTATCCCTTCTCCATCGAGGGGCGTCGAGACGACGCCCCATGGCAGACCCACCAGAGATCGAAGCAGGGCGGGGCCGGCCTCGATCTGGTTGGAGGCGGGCTGATCATCGCCGGCGAGGGTGACTTCGATCCCGAAGCCGTGGCGATCGTGGCCCGGAGGATGGGGCGGCCGGTGCTGGCCACGGCCACTTCGGGACTGCGGTCATTCGACTCGATCACTACTTATCACCACCTCCTGGTCGAAGGCGTGCCCCCGTCCCTTCGCCCCGACTTCGTCCTCACCGTGGGCCGGATCGGGCCCAGTGATCGGCTCGTCGCCCTTACCTCGCTGCCCGTACCCCAGATCCAGGTCGATCCGTGGGGTGCCTGGCAGGACCCACGACGGCATTCGACCCACATGATTCAGGCCGACCCCGCCCTGACGCTGGAGGCCATCGGCCCGGCGCCCGATACCCGGATCCTCGATTCATGGCGGGCCGCCGATACTGCCATGCGCGCAGCTCTTGACGAGCGTCTCGCCTCTGACGAGCCGGCCAGCGGCCCGGCCGTGGCCAGGGCCCTGACCTCGATCGACTGCCAGATCCTGGTGGCCGGCTCTTCGATGCCGATTCGGGACGTCGATGGCCATTTCACCGGTGGCGGCCGGGTCCTCTCCAACCGCGGTGCCTCGGGGATCGACGGATTCGTGTCGACGGCCATCGGTGCCGCCACTGCCACGTCCGGGGGGACAGTGGCCTTCTGCGGCGATCTGACCTTTCTCCACGACTCGACAGGGCTCGTCTCCGACACGATCGGTGACGTGGTCTTCGTGGTGATCGACAACGGCGGAGGTGGGTTGTTCGACCTCCTGCCCCAATCGGAACACGCCCCCTCCTTCGAACGCCTGTTCATTGCGCCTCACGGTCTCGACCTGCGCCGTCTCGCCATTGCGTACGGCCTGGAGACGGCGACGGTGGCCGAAATGGATGGTCTGGGAATGCTGGTATCCGAGCTGCTGGTAGAGGGCGGGGGACATGTGGCGATCGTGCCGGTGGAGAGGGAAGCCGACCTGAAGACCCGCCGCAGCCTCGACGACTCCGCCCGGGCCGTCTGCGCCGGTCTCAGCTGAGCCCGAGCGCCCCCAGCATGGGACGGAGCTTGATCTCGGTCTCGTCGAACTCCTGGGCCGGGTCCGACCCCTCCACGATTCCGGCGCCGGTGTACAGGGTCACGGTTGCTCCGTCGATCTTGCCGCAGCGGAGGGCGATGGCGAACTCCCCCTCGCCGCTGCGGTCGAACCAACCCACCGGGCCGGCGTAGCGGCCACGCTTGTGACTCTCGAGCTCACGGATCAACTCGAGGGCGCTCTTGGTGGGTGTCCCGGCCACCGCGGCCGTGGGATGCATGGCCGCCATCAGGTCGGCGAAGGTGGTCCCCGGGTGGGTCACTCCTTCGAACGTCGTGGAGAGATGCTGGATATCACCGTACGTGGCCACCCCGCGCTCCGATCGCTCGAGATGAGAGCAGAACGGGGCAAGCGCCAGATCCACCGAGTCGGCGGCCAATGAGTGCTCGCGGGTCATCTTCTCGCTCTGGAACAGCCCATCGGCCTCTGGAGCGGTGGGGTCGGCCGAGCCGGCGAGAGAAATCGATCTGACCTTTGCCTCCTGCAAAGAGAGGAGGAGCTCAGGACTCGATCCCAGGAACCCATCGACGAGATAAGTGTGCGATCCGGCCTCGTTCCTGACCAGGTTGGACAACACCTGATGCGCCGGCACCGACGCATCGAATCCGGCGGTGACGATTCGTGACAGGACCACCTTGTCCACCTCGTTGTCACGAATGGCAGCGAGGGCCTCCCCGACCAGGGCCTCCCATGCTGCGCTTTCACGTCGAGCGAGACGGCCGGCCGGCAATCGGACCGGCTGTGACGGTGGGGGGACCATCGACTCGTCACCGATGACGAAGCGGGCCCCGTCGCCATCGATCCTCATCATGGCTCGGGGGACCACGATGGACGAGCCGGGGTCGTTCTCGTCGAATGTGAAGCTGGCCATCGCCATCGGCGCTGCAGTCGCCGAGAGGCGCCGCAAAGCTCGATCGAAGCGATCGGCGCCGGAGCCGGCCTCGACCCGGGCTGCCACCCCCCAACCAAAGAGGGCAAGTCCTCCGCGTACCCAGGCGGTGTCGGGCCGCCGGGCCAGGGCATCCCGGACCGCCGGGTCGATCGTTTCAGCCGCCATTCCAGACGCAGGCTAGGACTGGCTCGGTCCCTTCGATCCCAGCGAGCCGGCGGGCCCACTCGCGGAGTCTCGCCGGGTCGCCCGAGGTGGCCAGGATGAGCCTGGCGTCGCCGTCGCTGTAGCCGACGACCCTCCTCACCTGACGGGCCACCGCAGGGCCCGGGTCGACGACGGCCACACCCGGCCCTGCCACGTCTTCGATCAAAGGGATGAGGAACGAGAAGTGCGTGCAGCCGAGGACGATGGTGTCCGCCCCGCCCTCGAGGAGGCCGGCCAGGCACTGCTCGACCTGACCTCGTGCCCGCGGCCCGTCGATCTCCCCCCTTTCGACCAACTCGACCCAGGTCGGGCAGGCCTTGGTCAGGACCCTTGCCCCAGAGGCATGGCGCTGCACGACCGAGGCGAAGAGCTCGCCCTGGAACGTGGCCGCGGTTGCTACCACACCGATGATCCCGCTGCTGGTGTTGAGTGCGGCCGGCTTGACCGCCGGCTCCATCCCCACGAAGGGGACTTCGGGATACCGGGCCCGCAACTGGTGGAGAGCGGCCGCGGAGGCGGTGTTGCAGGCGATGGTTATGACGTCGGCTCCGCGGTCGAGAAGCCACTCCGAGACCTCCCCTGACATGGCGGAGACCTCGTCGAGCGGGCGCACGCCATACGGCGCACGACCCTGATCGGCGAAGTACATGAGATCGGCCAAGGGGAGCTCGCGGCGGATCTCGGCCAGCACGCTCAAGCCTCCGACGCCGGAGTCGAACACTCCGATCAATTCCGACGACTCCATCTCTGACAACTCATCTGGGACATCTCAGCAGGGGGGCGAGACGGCGGGTGGTACCGTCGCCGCTGGTAGAGGAGGTCGAGTGGAGATCGAAGGATCGGTGGCCCTGATCACGGGTGGCGCCTCGGGCCTCGGCCTCGGAGCAGCCTCGCGCCTCATCATCGGTGGGGGATCGGTGGTCCTGCTCGACATCGACGAGAGAGGTGGCACTTCGGCACTCGAGGAGCTCGGGGACAGGGCGCGGTTCTTAGTATGTGACGTTCGCAACCCCGCCATGGTCGCCGATGCGGTGGCGAGCGCCGCGGCCGAGTGGGGCAAGATCGACGTCCTGGTCAATGCGGCCGGCGTCGCCCCTGCCCAACGTGTGATCTCGCGGGATGGCGAGATGTTCGACCTCGATCTCTTCGAGTTCGTGATCCGGGTCAACCTCGTGGGGATGTTCGATGTCATTCGCCACGTGGCCGCGGTCATGGCCAGGAACGAGGGAGGGCCCGATGGAGAGCGAGGCGTCATCGTCAACGTGGCCTCCATCGCCGCGTTCGAGGGCCAGGTGGGACAGGCCGCCTATTCGGCGTCGAAGGGAGGCATCGTGGGCATGACTCTTCCCCTCGCCCGTGATCTGGCCGGCATCGGGATCCGGGTCGTGGCCATTGCGCCCGGCATCATGGACACCCCGCTCCTCGGCGGGGCGCCACCGGAGCTCAAGGATGCGCTCGCGGGACTGCATGTCTTCCCTCGCCGCCTCGGCACACCGTCCGACTTCGCCCACCTGGTGCAGGCGATCGTCGAGAATCCCTTGCTCAATGGCGAGGTGATACGACTCGATGCCGGGGCCCGGATGCCCCCCCGCTGACACACGGCCCCAGATTCGCCCAGGGTCGCTATGTGTTGCCAAGGGGTTGTGTATAAGCTTCCTGGCCGATGGGTGTATTACGCCTGTCTGCCCATAGGAGGGAATCCATATGACAACAAAGCGAGGGAAGGGCGCGCTTGCTGCCCTTCTTGCGTTTGGTCTGTTCGTAGCTGCCTGTAGCAGCGGAGAGCCGACCGATACCACGGAGGCGCCGGAGGACACGACGGCGACCACCGAGGCTCCGACGGAGACCACCGAGGCTCCGACTGAGACCACCGAGGCGCCTGCCGCCGGCGGTGGCATCATCACCAGCTACATCGGTGAGCCCGAGTGGCTGCAGCCCCCGAACACCAACGAGTCGGAGGGGAACGCAGTGCTCAGCGCCTTGTTCCGTGGGCTGATCGACTATGACCCGGAGACCAGTGAGCCCACGTTCACCGGTGTCGCCGAGTCGATCACCTCGGCCGACGAGGGCCTCACCTGGGACATCGTCCTCAAGGACGGTTGGACCTTCCATGACGGCACCCCCGTGACCGCGCAGTCGTTCGTCGACTCGTGGAACTACTCGGCATACGGGCCCAACGCGGCCCAGGTGTCGGGTTTCTTCGCATCGATCGCCGGCTATGCCGACCTTCAGTGCGGGACCGTCACGGAGCCCGATCCGGATACTGGTGAGGATGTCGAAGTGGCCGACTGTGAGGGCCAGCCCCCCGCAGCCGAGACCATGAGTGGTCTGACCGTGGTCGACGACCTCAACTTCACCGTGACCCTGGCCCAGCCCGAGACGTTCTTCATGACTCGTCTCGGCTACACCTCGTATTACCCGCTGCCGGAGGCGTTCTTCGCCGACCCGGCCGCGTTCAACGAGGCGCCGATCGGCAACGGCCCGTTCATGATGGACGGTTCATGGGAGCACGACATCGAGATCCGCACAGTGGCCAACCCCGACTTCGCCGGTGAGGACCCGGCCCAGATCGACGGTCTGACCTTCCGGATCTACGAGGACGTCAACACCGCGATCAACGACCTGTTGGCGGGCAACCTCGACATCGTCGACTTCATCGACCCGGCGAGGGTGGCTGAGGTGGAGGCTGCGGTGCCCAACTTCGGTGAGTCACCGAGCTCGTCCATCAACTACCTGGCCTTCCCGCTCTATGACCCGGCGTTCCAGAACCCGGATGTGCGAGCGGCCCTGTCGATGGCCATCGACCGTGAGACCATTGTCAACAGCCCGATCTTCAACGGCACTCGTGCGCCCGCCTTCAACCTGCAGGCGCCGGTCATCCCTGGATTCCAGGAGACCGTGTGTGACAACTGGACCTACAACCCGGAGGAGGCTGCGGCTCTCTGGGAGTCGTCCGGTGGCATCGAGGGCCCGATGACGGTCTGGTTCAACTCGGGCGCCGGTCACGACGCCTGGGTCGAGGCCGTGGTCAACATGTGGGGCGAGACGCTGGGCATCGATGTCACCACGGTGACCTTCGAGCAGCTCGACTTCGCCGACTACCTGCCGCGGATCGACGAGCAGGGCATGACCGGTCCGTTCCGTCTCGGATGGGGTATGGACTACCCACACCCCCAGAACTACTGGCAGTTGCTGCTGGATAGCCGTTTCGTGCCCCCGGCGGGCTCGAACAGCACGTTCTACGTCAACCCCGAGTACGACGCCAAGATCGACGAGGCCAACGCTCAGGCCGACATCAATGCAGCCATCCCCCTCTACCAGGAGGCCGCGGCGATCGCCTGCGCCGACACCCCATTGATCCCGATGTTCTTCGGGTTGAACCAGTACGGCTGGAACGACACCGTGGACGGGGTCTACGTGGACGCCTTCGGGAACCTCGTGTACACCGACCTGGTGGCAACCGGCTGATAGACGGAGGGCGGCGAAGACGTTGCCCCAAATCTGTGGAGCGGGCCCCCCGGGGGGGGGCGCCACAACAAGGGTTGGGAAAGGGGTCGGGGCATGGGGGCGTAGACAGAACGGGCGGAAGATGCCGTGGGGGGGGTTTTTAGA
>JAICRU010000122.1 GCA_025937235.1 Acidimicrobiia bacterium
ACCAGGGCCCGGTCGTCATCGCTCATGTCGACCGTCTCCATTGCGCCGACCGGATCCGTGGAGGCCATGTCGAAGGGATAGTCACTGCCCAGCATCACGTGATCCCATCCCATTCTCCTACCCAGCATCTCCAGCGAGATGGCGTCGTGGGTCAGGCTGTCGAAGAAGAGCTTGGCGAAGAACTGGCGAGGTCCGGTCTTTTCGATGTTCACCTTGGGCTCGGGACGCACCGACCAACCATGCTCCCAGCGCCCTATCTGATAGGGGGCGAACCCGCCACCGTGGGTGAACCCGACCCTGAGGTTTCGGTGACGATCGAGCACGCCACCGAAGATCAGCTTGGCAGCGGCGATGGTTGACTCGAGGGGGATTCCGATCAGGTTCTGCAGGTAGTAGGTGCGCATCCTGTCGGCGCCGGCGATCGATCGTTGGTCGGAGTGGAACCAGACGGGGAGGTTGCGCCTGGCCAGATCGGCCCAGACGGGCTCGAGGGAGGGATCGTCCACGTCGGTGCCGTCGATGTTCGATCCGATCTGGACCCCCCGCACCCGCCCGATCACTGCTATCCGGTCGATCTCGGCCAACGAGGCCTCGATGTCCTGAAGGGGAAGCGTGGCGAAGACATGGAAGCGGTCCGGCTCCTTCTCGCTCAGCCCGACAAGTGAGTCGTTCTGGATCCGGGCGAAGTCAGATCCGACGTCGGCGGGCACGTGGTAGTGGAAGTTGGGTGGGGGGATTGCGATGACCTGGAGGTCGACCCGCTGCCGGTCCATGGCGGCGAGACGGAGGTCGGGCTCGAAGATGGCCTCGGGAAGGGGGCCGAGACGCTCCCGCCCCGGATACCTGAGATACTTCCGCCCGCTGTCCTCCACCAGCTCGGGCCCATGGTCGGGGTGAGTGGCCGCCATCGCTTCCAGCGCGTCGGGCACGATGGCGTGGGCGTGGATGTCGATCGTGGTCAATTGCTTCCTTTCAGTAGGTCCCGAAAGCCCCGTACCCGGGATGGCTGAACCGGTTGGGGACCTCGATCAGGGTCGGGCCCTCGGCTTCGAGGACAGAAGCGATCGTGTCGCCCACCCGGGACAGGTCGTCGACCCTCAGACCCCTGGCTCCGAAGGCATGAGCCAGGGCGACGAAGTCCGGGGGCCGGACGTCCACGCCGCTGTGTCTCCCATACAGATGGTCCTGATGTCTTCGCTCCACCCCATAGCCCTCGTCGTTGAACACGACGACGATGGCCGGCACCTGTTCCTGCACGGCGGTCATCAGGTCCTGGATCGTGAACATGACTCCGGCGTCGCCGATAATGGCGATGCTGGGGGCGTCGGGCCGGGCGAGGCGGGCTCCGATCGCAGCGGGTAGGGCGAAACCCAGGGTGCCGAATCCCGAAGGGACGAACCATGTTCGGGGACGATCCGTCTTCCAGTGGGACCGCGCCCAGAAGGCGACCGTGGTTGGGTCGTTGAACACCAGCGATTCCGGGGGCAGGGCGGCGCGCATCTGGTCGAGGACCTCGATCTCGATCGGAGTGCCAACCGCCTCGGTTATTTGCGCCAGGGTCTTGGCGACCTCGTCATCACGCCAGGGGAGTGGTTGATGTCCGAGAGAATCGAGCTCTGCATCGAGCGCCCCCAGGGTCACTGCAGCACCACCAACCAACCCCACCTCTACCGGGTAGTTGCGGCCTATCTCGGCCGGGTCGATGTCGATCTGGACGATCCGGTTGGGAAGACGCAATGACCAGCCACCGGTAGGGAAGTAGGAGAACCTCGTCCCCACCGCGAGGAGCACGTCGCATTCGGCGACGAGATCGCGCACCGGTTGCTCGTTGGCCCAGTTCCCGACATGAAGGGGATGTTCGGCGGGGATTGCACCTTTTCCCTTCTGAGTGGTGATGGTCGGCGCTCCCAGTCTCTCCACGACCTGGAGCAGAGCCGCCGTCGCCTCCGGGGTGCCCACCCCGCCACCGGCCCAGACCAGGGGCCGCTCCGACCCGGCAAGCATGTCGGCGGCTTGCCTCAGCTTCTCACGGTCGACAGGCCACTCGACCCGGGCCGCCGGTCCCAGGGGAGACGCCCCCGCCCCCGGCGCCGGCGCCTCCGAAGTCGTCACGGAGGTGAAGGCCTCGTTGGCGAATTCGACCAGAGCCGGCCGGGGTCGCCGGTTGCGCAGGGCGGAGAATGCCGTGTGCACGGCAGCGGGGATCTCGTCCGGCAGCGCCACTTGGGCGGCATGCCCCGACACCGGGCGAAAGATCCCGAACTGATCCGAGATGTCGTGAAAGTGCCCTTTGCCCTTCTTGCGCACCTCGGGCGGGTTCTCGCTGACCAGATGGAGAACGGGGACGCTGTCGTTGTGGGCGGTGGCCATGGCGGTGATCGTGTTCAGGGCTCCCGGACCGTTCGAGGTGAAGGCCACGCCGACCCTGCCCGATGCTCGGGCGAACCCGTCCGCCATGAAGATCGCCGCCTGCTCGTGTCTGACCTCGATGTGGCGTAGCTCCGGATGGTCGACGAAGACGTCGTAGACCGCGAGCGTGCCGACCCCAGGGATGCCGAAGAGCAGGTCGACCCCCTCGCCGAGCAACGATTCCACGAGGAGCTGGGCCCCTGTCCGTGCCCTCATCAACAGCGGCTCGCGGCCATGTCGGTCACCCAGATCTCCGGATAGGTGACCCGATAGACGAGCACCACCCGGCTTGGGGCGACCGCGGCATCGTCCCCGTCGACCTCGGCCGGCAGGGCGGTCCAGCAGATTCCGTCGGGCGACACCCAACCCAGCGGGCTGGAGGTCTCGGTTTCCTGGCCCACGATCACCCAGCCTGCTCCACCGGCGCGAACCGTGTACAGCTCGATACCCCCCAACGAGTCGAAGGTCTCGATCGCCTCCCAATCGCCCCCGGCGGTCGAGGTCCACACCGCAGGCTCATCGATGCCCAGGCCCCCCACCGCGATGAAGGTCCCGTCACGGAAGGCCACCCCATAGACATAGGCGCCGTCATCGAGGGTGATCCCTGATCTGTCCCATTTCGTGCCGTCTGCGGAATGCAACATCTCTGGCTCGCACACCGGCCATATGCCGAAGGGCTCGTCCGGGTTGCTCGAGATCAGAGCGGTTATGCCGCGGTCGGTGGACGCTATTGGGGGCACATCGGGTGAGATGCGAGTCGGGGGCTGGCAGGACGAATCGAATGGCACCTCGACCGTTTGCCCGGGGCCCCAATCGGGGTTGGTCACCACGGGTTGGAAACCTTCCAGATCCCACCACCAGACGTCGCCCACGACCGAGGTCATGATGAAGCCCTCGGGCGCGGGCACGAGGCCGGGCCGGCCCGGGCTCTGACCGGTCCGCATCTCGTCGGGGAACACCACCTCCTCGCGCAGTTCCCAGGATTCATTGGCGAAGGCCAGTACGAGGGCCCTCATCCCGTCATATGCGATCAGCAGGTTGTCGTTCGTGGCGAGCCGGTTCGGGGTCGCACCGGGGGGCAGGGATTGGGATTGCCAGCTCGCCCCGTCCTCGCTCCACCACAACAAGACTCCGTCCTCGGTGACGCCGGAGAGCACGGCGAATCCGGATTCCACCGCTACCAGGCTGCCCAAGGCCATCGGGCCAGCCGGCCCCTGCTGTTGTCCCCACTGCGGGCCCTCTGGACCGGGGCTGGTGATCACGGCGATAACCACCACGCCGACGATCACCGCAGCGATGGGTAGGACGAGGTCCAATCTCCGCGATCCGCCCGCGGACCTCCCCGGAGGCGGGCTCTGCACCTCGTGGTCCGGCGTGACGGCCATGGGTTGGGCTCTCTGTCCGGTTGGAGCGATCGTGCATCCTATATGATCCGATCCGTGGAGCGGTCTGCATCAGCGGGCGTGGATGCGGCCCGCGCCGCAGCCACCATCCTCGATCTGGGGTTCACCGACCTCGTGTCCATTCCCGATGGGGAGAGCAGATATCTGCATCGGGCCCTTCTCGAGGCGCCCGGCATCGACGTGTATCAGCCCACCCGCGAAGGGGAGGGCATCGCTCTCGCCGCCGGGCTCTGGGTGGGTGGGCGAAAGCCCATCGTGGTCCTGCAGAACACCGGTCTGATGGAGGCCGGGGACGCCGTCCGCGGCTGCGGTCTCGGGCCTCACATCCCGTTGTTCCTGCTGATCGGGTGGAGGGGTTACCCGGGGGCGATGGAAGGAAGCCTCCCCATCGACTCGGCCTACCCCTACACCGAGCCCATCCTGGACGCCTGGGGCATTCCCCATCGTCTGCTGATGACCGATGACGACCTGGGAGTCATCGGCGAGATGGCTGCGAAGGCGGAGCAAACCTCGCTCCCGGCAGCCGTCCTCTACGGCTACGGGTTCCGGCCTTGAGCATCGAGCGTCTCGATCTCTTCCGTGTCCTCTCGGCGCGTCGCACCGACGAGATCGTGGTCACGACGATGACGGCGACGCTGCAATGGCCGCTGGTGTCCAGCCATCCTCTCGACTTCGACTTCCTCGCCTTCGGGATGGGTCACGCCGCCGACTTCGGGCTCGGTCTGGCCCTTGCCCGGCCCGAGCGCAGAGTGATCGTGCTGAAAGGAGACGGTGGGCTGCTGATGAGCCTCGGCTCGCTGGTCACCATCGCCCGTTACGGCCCTCACAATCTCCTGGTGCTCCTCATGGAGAACCGCAGCTACGAGATGACCGGGGGTCAGGAGCTGGCCCCGGGCGTCGATTTCGCCCTGCTGGCCCGGGGTGCGGGCGTCGAGCAGGTGGAGCGCATCGAGGACCTGGCCAGATTCGAGGCGGCGCTTCCACGACTCCTCACCGAGCCCGGGCCCCATTTCATCGTGCTCCCCGTCACCAATTCGGAGCCCTTGCCCCCGGTGGCGCACACCGACCACACCCAGCGTGTGGTCAGGCTGCGCCAGGCGTTGGGGCTGGCCTGAACCGGCCTTCCCCGAACCAGCCTTCGCCGAGAGGTGCCGTCGACCTGGGTTCGTGGGCGACCTGTCTAGGCGGGCGCCTCGATCACCTCGAAGCGGGGGGCATCGAAGCCGGGTTCGACATAGTTGTCGTTATCGGGGTTGAGCTCGGTCTGGAAATCCCAGATCGCCTGTTCCGCCTCCACCCACTCGTCGGTGAAGTAGACCGAGTCGACGAACCAGTCGTTGGGGCCGGCCATGAACTCGGTGATGAAGGCGATGTCCTCGTCGGACTCCACGGCGAAGTGTTGGGGGTAGGTGGTGATGATCTCCTCCTGGTTCGCCGCCCAGAGCTCGATGCCTTGCTGCCAGAGAGCGAGGAACGCAGCCATCTCCTCGGGATGGGCGTCGTAGAACTCCTCGGTGGCGGTGAAGAGGTTGGACATGATGTGTGCCTCTTCGCTCTCGAATCCGGAGAACGTGTTGTAGAGCTGGAACGGCGACTGTCCCTCATACATGATCACCATGTCGTCGGTCACCATGTAGGGGGTGGCTGCCTCGGGGATGAAGATCCCGGCCACACAGTCCTGGTTGTCGACCATGTTCTGGGGGTTGACGAAGTGGTCGTTGACCACCAGCTCGAAGTCACCGCCGCCGACCCTGAAGTCCATCCCATCGTGCAACTCGTTGGCCGCCACGGCCCAGAAGCCGGTGGCCGAGACCGGGCTGGCCACACACAGGGTGGAACCCGGCGGAATGTCGGCCAAGGTCTCGAAGCCGGTGTCCGGGGTGGTCATCATCGAGTCGCGAAGGGCGTTGTACTTCCCGAACGTAACGGTCTGGATCTCGGTCTCCTGCTCCAGTACCGGGATCTCCAGCGTCCCCATCGAGACGACATCGCCGTGACCACCGGCGAAGAAAGTGAACTCGTCCCACGTGGTGCTGGTGACGATGCGGATGTTGTTCTCCTGCTCCCATTCGACCAGATAGCCGTTGTCGTTCATGTAGTCCCAGACCGGATCCGGGGCGAAGGCGAACCGGATCACCGTGCGGTCCTCACCGCCGGCGCCCGTGGTGTCCGTCCCATCGCCGCCACCCTCGCCGTGGGGGGCCCCCGCGGGGGGCCCCCCGCGCGGCCCCGGGGGGGGGGGAGGCCCACGCAAAGTGGGGGGTGGTTGCCGAAAGAAAACACAAGAACCAGGGGGGGGCGAGAAGAAC